>JAZUGF010000132.1:0-30793 GCA_045641065.1 Paludibacteraceae bacterium | reverse complement strand
TCTTTTCTGCACCTTTCTGTTTGTCATCTTCCTTAGAGGCAAAAATCACTCCTTTTTCTCCGATAGGGCTCCATTTCATAAAGTCGTTTGAAGATGTCTTTTCAAACTCTACTCTCTTGACAGTTGCATCTTTTGCCTGCAGGATTGCTGGCATTATCAGCACTAATGCTGAAAGAAATGCCTTTTGTAATTTACTCCAAATCATTTTAATTCGTCTATTATTCATAAAAATAAAAAAATCAAAACCACAGATTTACCGCATACGACATCATTCCAACACACATAGCCGCGATGGAAGTGATTAATCTTTGTGAGGTTTTAATATTAAGCATAGTCCCAAATATTGAATTCCATATTAGCAAATTCCATTTCGATTCTTGCGAAATTACGCAAAATAAAGAAATTTTCAAATACAATGTTTACCCCCCCCCAATTTTAACAAATATTAACAATCGGTTGAATTAGGAATGAGATCCTCTCGACCTCACTTAAAGGGAGGAGATGGCTCACTAATCTACCGTGGAACGGTTATTAAACCAGGCCATGGTTGGCAATCGTCGCATGACGATTGGCTACCGTGGCCGAAATTAAGGGAGATTTAGAGGGGTTGAATGGAGGAATTCGTAGAGACGGGGCATGCCCCCGTCTTGCAAGGAGGAACGCAAAATGGTTCGTAAAATTATTGAATGGAATTTGAGCATAACTTTTCTCAACGCCCCCGTCTTGCAACAAGGAACGTAAAATGGTTCTTAAAATTATTGAATGGGATTTGATCTATTCAGAATTATTATAAAATTCATATATTTTCGCAATAAATTAAGTTTAGTCATTTGATTAGATGCAGTATAAATATAAAAAAACTAAAATATCAATAGATTTCCAGAAAGATTTATGTTTCAATTATCTAAAGAAGAAAAGGACGAACTAGTCACAAAATGTGACCGGTTCGTGAAGCTAAAGCATTCCTCGATTAAACATACAATAGCAACACACGGTTTTTCTTTATACGCTCGTCCTACGGACTCGCGTTGGTGGGGTAGTTAGGGCCCAAATAATTAAACATGGGCCCTTAACAATCCTCATTTTTGGGCAACTGTTATATAATCTTCTTTAATTATTTTTTGCAAATATAAATAAAAATGTAGAGACGCCGCATTGCGACGTCTCTATCATAAATGATATGTGAATCAAAATTACTTCACAACTACCTTATAAGCCTTTCCGTCAACCTTTACAATGTAGATTCCCTTGTGTAGGTTGATTGCACCTGCTTTGCCAGAGTAAACTGTAGCTCCGCTGATGTTTACGATGCTCACGTTTGCATCCTTAGCTCCATCAACAACCAAGATACCATTCTTATAGATTACAGAAACAGCCTTGTTTGCTACGTTTGCGATGCTAGTCATGTTAGATACAGTCTCGTAAACCTTTACGTCTGCAGTCAATTCTTTTGCTTCTCCAGTATAAGGGTTCTCCCAGATGTAAGTGATTACATCATTGCCAACAGGCATCTCGATTTCTCTAGGAAGCTCGTAGATTGAACCAGCATATGATACTTGTGCAGGAACCGAACCTAGCTCTTTTGACAAACCAAGATTTTCGTTCTTTGCCACATACTTGATCTCTACAGAGTCAAGGTTTACAATAGCCTTACCTGTCAATGAGTCTGCTACAACACGGATAGCAGAAACCTTAGGAGCAATCTCCTCGATTGAAACTGGAGCTGGCTTAGCGTAGCAAGTTACAGGGAATGTAGTTGTGTTGCCTGCCTTGTCTGTAGCAACAACCTCAACCTCTACACCATGTCCGTCTTTTTCCTTTGCCTCGCTGATTGCAGCTTCCATAGCAGCAGCAAAATCAGCCAACTTAACTGTCTTAATGTGACCGTCTGCCTTGTCGTAGACTCCTAAAATATTGAACTCAGAATCTGCAGTGTATCCATCCAATCCGAATCCTGTAGTGTCGACAATCATAGTGATATTTCTACCAACCATTTCAAAAACAATTGGACCTTCTGGATCAATGAACTCGTTTGTTGCAGGACCACCGTCAAGGATTGTCAACGAACCGAATGCAGCATTTGATTCAAGAACATTAAGATTTAACTCGATGTCAATATCCTTCAAGTAAACAACCTCTCCTTTGACAGTAATGTATGCCTCTGCTTTATTTGCATGGATCATTGTCGGAGAATATTGAAGGATCTTGTCGCCCAAAATAGTGTCAAGGATAACAGGAGCAGCCTTTTCGTATTCTTTAATCAACAATGTCATTGGCTGATCTACGATTGAATAATGAATGTCCTCAATCAAGATGCCATCATTGTTGTAGTAGATGAGAGAATCGTTTGCAAACTCTTTATCTGAGATGACTGCATAGCTTGTTGTCTTCTCATAATCCAAAATCTTAGTCTCGATAACAACACCTTCAGCCTGCTTTCCAAAAACTACAGTGATCTGGTAGTTGAATGTAAACATGTTAGCAAGGATGTCGATAGTGCCATTGATAACACCATCCTTTGATACAATGATGTTTGCAATTGCAGGTACAGTCATATTATTGAAATTCTCAATTGCCATTGTAGTCTCTCCTGAGATATGGATGTCCTCAGTTGTCTTGTTCTTTGACCAAACAAGATTCTCAAGCAACATTCTCTGCTTCATTTTCAAGTTGGCTACAGAGATCTCAAAGTCTGCCATTGCAAACTCAGCCTTGCTTCCGAATAGTCTGATACCAACTGCAGTGGAGTCGTTGTTTGTCAATGTTGTGTCTCCAACTTTTGACAAGTCGATAACCTTGTTGTAGAAAGGTACATCGTCAAGTGCGATTTCACTAGTTACAGTTGTATCGTTATCTACAAATTTTACAAGTGTGAATTCACAAGAGGCCTCAATTGGCATAAGTCCAGTGTTCTTGCTTCCAACGAATGATCCTGAACCATTGCCGTCCTCGTCAATAGTAGCAGAAAATTCAGTGATGCTAAGAGTTTCTCCTGCAATCTTCAACTTTGAAGTGCTTGTGTTTTTCAACTCTCCAGGCTCAGATCCTGATAGGGAAGTGACGTCAGCTGATCCACCTTTGACATTTCCTAAAATCTGGATACTTGCATTGAAACCTGAAAAATTGATGGCATAAACTCCATTAGTATCTTTTGTGATTTCGGCATCAACATTTTCTGATGTTCCAGAAGCGATTCCTCCGAATTTCATTGTCGCCTTATACTTGTCGGCGAATGCAGTGTTTAGTAAGCCAAATATCATGGCTACTGCAAAAAATAACTTAGTAAATGTTCTACTCATAGATGAAAACTTTTTAAATTCCTTTTAATTGCTAATGATTATCGAGCAAATATAGAAAACGTTTTTGCTACGACAAAGTTAATTTGATATTTTTTACTTTTTACATTTAGAATGATGCGAAAATGCTAATATTCTGCAAATTGTACACTTTTTATCTATAAAGAAAATCGTAGAGGTGCGTCTCTACGATTTTTCTGTTATTGGTTGTCTTTAATCATCTCTTGATGTTGATTCAGTCAACAATAGATGAAGCTTGAATCCGAATTTCGACGTTGTGATTGGATACGATGTCGAAACTCTTGGTTTAGATACGCTTCTATCGTAGAAGAAGGAAATCTTCATCGCCTGACTGACTACGTATTCAGCAGTAAATTCTGCTTTCATAGTCTGCAATCCGCTGCTTCTTTCTTCAATTGTGTTGGCGATAGTCTCAAACTTACGAATGAATGCTTCTGTATTCTTGAAGTCAATATCCAAGTTAAGATTCAAATCGTTGTTGACTTTTGTCTTCTTCTTCTGATCCACAAATCCGATGATAACACCGAAGTTGTCGATTCTGTATCCTCCACCGATCTTGAATCCCTTACTGTATGATTCAACAATCTGTAGTGCAGGAATATCCAAACCTGCTGTGCGGTTTCTGTTGTACTCAAACTTCAATCGTACGCTGTTGTTCAATGTAGAGTTGATACCAACTAAAGGATTGAATGCCTCAGTGAAGTTGACATTGTCCACTCTTGTGTTTCTTACCAAGAATTCAGTAGGTTCACCCTCTACTTGGATTGTTCCAAATCCGTCGTCGAATTTTTCAACCCAATCTTGATGCTTGCTGAATGAGTTGATGTTGTAAGTACACTTGTATCCGTGAGTGATGTTGAATGCCTTGAATCCTTCTTTCAAGATAGGGGCCTTGCTTAACAAATCCAAAGAGAATTTCCAGTTTGGAAGCATCTTACCGATTCTTCTTACTATCTTCTGGTCTTTCTCTCGATTGAGATCCTCACCCTTGTAAGCTGCGACGAATGCAGGAACAAGTACATCTGCTGAGTTCAAAGGAACTTCAACGTCGCCTCTGTTCGGATTTAGATTCTCAATGTGTGAACGCATTTTGTAGACATTGTTTATGAAGTCTGCAAATGTTTCACTTGACGTTGTTGCTCCTCTCTTGAATGATGATCGACGCAATGCAATGTCAGTATGACTGTGCGAACCTGTAAAGATATCCTCTGTATTCTTTTGGTAGCCATCAAAGTAGTATATCTCGTCACTCTTATTCCAAGAAGATGCTGCATTCAAATCAAACTTGATTCCTGTAAATGGCTCCAATACTGCTTTAGCCTGTATTGTTTGATCGTGGCTCAACACGATTGGGTTGACTACATCACTTAGACCAAGCTGGTTCTTGTTGATTGCCTCTTCAATAGCGTCGGCAGCATTGTAGAATCCAAATGTGAACTTGGCTCCTGGTTCTCCACTTCCTGCCTGACCTAAGAATCCACTACCGCAGTTGTAACCGTTAAGTGTCGTTCCTTCTGTCAATCGGATGTTTCCACTTACGTTTCTAACCATCATCAAACTTCTTACGAATCCATCAAGCACATCACCAAGAGTTTCATTCTTTCTTGTCTTTTCCTTGACTGTTAGAGAAATGTTGTTGACATCTTCCTTTGCAATGACATTGATTGCATTCTGATCGATGACCTCGAACTTCAAGTCGTAAGGCTTGCCATCTTTATCAAGTGCGTCAACGATGACTCTGGTTGTTGCAAGACGGTGGCTGATTCTAGTCTTGTTGCCTTTCTTCAAACGAAGGTTTTTTCTTTCGTATAACTTTGGCTGTTTGACTTTTGCGTTCTCTTCCTTGCTTGTTGTGTCTTTTCTTGCTGCAAGTTTCTCGTTCGCATTCTTAGATAGAGTCGCTTTTGAGAACTTCTTGTTTACATCCTTCAAATAGTTTGACTTGTTGTAAAGAGTCTCCATGTTGAAACGGATGTCACCATTCCATGAACGCTTTGAATCAGCGATGTCATTGTTAGATGTGTATGTGTTTACATCAAGAGTGACACCTCTTTGCCAATCATAGTTGCCAGAGTATGACGCGTTTGCAGTAATCCAATCAAAGATTGAAATCTTGTTGATAGGAATTGAATAGCTGATATTTAGCTGTTGAGAATAGTTGTATGGTTCTCCTGCAGCCAAGAAACTTCTCAATGTTGTCTCTCTCAAATCCTTAGCCCACTGAGTGATAGAATCCTCACGCAAATCGTAGATGTAGTTGCGTGTGTATTTATACTCTCTCATACGTGGAAGGTCTGGCGTCTCAGTATTGTAAGCAAGAGCCTCTTCAATCTCAGAATTCATGGCTGTCGCAAACGATAGCTTGATATTCTTTGTGAAGTTCCACTTGATATCAGCACGACGTGTCATATTGAAACTCTTGTCCCAAGTCATGTCTGTGACCATATCTTCCCAGTTTGAGAAGACTTGAGTTGTTCCCAATTCTCTTGCCAAAATCTCGTTATACGATCTGTCCATGTTGACAGAGAATGTATAACTGTTTGGCATAGGGTAGAATCCGAAATCAGTAAACAACTTCCATTTTCTTGCCTTGAAGAACTTAGAATTCTTAAATGGTGAAATAACCTTAGGCGACAATGAATATGAATAGTTGAAATTACCACGGTAAGTTCTTGTCATATCATACTGAACATCAATATCATGCTCATTGCGTTTTGTGAACGCTAATGAGAATGAGAAGTTTGCAGGATCGTATGGCATCGGATTCTTACTTGTGATTCCGACTCTTACATTTGTCAAAGCAAAACTTGTCTGCTCGCTTGACACTACAGATATCTTTTCTAGAGAATCCTTGTATGATTTCGTTGCATCTTCTAATGCGTCTGCAAGAAGCACGTCTGTATTTGTAGGATCATACTTTGGCATCTCTTTCTCACGACTATGAGTGATAGTTAGAGGCATGTTGACGTGGGCTTTCTCAGGGAATAGCTTGCCCAACTGTACCGTCGCAGACATATCTAATGAGTATGTGTCCTCCAAATTACGGTCCATCACATTAGACTCAATTCCTCCAAATCCTGTAGTCTCGATTCTTCCGGTAGCGTCGAATGAAGCAAAGTCGCTCAACGTAAATCCAACCTTACCTAATGCTGCCCAACCTCCGTCTTCATTGAATCCAGACATACGCAACTCATCCAACCAGATTTCCATATCCTTGGCTTCTCCGCTCTCGTTGATTACTCCGACCATGATTGTTCGGATATCTCCGAATGAAGGATGTCCTTTGACTGTCAATTCGTTGTTGCCGTATGCTCTAGTGTAACGCATTGATGGATCGAATGCTCTACCTGCTTTGTCGGCTTTGTTACGCTCCATCTTAAGGTTTACTAGATCGTCAAATGCGAAATCAACTTCCATTGGCCAAACACCGCGGCTTGTTGACTCTCCAGAAGGAGTAAATATAACGTTGTTGATCTTATACTCGTAGTAGTTGTCTGTGTAATCTGTACCAATACGCATATAGAACTGAACTCCGTTGGCCGACTGAATCGGATCTTCGAATTCATTTTCAAAATGCACAAACATCTTCATGCGCTCATACTGGCGAACATCCAGTGTTGTACGTTTGTATGCAGCAACAGTCTCTTTTGGTCTCAAATTCTTAACAACCATTCGCATAGACTGCTCGTTCTCATTTCTGTTCACACTTGTTGAAGGGTCAAGAGAACGTTTGATTCCTGGAGGCAATAAATATCCAACAGGTTTTTTCTGCTTATCTTTCTCAATACATACAGAAGAAATCTGCATCGCCTCTGTATTTGTTTTGATGTTGTCTGTGTATTTGTTGTCACTTCCAGCAAACAATGATGCGTCTCCATGGTTAGTGATAGATCTCCAATCTGTACGAGTCAAATTCATTCCTGCAAAACGAAGGTATGCTGTCTCCTTAAATCCTGTCATATACATACGCATATAACGGATTGAAGTGAAACTAGGACCTTTTTTTGTAGTGTTGTCTGTACCATTCACATCACCTTCCTGGAGAGGAATTTTGAAACGATACCATACAACATTTTTAGTTGCTCCGTTTGGAAGTGTTCCTGATTTAGTTGGAGTCATGTTTATGATATGGTGATCCTCCCAGTGAGTAGTGTCCTCGAATGTCTCAGGCTTGATGTCGATCACATACTCGTAATATTTCTCTCTTGTGTTAAGAGTCTTGTCTCCGTTGATATCCTCTGAGTTTGGCACCCATGATCCTGCAGTAGCATTATCTCCGCTTCCGTCTACAATTGAATTGCCTTCCATACCATTATAGAAATGGTAACGCTCAAGAATGCCACTGTTTGTGCTTCTTCTGTAATGAACGAAATCATCACCAGCAGGGTCGGCTGCAAATGCGTCATAGTTGGCTACATTCTTAGCAGATAGTCCCTCAAGGTATTTCTTGTAAGTATCAAATTCCTTCTCATCAGCTGAACTCTTTCCGTTCAAACCTAAGTCTTGGTACTTGATATAGTCGTTGTCAAATTTACCTGTCGCACGGCCTAATGGCTTTCTTCCCCAAATAGTTTCTGATATTTTTGCTGGATCAGTCTCTGGAATGAAACGCTCCTCGGCCTCAATCTCGTTGTCGTGAAGAATGTCCTCTGAGATTTCTCCTAAGTTGAACACCAATTTACCTTCAATCTTGTTTCCGTTTGCGTCTCTATTAAAATTCTCGTCTGTATAAGGGTCAAGCATCCACAACTCTAGGTATTCTATATTGCTCTTGCTGAAGTTTGTTGTCTCCAACTTACGCATCATACCTCCCCAACGATCTTCTGGGTCTTCCAATTCTCCGTTGGCATTCATCTTGTCAACATCAAGGTTGTACATACCTCTTTCTTTTGGATAGTATGCGACGTTAAATGTTGAAATTGTTGAAGGCTCTCCACTTCTTGCCTCTTTCTGAGGATAGATTTCTTGCTCAACTACCTGACGTGTGAAATTGCTTGACATGTCTTCGTTTGATACGCCGTCAGGTTTGTTGCCACCACTACGTTGGAAGATGTTGTCAATTTGGTACCAAGCGAAATGAGCTCTCTCCAAACCAAATTCCACGTTTTTATATTTTGTGCTGTCTTGTTTCCTCCAGAAGTTGTCGTTTTCGCGGACGAAGGTGTGAAGCTTACTGCTTTGTCCAAACTTATTTTCATCAAGTTTTCCTAGATTAGTACGGATTGGAACACTGGCAAGTGTCCAAGAGTTGGCACTCATCAAGTTGATGCTGCTCTCTGTGCCTTCAAAGTCATCTATGTATGCGACACTCTCGCCGTTCTGCTCAATATGCTTGTTGTGTCCAGGAATAAGCTGTGCGAATTCTCCTGATAGAGCAAAGTTCGACGGTGCTTTTGCCTCTACCAATGGTATGGCATCTGCCACTTTTGTTAGCCAGTTGCTCTGTGTTGAATACGCTGCGTTGATTCCCCAGATTGTATTTGATTTAGGCTCACTTCCGTTTGCCACTTTTTCAGTCAACGGCTGCTCTGACAAATGCATGATAGTAGCTCCAACAGAAAGTCTGTCGCTGAATTTGTATTCTGCGTTGACTCCCATTAGAGATGTCTTTTGAGTGCTGAACATGTTCTCACTCTCAGATGTGACATTGACCTGTGAGTTGCTTGCCAATACGGCTTCATCCAAAATTCTGACAATACCTGCGGCATAGTCTACGGTATAGCCGGTACCTTCTTCCAAAGTTCGGCCTCCTGCTGTAACTCTGACGGAACCCTTCTTCGCATATGGCTTGATTCGGATTTCGTTGCCAGATGAAGATTTGTATTCACCGGTAATCTTGAACTTGGCGTTCTCTGCAAACTCAGACGCATCTGTTTTGATTGTAGAATAAAGTTTGCCGAAGCTTAAAGCTCCTTTTTCTGACTCTACATCCTCAATGGTACTACCGAATGGCTCTATACATGGGAAAATGATTCTACCTTGAGAAGCCAACACCGTATAGCCTTCAAGGAAGTCAAATTTTCCGTCTTGCATTTTACGCTGCTTGCTGTTCAATCTGTCACCACCTATCACATAGATCCATTTCTTGTTCTTGTAGTCATCCTTTTTTGCATAGTTTAAGTCGCTCTCTTTAGCATAGTCAAGATACAAACCTCCACTACTCAAACATTTGATCTGAAGTTCAAAATCTTTCTCTTGAATGTTGTATCCACCAATGTTGTAGACGTTCTTCATCATCAAGTCCCAGATTTCCTCGTTGCCTGGATCAACCTCTACTGTCTTCAACAATTTAGCATACAATGCAGGGGCGTCATTAGCTGATCCCGATTCAGTGTTGCTTTCCATTGTAGATGAAAGGTTAGACGACAATTCTCCGACGCGATATGTCTTACCTCCCATGCGGTATTCGTATGCAACTGCCAATACCTCACCATTGTTCAAAGCTGTACGTAGTGAAATGTATCCTAAATTCTCATTAAGGGTATATTCTGAAGGCAACAATTTTCTTGCTGACTTGATCTCTGCGTAGTCCTCATCTTTCTTCATGTTGTTAAGTGCTACGATGTCTTCGATCATGTCTGCAGTACGCAATGGGTGATTCTTGTCTTTTATCTCAGTATATTTTTCCCACAAATCGTTTCTAGGATAGGCTCCAATTGTTTTGAAATATCCAACCTTTGTGACCTCAGGTTCTCCTAATTTCTTGAATGCAATGATGTTACGGGTACTTTGTGTGTTCTGACTCTGAGAAGTATAGTTTGTGTTAGTCACCCATACATCAATATTTGTGATGACAATACCATTCTGGATTACAGGCACTTGCTTCATCCAATCATTATAATTCTCTCTAAAATATCTAGAAAGGAAGTAGTGTCTGTTCTCATCATAATCAGTTACGTCAATTTCAAATTCTGTTGTTGAAGCACCATTCTTTGATGATACGGTCTCAGACTCGCTCTCTTGTTTTGATACTACAGCAGACACCTTCAATTTTCCATACTGCAACTCTGTCATCACACCGAAAAGTGAGTTGCTTCCCGGAATCAATGTGGAAGATAAAGGCAGACTGACATTACCCACGTCTAATCTGCGGATAATATCATCCTCTTTACCTTGATATGATAGTTTTACCATCTCCTGGTCTGCCTGGAAAGAAGACTCGGTATTGTAGCTCAATTTTACATTGATGCGATCTCCGACAGAACCACTTGCGTTGATCTGCACTTTTGTGTCGAAATCAAAGTTTGGCACTTTACGGTTTCTCTCTGCAATACTTGGATTGTCTCGCTTTGTCATGCTGAATCCAAAATCCAACTCAACAGTTCCTTGGAATTTCAATTTTACTCCACCAGGTCCAAAAATCTTGTCTCCTGCAACTCCTAGTCCGACCTCAATACCATCAAGTCCGAATTTGTTACCAGCACCTCCTCCTATACGGTTTTTCTCAGCCCAATAGGAGTTCATCGAACGTTTTAGCTGATAATCAGAGTATTCGCTCGTTGTCATAGCGAAAGGAGAGACTACATCTATGTCTCCGATACGACGGTGGAAAATGTAGAGACCTGAAGTAGGGTCGTATTCTACATCTGTTTGATAATCATTGCCTTCCTTTATGTCTATAGGATTGTTCTGCTTGATTTCGTCTTGTGATGTTATTCCCGATTTGGCGATAGGATAACGTAGTTTAGTAGTGTCTGTTTGTATGTCTGAACCTTTGTCCTCTTTCGGTTTTTCATCTGTGTTTAGAATCAAATCCTGGGCAAAGGAGGTGAATCCAGCAAAAAGTGCGATAAGAGTGAAAAATAATATCTTCACTCTTTTGCTGAATTTTATATTTCTCTGCTTCAATATTGAATGCATCTATATGGGATCTAAATATTTATACTTTCTTTAGTTGGGCTAAAGCCTCTTTGATCAATTGAACGACAGTGGCGTTTGGTGTCACCTTTAAGATTGATGAAACCACCTTTTCTGCGGCTGGTTTTGCACAATCCATCATGACCAATGCGGCTACTGCCTCCTCCTTAGCCTGCATTGCTGCACTACCTACTGATGAAGCATCTCCGTCGACTGCATATTCTTTGATCTTATCTTTTAATTCAATGATAATTTTCTGTGCTGTCTTCAATCCGATACCCTTTACTCCTTTGATTGCAACAACGTCATCAGACATGATTACATTTGCCAATTCCGCTGATGTATAGGAAGATAGAATCAAACGTGCTGTGTTTACTCCGACTCCACTTACTGAAGTAAGAAGGTTGAACACCTCACGCTCTCTTTTGTCTGCAAAACCATATATAATATGTGCATCCTCTCTTACGATAAGTTGTACATAAACTCTTGCTTCACTTTTACCTTCAAGTGCAGCATAGGTAGTGAGACTTATATTTATGTTGTATCCCACCTGTCCGGCTTCAACCACCACATTGGTAGGATTTAACTCTACAACTTTACCTGATATATATTCGTACATAAAGCCTATTATATCATAATTTAGGCAAAAATAGTAAAAATTGCCGATTATTTATGTGACTTTTTTAATTTTAGCAATATTTATGATTTGCTTCGCCTTATATGGACTTCACTTAAGGTATAACGAATAGGTAAAATTTTTATTGTGTATAAACTGAAAAATCTGAGTTTTCCTGCTGGGTTCATTGTCAACTTAATATAAACAAAGGCAATCATGTGCGTGTTGTTCAATCTCGCTTATTTATTGACGCTCGCCCTTCGGACTCGCGTTGGTGGGATGGGTTAGGGCGGGACGCCCTTAACAATCCTCATTTTGGACAAATACCTAAACAAAAGAGGCTGCCCAAATAATTGAGCAGCCTCTTTGTGTCTAATTTAACCTTTCGGTTTTTTATTTCTTTCCGTTGATCTGAGCGTCGATAACTGCGATAGTTACGATGTTCATGATGTCACGTACTGATGCCTCTGGCTCACATACGTAGATAGGCTTCTTCAATCCCATCTGAACTGGACCAACGTTCTCAGCAAGACCCATAGAAAGAAGTGTCTTGTATGTGATGTTAGCTGAGCTTAGGTTAGGGAAGATCAATGTGTTGACATCCTTACCCTCTAGCTTAGAGAATGGGTATGTAGCTGAACGAAGCTCCTTGTCAAGTGCGAAGTTAACCTGCATCTCACCGTCTACCAAGATCTCTGGGTGGTTCTTGTGTAGGCTCTCAACTGCCTTGTGAACTGTAACTGGAGAACCAGTGTTGTCAGCACCAAAGTTGCTGTAAGAAAGCATTGCGATAACTGGATCGACGTCGAAGATCTTAACGCTGTCGTTAGTCAACTTAACGATCTCCTCAAGTGCCTCTGCTGTTGGGTGGTTGTTAACCAATGTGTCTGCCAAGAAGTAAGTTCCCTTAGCTGTGTTGACGATGTTAAGAGCTGCGATGTGGTTGATTCCCTCACGAGTTCCTACGATCTCAAGAGCTGGCTTGATAGCGTCTGTGTACTTAGTGTAAACACCGCATACCATAGCGTCTGCGTCACCCATCTCAACCATCATTGTAGCGAAGTAGCTGCGGTTGAACATCAACTCTAGGCTCTCAGCGTATGTGTAACCTGAACGAGCGTTCTTCTCTGCCAAGTACTTAGCGTAGCGCTCACGACGTGAGTTCTGGCTCTCAGCACGGTTGTTGATGATCTCGATTCCTGAGATATTGATGTTGTTCTCCTCTGCGATGCGAGCGATGTTTGTCTCGTTACCAACAAGAACTGGAACGCAGATACCGTCAGCCTTAGCAGAAACTGCTGCCTCAAGTACGCTTACACAGTTTGGCTCAGAGAATACAACCTTTTTAGGAGCCTTCTTAGCACGAACACGTAGACCGTCGATTAGCTTGTTGTTCAAGCCCATGCGGTGACGTAGCTGCTCACGGTATAGATCCCAATCCTTGATCTCGTGACGAGCAACACCACTCTCGATAGCTGCCTTAGCAACTGCTGGAGCAACTGTCTCAAGTAGACGTGGGTCAAGAGCTGTAGGAATCAAATACTCCTTACCGAATGCCATTGTCTTACCACCGTATGCCTTGCTTACGATTTCTGGAACTGGCTTCTTAGCCAACTCTGCAAGAGCACGAACGGCTGCTAGCTTCATCTCCTCGTTGATTGCCTTTGAGTGAGTATCAAGAGCACCACGGAAGATATAAGGGAATCCAAGTACGTTGTTGATCTGGTTAGGATAATCTGAACGACCTGTTCCGAAGATGATATCAGGACGAGATGCCATTGCATCCTCGTATGTGATCTCTGGGTTAGGGTTTGCAAGAGCAAACACGATTGGGTTGCTAGCCATTGAGCGAACCATGTCCTGAGACAAGATGTTACCCTTTGACAATCCCAAGAATACGTCAGCACCCTTGATTGCCTCATCTAGTGTGTTGATGTCAAGATCTGTCTTGAACTCCTCCTTGCGTGGGTTAAGGTCTGTTCTCTTAGAGTTGATAACACCCTTAGAGTCGCACATTACGATGTTCTTCTTCTGAGCACCAAGAGCTACATATAGACGAGTACATGAGTTTGCTGCTGCACCTGCACCGTTAACAACGATCTTAGCATCCTCGATCTTCTTACCTGCAACCTCAAGAGCGTTCAAAAGAGCTGCAGAAGAGATGATAGCTGTACCGTGCTGGTCGTCGTGCATCAAAGGAATGTCAAGCTCAGCCTTTAGTCTGTCCTCGATCTCGAAACACTCAGGAGCCTTGATATCCTCAAGGTTGATACCTCCGAATGTAGGAGCGATTGGCTTAACAACCTCTACAAACTTGTCGATGTTCTTCTCGTTAACCTCGATGTCGAATACGTCAACATCTGCGAAAATCTTGAACAACAATCCCTTACCTTCCATTACAGGCTTTCCAGCAACTGCACCTATGTCACCAAGACCAAGTACTGCAGTACCGTTAGAGATTACGGCTACTAGATTTCCCTTTGCTGTGTAATCGTAAGCAAAGTTGTTATCTTTCTGGATTTCCAAACATGGTTCAGCAACACCTGGAGAGTATGCCAAAGAAAGGTCTCTCTGAGTTGCAGTTGGCTTTGTAGGGATCACCTGGATCTTACCAGGGCGTCCTTCTGCGTGATACTTAAGTGCATCACTCAACTTTTTGTTGTCCATTGTATTATTTCTAAAAATGTTCTTATTCACGTTTATTATAGTGCAAAGATATGCTTTTTGTCAAAATAATGCAAAAAATATATGTTTTATAACTCATTTGCTACGAAAAATTGAATTTTTATGGTGTTTTTGTAAGGATTTGAAATAAAAAATGACCTTTATACATATAAATGAAATCTGCTTATTTTATTACTCGGATAATTTGTGAAAAAATCACCAAAGGTATGCCCTGTTAGGGCATATTGGGTGTCTACCTTTGCATTGTGGTTAAAAATAAAGGAGATTATATAGCAGCAGTTGCCCAAAATGAGGATTGTTAAGGGCGGAACGCCCTAACCCGACTCTCTAACGCGAGTCCGAAGGACGAGCGTATAATAAATAAGCGTGTTTGGGCAACACGTATATAATTGCCGAAATAAATGCTTATGGAAAAGAATTTAAATCTTAAGAGTATGAAAATTATCGATGCTAACAATTTGCTAAGCTCATTACAGGTGAGTCTTTTGATGAATTCTGCCTCTTTGCCATTCTCTATTGGCAAATTTAGTTCTCTTGCGGACATTTTGTCTTCGTTGAAAGTTGATGTCATTATTGATCCTGATGTCGCTTATCGCAAATATTCAAGTGAATACTTGGATAAGGCAGAAGAGTATTGGACAAAGAAGAGAGAGGAGGCTAGATTCGACGAAGGTCATGGAAGGTCAAGTGCAATGATTTCTGATTTCTTGGGAGAGATACGCAGAATGCGTGATGGAGACTCGTTGTTGCTTGGTTGTTATAAACCGGACGAAAATGTTGTGATCCTGTATCCAAATGCAATGGCTCAGGTTGAAAACTGTTCTATAATGGACGAGTTGCTGGTTACTACCTTTGCTCACGAGACTATGCATGCTTATTTCAACCGTCCGAAGCATAAAAAATTCCCATATGTGTTATTTGTGGAGGAACCTTTGGCTGAATTCGGTATGCTGCTTTATCTAAAAGAGACCGCAAATCCAATTTACGATTGGGCTTATGATTATGTGCGATTTAAATACTCTATCTATAGAATTGGAGCTAGGTTGATGAGTGAGTATTTGGACGACTTGTCTAATGGAGTTCTTTCGCAGATACGTGATTATCTAGTAGCATACAAAATTATGCTAGACCCTTATGAGATGTTGCCTTATTCTAATTATGATGCGAGTTTGCCTTGTGGAATAAATTCGGCTTCTCAGAAAAATGTGAGTGTTGGTGTGAGTGGAACAAAGATCAATGCAAAATGGCAGGATGTGTTTGAAAATCCCCCACGTTATTTCTATGATAAGGCAACTGACACTCTAGGTCTTGATGGGGATTGGGATGGAGACCGCACATTTCATGATGTTGACATTTGGTGTCATTTAGAAGTTATTAGTCACGGTTCTAACAATATCTATTTGGGAGACAATTTTAAAATTTCAAGATGGCATCGATTCGAGAGACTCTTTTCATCTGCAAATGTAATAGTGTCTTCTCGAAATAAGATAGTCAAGTCGGTAAATGGTATTCCTGTAAGCAAAGTTGATAATGAACCAGTTCTTCCTGACCTCGGAGATGGTTATTACGAAATAACTCGTAATGGTAAGGACGGTGTTGTTGATTCTGAATTGAATATTGTAGTGCCATGCAAATATGATTGTATATGGAGCATGGATAAAAATGACTTATTTGTGGTGAGACTTGATGATAAATACGGTTTAGTGAATGCTGCTGGTATTGAGGTCTTTCCTGTTATTTATGAAGATGTGTCAAGTAATAAAGAAGACGGCACATATACTGTCAAACGAAATGGAGAGATACTTAAATTTGACAAATATGGCTATTTCGTAGGTTGATGAGTCGTAAATAAACATTAAGCGGTGACTGCAAATGCAATCACCGCTTATATTTTGTTGTAATTTGTAAGACGCGAGATCTCGCGTCTTTACAAATTGTATAATCAGGAATTATACAAGAGCCTTGATAAGTGTCTCTTTGTCACCAGCAAGAAGATCCATTGGAGCGATCTCAGGAAGAGTGTAGCAACCTGCGTTTTGCTTCTTCACAGCTCTACAGCAAGATACAAGTACCTGTGCAGTCAAAGCTGGGTTGTTGATCTTCATTGTGAATGTGAACAACTGGTTCTGAGTCTTACCGCTCACACCCTTACGCTCAAGAAGAACACCGTGACCCATGTCGCGAACATCGTCAACGCTAGCTACTGGGATAACGTGAGTCTCATCGTGTGCGAAGTAGTCGTCAGCCTTGATCTCCTTAGTTACCTCCTCAAGAGTTGCACCATCCTCAAGCTCAACGTATACCATACGACGGTGTACGCTTGTACCCAATGGAATAGTCATTGATAGAGCGTTCTTCACACCCTTCTTTGAGCGAGCCACTACAGAGTGTCCCATACTCATGCCAGGTCCGAAGTTAGTATATGTGATACCCTTAGGAGCCATACCCATAAGAAGAGTACGGATTACTGAGTCTGTACCTGGGTCCCAACCTGCAGAGATGATAGCAGCAGTGCCATTCTTCTTTGCGATTGCGTCAAGCTGCTGACGTAGATCCCAGATACCACCGTGGATATCGTAGCTATCTACTGTGCAGATTCCCTTAGCCAACAAAGCAGAAGCTGTTGCTGGAACGTCGCGAGTTGGAGTTGCAAGGATAGCAACGTCTACCTTACCAAGCTCGTCGATGTTAGAAACAACCTTCAAATCTTTGATCTCATCTGGAACAACACTAGCGTTTCTTCTTACAACACCAGCGATCTCCATGTCCTCAGCTGCTCTAAGAGCCTCGATTGAATATCTTCCGATATTGCCGTAGCCTACTACAGCGATTCTCAATTTAGCCATATCTGAATTATGATATATTTGAATTGTGTTATGTGATTAAATTCTTTTGAATTTCTTTCGCGTCGCAAATATAATACGAAAGAATTAAAAAGAGAAAGGATAGACAATCAAATTTCTTCGAGAGCCTATCCTTTCAATTATGCATATTTCAAGTTAGGATTAGCAAAGACCCTGAGCCAACATAGCGTCAGCAACCTTAACGAATCCAGCGATGTTAGCACCCTTAACGTAGTTAACAACACCTGTCTTCTCATCCTTACCGTACTTAACACAGTTGTCGTGGATGTCCTTCATGATACCCTTAAGCTTGTTGTCAACCTCCTCAGCTGTCCATGATAGACGAGCAGAGTTCTGACACATCTCAAGACCTGAAGTTGCAACACCACCAGCGTTAGAAGCCTTACCTGGAGCGTAAAGGATCTTAGCGTCGATGAATGCCTTAACTGCCTCTTCTGTAGATGGCATGTTAGCACCCTCAGCTACAACCTTAACACCCTTAGCAAGAAGTGCCTTTGCATCAGCCTCATCAAGCTCGTTCTGAGTTGCACATGGCATAGCTACATCAAGAGTCTTGATGTCTGCGATCTGCCAAGGACGTGCGTTCTCGAAGTACTTAGCTGATGGATACTTAGCAGCGTACTCCTTGATACGACCACGCTTAACATTCTTCAAATCGAAGATGAATGCAAGCTTAGCTGCGTCGATACCGTCTGCATCGTAGATAGTACCGTTAGAGTCAGAAACTGTAAGAACCTTTGCGCCTAGCTGAGTACACTTCTCAACAGCGTACTGTGCTACGTTACCTGAACCAGAGATAGCTACAGTCTTACCCTTCAAGCTATCACCCTTAGTCTCAAGCATGTACTGTGCAAAATATGTTGTACCGTAACCAGTTGCCTCAGGACGGATCAAAGATCCACCGAACTGAAGACCCTTACCAGTTAGAACACCTGTAAACTCGTTGCGAAGTCTCTTGTACTGACCGAACATGTAACCAACCTCACGAGCACCTGTACCGATATCACCAGCAGGAACGTCAGTGTCAGCACCGATGTGCTT
The DNA here is from genome assembly GCA_045641065.1 of Paludibacteraceae bacterium. Taxonomy (GTDB): domain Bacteria; phylum Bacteroidota; class Bacteroidia; order Bacteroidales; family Paludibacteraceae; genus UBA1723. The sequence continues at coordinate 12,413 of JAZUGF010000132.1, read as the reverse complement.
AGAAAGCTCTGTCATGAAGCTCTGGCAGAAACGCATAACCTCGTTGTCTGACTTGCCCTTAGGGTCGAAGTCTGAACCACCTTTACCACCACCCATTGGTAGAGTAGTCAAAGAGTTCTTAAGAACCTGCTCGAAAGCAAGGAACTTCAATAGACCAAGGTTTACTGAAGGGTGAAGACGGATACCGCCTTTGTATGGTCCGATAGCTGAGTTCATCTGAACGCGGAAACCACGGTTGATCTGGAACTCGCCCTTATCGTCGATCCAAGGAACACGGAAGATGATTACTCTTTCAGGCTCGCACATTCTCTCAAGAATCTTAGCCTCTTTGTACTTAGGGTTTGCCTCGATGAATGGTAGCAAGCTCTCTACTACCTCACGAACTGCCTGGTGGAATACTTCCTCACCTGGATTCTTAGCGATAACTTTCGCCATGAAATCCTCAACCATCTTGTTGCTCATTTTGTGATAGTTTAAAATTTTTAATTCTTTTTCTAAAATGTGTAAAAAGAATACTTTATACGGCTGTTTTTCGTATTAACGTCGCCGCCGTGTCCGTTTTACGTTTGCAAATGTATATAAATTTTGACAAAAACAAACGAAAATGTAAGAAAAATTAGAAAAAAGTGGAAAAAATCTAATAAATCATAACTTTTGGTGACTTTTATCTAAAATGTATGTAAAAATGTCAATTTGTAACCTTATACAGAAAATTTATGCCCTATTTTGGTGATTTTGCACCCTTTTTATGCTTCTTTCCGCTCTTTTGGATAGCATTTTTCTGTGTGAAACTACAAAATGAAAGTTTTATGATTGAAAAAATGACAAAATCTCTTTATGCATAATTTGATTGTGAATATACGAGAAGGTTTGAAACCTGTCCCTACATATGTCGTATTATCTAACACGTAGGGGAGGGTTTCAAACCCTCCAGCAAAATGCAATTTGTCATTTTAATATTAATTGCTAATTTTGCATTCGATTAATTTGCTAAATTACACATATTATGATATCAGATAAGCAAAAAGGTTATGTTGTGATGGCCCTACAGATTTTCTTGGGCGTCGTTTTTCTATTCAGTGGTTTCGCTAAGGTTATCGATCCTCTAGGCGGTTGGTATAAGGTCGACGATTATTTGACTGCATTCTCTTGGGATGCGTTGAAGGCGTTGGGATTCCTAGGCAGTAATTTGCTTAACATTGTTGAGTTCGCTCTCGGTACTTGCCTTCTTCTTGGTGTTTGGCCAAGATTGACATCTATCGGTGTCTTGATCTTTATGGTGTTCTACACTCCACTTACTCTTTACATTGCAATCTATAATCCTGTAACAGACTGTGGTTGCTTCGGTGAGGCTTTGAAAATCACTAACTGGCAGACTTTCTGGAAAAATGTCGTTTTCTTGGCTATGGGTATCATTATATATGTATGGCATGAACATAGCACTCGCGACAAGAGAATCTCTAAGTTCTTGACTGTATCTGGTTATACCGGCGTCTTCTTGATTTTTGTAATCTACTATTGCTATTATAATCTTCCTATCATCGATTTCCGTCCTTACAGCATTGGAACTAATATCCCTGAGAGTATGATTGTCCCAGAAGGTGCACCGTCGGATGTATATGAGTCATATTTCACATACGAGAAAGATGGCGTTCGCAAGGAGGTGAAATTCGGAAGCGATGATTATAATGAGATCTCAAAGGATTCTACTTGGGTGATCGACGCGGATGCTTCAAGAAGTGAGTTGGTAGAGAAGGGGTACGAGCCACCTATCCACGATTTCACAATGGAGGATCCTGACGACGGTGATTTGACTGAGGATGTTATGGCTAATGAGGGTTACTCTTTCATCGCAGTGTCTTCTAAGATTACTAAGGCTGATATGGAGTTGGCTCACAAGATCAATGAGGTTCACGAGTTCTGTGAGAATAATGGTTTGAAACTATATATGCTTACTTCTACTGGTATCGGAACTGATGAACTTAATGCTTTCATCGACGCTACTGGAGCTCAGTATAAGTTCTTGAATACTGACGAGATCACATTGAAGACTGTCGTTCGTTCTAATCCAGGACTTGTTCTAATCAAGGGTGGAAATGTGATCAACAAGTGGGCAGTGAAGAATATCCCTGATTTCCAGAAACTGGTAGACAACGCTGGTGGTGACATGGAGAAAGTAAGTGAGATGCAGATGCACAAACCAAATAATTGGCTAACTGCAATTCTTTTCTTCGCAATCTACTTCGCTGGCTTGTTCGCTGTGTGGTTTGCAGTGAAGAAGTTCCTTGTAAAAGATTAAAATGATTTTGAAATAAAGTTTTGAAGACGGTGCATAGTTTATCTTTGCACCGTCTTTTTAGTTTATGGAGATGCAATTATGGAGATTATAGACAATACATACAAAAGTTTCATTGAAACATATGAAGGAATTATATTTGACAAACTATATATAAAAACGCTGTGTTCTATTTTTGGTGCATTATTGTTTATAGGTGTTTTGGGAGTGTTTATTAATATAGAGAATAGCAATGGCCGTGGTGCTGACAGCTCGGTTATTGTGGTATTGATGTTAGGCCCGCTTGTTTTGATTTTGTTATTTTTACTTCTGAAAATAAAAAAATCATATGTTAAAAAATTGGGAATGGATGAATCAAAGGCTAAACGTCAATACGATTTTTTGAAAAATGATATTTGGCAATTGCCTTTAATCCAACAAATTTGTTTGCTGAATGCATTAGCTAAATCAAGTCAAATAGAATTGCTGAAAATGTGGTATGGAGTAGAAAGTAGTGTTTTACAAATTTATGTATATGATAAAATATACAGCGAAGGGAATGTTGAGGAAGAAATTGAAATATTGAACAGTAAAGAATTGCCTGTTCGTCAAGATCTTGTTCAAAAGTTGTTTAAGTTGGCAGTAGCTGAGGATGGCATCCATAATGACGAATGGAATGTGTTGATGGAGATGCTGAAAAAACTGAATTTCAACAAAAACTTCATAGCATTTTACAAAAAGAAATATAGACCTCTTCGTACTGAATTTGATGAAGAAGAATTCAAAAATACCGAATCAAAACAAGAACCCCACGTCTACATATTAAAGCCATATTACGATATTTTAGGATTGCAAGAGGGAGCATCCGACGAGGAGATCAAAAAGGCTTATCATGCTCTTGCTTTGAAATATCATCCTGATTTGCAGAAGAATGCGAATAGAGTGGAGGAGTGTGAGGCAATGATGGCGAAGATTAACGAGGCGTATGAGAAAATTAGAAATTAAAAATGCGAAATGAGTCCTTGTCATTCCTCATTTCGCATTCCTCATTTCGCATTTTTTTTATTCTTGGCACACTTTTTGCTATACCTATAGTGAAATATTATAAAATTCGGCTTGGGCGGCACGATACGTCGCCCCTACGTGAAAGCAGATACTAGGGTATGAAGAAAGTAAAAAGCGGAGTCGGCTGATTCCGCTTTTTTTCATAATTTTGTGGAAAAGATTTCAAACAATGAAAAGATTATATTTTTTGGTTGCAGTTGCGATGACAATGTTGGCTTCTTGCACTAACATTTCCAACGCTACCGTCGCAGATATAGAGAAGGCATGTAAGAAAGAAGATTGGAAAACAGCCAAATTGATGTGTGAGGCATATATGAAGAAAGACAGAACTAATCCCGTCGTCTTCAAATATTTAGGTGACGCATATCTTGGTTTGAAGGATTCAACATTTGCACAGTATAGTTATGATCAGGCATTTGGCCTTGATAGCACTTATGTCGACGCAATTGTTGGTTCTGCTGATATTATTATGAACGGAGGCTCTGCACCGTTGGCAATCACACGTCTTCGTGAGCAGATGGAAAGAATTCCAGACAATGCGAAACTACACAATGCTTTAGGTTGTGCTTTCCGTTTGACAGAAAACAAAAATGAGGCTCAAGCTAATTTTGAGAAAGCTGTGCTTCTTGATCCATCCCTTTCAACTGCACGTAAAAACCTTGCTGTTTTGCAGATAGATAACCGTGATCTAGATGATGCAATTTTGAATTTGGAGACTGTACTTGATGAGAATCCTAAACAGGCAGATGTATACAATTTTCTTGCAATTGCACATGCATTCAAGAGTCAACCGGAAGAGGCTGAAAAATTGTTCTTGAAATCAATCTCACTAGATCCAAATTATCTTCCTGCTCTAGAAAATGCGGCTTTCCATTATGAACATAACGGTGATCTCAAAACCGCAAAAAAATACTACGAGAAGGCAGCCAAGCTTGGTAGTGAAAACGCCAAAGAAATGCTGAAAAACAATAAGTTCAAAAATAAATAATTGCACAATCGTTGTGCGAAATATCACATTGTGAGTCCATGATTCAAATGAAATCGTGGACTCTTTTTTTGTTTTAGATAATGAATTTGCCATTAAGTCATCTAGATTGTAGGAAATGTCTTTGAAACGCCTCTTTTTTAACATTTTTTGATATTTTTCCCTATTTCATATATTGTATGAAGTCTTTTTTTGCTAATTTTGTCAATTAAGGATAATATTGAGGACTACAATGAAAATAGATAGATTTTTTATAGGGGTGTTGAGCGTTGCTTTTTTAACTGGATGTGGCAACGCTAATAATGCAAATGCAGATTTTGATCAGATTTCTGCATCGCTTAATGAGCAGCAGTGTGCTACTGCTAATGGAAAGGTAGTGGAGACTCTTGATGTTGAAGACGAGGGAATGAAGATTGTTGATATGGGTCTTTCAGTAAAATGGGCATCATGTAATTTGGGTGCAAACAAATCAGAACAATCAGGTTTTTATTACGCTTGGGGTGAAACAGAGGTTAAGGCAAACTATAATGCCACAAACTCTACCACATATTCATACTCGCTTTCTGAGTTGAAATCAATGAAGTTCATCAATTCTCAAAATATTTTGCTTCCTACTAAGGATGCTGCAACTGCAAAATTGGGTAAGGAGTGGCGTATTCCTACAAAAGAAGAGGCAGAGGAGTTGATCAAGAAATGTGAGTGGGAATGGGTTTTGAAGAATGGTGTAAAGGGTTATAAGGTTACTGGTCCAAACGGTAAATTCATTTTCATCCCGTCAAAAGGATATTTCTTTGGAGCACAGTTGTATGACACAGATGAGTCAGGTAACTACTGGACTTCTAATGGCTACGATAATGGAAACTTCTCTTATGCAATGGATTTCACAAAGCGTGGAGCTAAGGTTACAAGTAGCGGACGAAGCGGCGGACGTTGTATCCGACCTGTATACGCAAGATGAAATTAACAACAACTTTTTCATAATTAGAGACTTGGATTTTTTATCCACGTCTCTTTTTTATTTAAAAAGATAAAATTTACGCATTTTCTCGAAAAAAACTAAGGTTTGATTTCAACTAATAGTATTTCCACATATATTTGCAAAGTCAATGAAATAAAAAAGGAGATTATATAGCAGTTGTCCAAAATGAGGATTGTTAAGGGCCCGTTTCTGATTATTTGGGCCCTAACCCCACTCTCCAACGCGAGCCCGAAGGGCGAGCGTCTAAAAAAACAAGCGTGTTTGGACAACACGTATATAATTGTCATAAAAAATGTTGAATTAAATGCGAAAAAGAGGTTCGCTAGACTTAATTTATTTTTATTATGAAAAAAGAAATGTTAGTTAGTGCAGGCTTGTTGTTTGCTGGGGTAGGAGCTTCGGCTCAGAATTATTTTGGATTGACTGGGGGCTACAATCTGTCTAAAGTTAGTGTTGAAAATCCGAGTGAGTATAGTGAGAATAAATTTGGCTCTGGATTTAATGTAGGTGTTGCATACGAGCATCGTTTCAAGTCTACAGGAAAATCTTATCCCTTTATTGACGCAAGCATACTTTATTCATTAGAAAAGCGCAATGTTGAATATTTAGACGTTATAAATGATATCGTGGGTTGTCCACCTGTTTTCAATATCGATATGAAATTCCTGAAAATTCCGGTTAGTTTTGGCTACAATTTTCAAGTGTCAGACAAATTCGGTATAGGTCCCAAAGTGTTCGCTATCTTTGATGGAGACTTTTCTTATCATGAAATTGAACCATATTTTGCTTTTGGAGGAGGAGTCAATCTCAATATTGGAGAACGTGCTTCCATTGGCATAGGACATGACTTGAATTATAGAAATCTTTATTTTCAAGGAGACGTATGGAGTCACAATACCCATGCTAACTTCACATACTATATCTTCTCTAAATAAAGAGATGTTTTAATTTTTTTGAAATTTTGTAGAGACGGGGAAATCCTTCCTCGTTTTTTTTGCTTCTATGAAATCGGTCGCAAGACTTAAAAGTTTTCGTTTTCGTTTCCGTCATCGTTTTATTTTTGTATTTTTGTCGAAACACAGATTTATACTTATAGAGTGATAGAAAAAATCATAGAACTGGAGGTGGCTGACCCCACTATTTTTTACGGAGTTAACAATTCTAACATCCGTCTTATCAAGGATTTATATCCCAAAGTGAAGATTATTGCCAGAGGTAACGCAATCAAAATCAATGGCGACGAGGAGGAAATTGCAGTCATTGACGAGGTTATTACCAAACTTGAGAAATACTGCGCCACTTATAATAAGTTGACGGAGGAGGTGATTATCGACTTTATTAAGGGCAGTGAACCAAAAGTACAGGTTGAGAATAATCTTATCATCTATGGTATAAGCGGCAAGCCTATCACGGCTCGTACTCCTACTCAGAAGAAATTCTTGGCAGCATACGATAAAAATGATCTTATTTTCTCTATAGGCCCTGCCGGTAGTGGTAAGACATATATCGCCATTGCTTGTGCTGTGAGAGCTTTGAAAAACAAGGAGGTTAAGAAAATCGTGTTGAGCCGACCTGCGGTTGAGGCTGGCGAGAAACTTGGTTTTCTTCCAGGAGACATGAAAGAAAAGATTGATCCGTACTTGCAGCCACTTTACGATGCTTTGCAGGATATGATTCCTGGTGCAAAACTTAAGGATTATATGGAAAACGGAATCATCCAGATAGCTCCGTTGGCTTTTATGCGTGGACGTACACTATCCGACGCATTCATCATCCTTGATGAGGCTCAAAATACTACAACTCAGCAGATTAAGATGTTTCTTACTCGTATGGGTGAGCACAGTAAGATTGTGGTAACAGGAGATATGACTCAGATCGACCTTCCTGCTCGTGAACGTTCTGGACTAGGTGAAGCTTTACGTGTGCTTAAGAATGTCAACGGAGTGGCAAAGATTGAGTTTAATACTAAGGATATCGTTCGCCATCCTCTTGTGCAGAAGATTGTTGATGCTTACGCTAAACATGATGCCAAGAAGGCGAAGAAGATCATTCCGCTAACTCCTCAAGACGAAGAATAAGCCCCTAAATCCCCTATAGGGGACTTTTGGCAGGTGCGATCTTCCCTATAGGGGGCCTGCATTTAATATAGACGGAAATGTTTCTACATAAGTTGTCAATATACAATTTTCGCAATATTCGTAGATCCGACCTCACTTTTGCCAAGCATATCAACTGCTTCATAGGCAAAAACGGTGTCGGCAAGACCAATATTATCGATTCCATCTACTACCTATCTTTCTCTAAATCACCATCTAACCGTGAGGATAAGGATAATGTGACATTCGGAGAGACAGGATTCCAACTAAAAGCCCATTATCACCGTGCAGAATCAGAGTTTGAGATATCATGTGCTCTCGACAAGGGTAGAAAGATGCTCAAACGTGATGGCAAGGAATACGAGAAGGTTTCCGATCATATCGGTTTGATTCCAGCGATATTGGTGGCTCCGAAAGACATTGAAATCATTCAGGGGGCATCGGAGGAACGACGCAAGTTTATTGACGGTTGCATATCCCAGTTTGATCGCAAATACTTGGATGCTCTGCTTGTCTACAAGAATGCTTTGCGAGGTAGAAATGCACTGTTGACGTCGCAAACCTACGTCGATCCGATAATATTTGAGAGCTATGAGGATAAACTCGCGTCGGCGGGAATGTTCCTTTTGAAATCACGCCAGGAGTTTATTGAGACCTTCAAAGGTAAAGTCGACGAGGTGTATCGTAAAATTTCGTACGATGCAGAGGAGGGAGAAGGCGTGGATATAGAATACCATTCACAAGCGATGGGGCAGGATTATTTTGCTATGCTTCAAAACTTGCGTGGAGAGGACCAACGTCGAGGCTTCACAACGTGGGGCGTTCATCGCGACGATTATAATTTCAAACGTACTGGACGAAAGATTAAGAAAATCGCGTCGCAGGGAGAGATGAAGACGATGCTTTTGGCATTGAAATTCGCATGGATTGACATGTTTGTGGCCAAGAGCGACGTCAAGCCGATCCTACTTCTTGATGATATTTTCGATAAACTTGATGAGCATCGTATGGCAAGAATTATTGATTTCATCAGCGATTCTAAGCGTACAGGTCAGGTATTTATTTCTGATACCAACCGTGAGCACATCACATTGCTTCTTGAAAAGACGGAGAATATCGAATATGCCGTCTACGAGATCAATGAAAGCGACGGAATGAGCGAGGATAAGGCGGTCAAAATCATGGAGAAATAAGACATGATGAAATGAAAAGAACGAATGCATCCACAATATCATCAGTTTTGAAAGAGTATGTCCACCGAGTTAAAATCAACGAGGATATGCTTGCCTTTGATATTGAGAAGGCTTGGCCGGAGTTCGTTGAACCGGAATTCCTGCAGTACACACAAGGTATGACGATGAAAAACAAGCAATTGTACGTCACTATGTTATCTCCAGCCGCCAGCCAAGAATTGATGATGCGTCGAAGCGAAATACTAAAGAAGATTCACGACAAATTTGAAATAGATTCCACGGTGTTGGCCGCGATCCATTTCTGATTGTATCGTGCCTGACGTTATAACGTCAGGCACGATACAATCAAGCCCTATAATAATAAAAAATAGAATAATGGAAGAACTAGAAAAAGTACACTTCAACCACAGTGTTGGCATACAGATAAGATTCAACGACATTGACCAGCTTGGTCACGTCAACAATGCATCGCAGATTTCCTTCTTGGATTACGCCAAAGTATGCTATTTCGACGCATTGAACAATGGTGAAGTGGATTGGAGTGACGCACAGTTTGTGATGGTAAACATCAACGTCAGCTACTGTGAGCAGATCTTTATGCGTGAGAATATCGAAGCACGCACAAAAATCACAGAGATTGGAAACAAGAGCATTAAAATCCTACAAGTGCTTGTAAATAAAGATAATGGACACATCAAAACTGTTTCTCATGGTGTAATGTGTGCATTTGATATGAAGACTCAGCAATCGGTGTTGGTATCTCAGGAATGGAGAGACAAAATCAACAGATTTGAGGTTGGATCGGTGGATTGATTCTATTTCTTAAATTTTCTCTTATATGTGGCATACAACTCCATGATATCGTCCACATAATCAGCAGTTTCGGAGCCACGAAGATAACCGCATTTTACGGAAGGTAGGTTATAATAGTCAGGCGACGCGAGTAGTCTAACATATCTCTCCACTACTTTCCATTCTGCTGGGTTTTCACCGTGAAGCTCACATAATGTCTGTGCATCACGTATATGTCCGAGTCCGGCATTGTAGGCTGCAAGAGTCAAGCGGATACGATCATCGTTGGTGCGGGCGGATTGGATAAGTTTGTAAGTACGGTTGAGATATTCAATTCCAAGACGGAGATTCTCCGCTGGTTCCAACATAGTCTTAGGATCTCCACCAAGGTTTAGCACAGTTTCAGTCATAAGCTGCATCAAACCTTTAGCTCCAGCAAAACTACCTGCGTTTGGATTGAATCGAGATTCAGTGTAGGCAATGGCAGAGAGTAGACGCCAATCCCAGATTGAACTGTCTGCCTGAGCCTTGAACAAAGAATCGTAGACTGAGATATGCTCGTCGTCAATGAAAATAGGCACATCTCTATTCACCTCTTTGCTTACTTTAGGTTCATAGTATTTCGCGTATAATTTGCTGATTGTCTTAGCGTTTTCTGCAAAATAATCGTTGATTTCCTTCAATAATGCGGAATCTTTCTGAGACACTGCCCACGCATTTCTTTGTGGATGCGACACCTCAAGATGAATGTCAAGATTCTTGTAGTAGCGACGTTGCAATTGAGCTATATCGTTGTCGACCACAGTCATCTCAATCTTTCCCTTGCTCACATCTTTGATAAGATCTTCCTCGTCATTATCCGTGGAGACGGCATTAATCACCATTCCACCACCTATCTCATCGTTAAGGTTAAGCAGACGATGATAGTATTTTGACCCCTTCACTACAGTGATTTTTTTGCCGATAAGGTCGAGCACATCCTGTTTATGTTTAGTGGAATTTCTCTTTCTCTGCACAATCACCTGATGAGTGATTGTCTCCTTGTCGACGAAAGCCATCTTCTCCTTGTTGGCTTTATTGATTACGACGGGGAAAGCCAACACGTCGGCAGAATCGCCAAGCATAGAAATAAGCTCCTCGTTGCTTTTCGCCACCTTAATCTCAAGATGCTTGCCGAGTTTCTCTGCCACACCCTTGATCAGCTCATAATCATAGCCCATCTCGTGACCACCACGAGTAGTGTAATAAGAAGTGGAACGTGAGATTGTAGCGACGCGAAGGATGGAATCAGGCGTCGAGACACGCTGATTTTCCGCCGGATTATGATTATCCGTCGTCTTATTGCAACTGATAAGTGACAACAAAACCGATATGAAAATAGCCCATTTTTTCACCATCATTTTATTATTTGTCAGTCTTAGAAATGCAAATTAGCAATAAAAAAGAAAATGGCAAACAAAAATTAGGTAATAATGATAGAATTTAGAATATGATAGTATGATTTTGAATTAAATCATTAGTTTTGTAATTGGATTAAACTATAAGACTACTTGTAATGAAAATGGCCATACTAAGGGATTTATATTATAGAAAGTTTAAAAATAACGGATTAATTTTGAAGAGATGCTTAACTTCTATGTTGATTATAGGAAGTTTTGTTAATGCTCAATCTCAAAAAATCACATCAGATATTACAAAGGCATGTCCGGGTGAAGCGATTGAGTTCACTCAGACAGGATTCTCTTTGTCTGCAGTAGAATGGCAAAGATGGAATGGTGTTTCTTGGGTGAAGGAAGATGTAATTAAGGCGACTTCTAAGTTCGTAATTGATATGGGAACTTCTGATATGAAAATCCGTGCAGTAGCCGGCTCTCAGGTTTCCAATGAAGTTACAATTACAAGAAGCACAGATTGTAAGAATTCTTGTATATTAAGTTCTTCCGGAGATTATATTACTGGTACAGACTTTGATAGAAAGAATCCTACACAAAATAAACCTGCCGTACCTGATGGTGTCGAGTCTTATTTTGATCAGTATAATGTAGGCTTTACAAATAAGAATGATAATTATTATGTAACACAAGATTTAGGCTCTACATTTAATGGTCAATACCCAATACTAGATAATGGAAAGAAGGAGAATTCATATTATGTATTCTCAGACAGACCAGGTTCAAGTAGCCCTTTCTCATACAGATATCCTTGTAAAGATTTTCATGGCCAGAACTACCGTCTTGCCATGCGAATGTATGTGATGAAAAAGGCAAATTGTAATTCACCTTCTGCTCAGATAAAGTTGGAGACTAAACATGGTAACCAAACTTTGGATAGAGCGGTAATGAAGATATATGATAACGACAATCAGCTAATTAGACAAGATGCTGTATTGCAAACGTATGGGTCAGTACATTTGGGAATTGACAATAAATATGCTGGTCAATTATTAAGAATTGATTTTACTTTTTATGGTTATTTCCCTGACGATAAATACCAACCTCAATCCGGAACATACAATGGATTGCAGTATTATACAATGGATCCTATATTTCAGGAGTTTGATGGATGTTATATTGTAGCGATTGACTATTTGTCTGCGGAGGTTGAAAATGTTTGCCTTTCTTCTCAGATGGTCTGTGTAGAACCAAATGCCACTACAATTGCTCATGCAACTGGTTTTGATAGTGAGGCAAAGTATAAATGGGAAATCAAAGATGAAAGTGGTAAATGGATATCGCTTGGAATGGGTGCGTTTGATGGACAGGGAGATGGTTTCCGAGAGGCTAAAATACCAGTTACACGAACAGGTAAGATTTATGGACGTGTGATTGTAGAGTCTCAGGGTTTTATGGCAAATGGACAGACTGAAAAATTTGAGAGAATTAAGGAGTTTACCGTGACAGGTAAGGATTGTGATCCAATTTACCCTGAGAAAATTTTAGGAGACGATTTGATCTGTACTCCTAATAGTACAAGCGTTTATTCTGTAGATGTCACTGACGATGATGAAACAGTGTTCTACCGTTGGACA
>JAZUGF010000131.1:0-6415 GCA_045641065.1 Paludibacteraceae bacterium | reverse complement strand
GTCAATTTTTGATTTTTTCGATTTTCAAATATCCATTCAAGTCTCAAAGAGTTAAAAAGAGAGTATATCGCAACTTTCTTAGTTTTGATACACCCTCATTGGATATCATACATTCGTCGAGGGTTTCCGACAATTATGAATTATGAACTCTACTTGAAGTAAACGACCTCGATTGTACCCTGACGCTTAGAACCATCCTTCATTGTTAGGATATAGTAGTAGACGGTAGGGTCTGCAAGTTCACCACGGATTGTTCCATCCCATCCATCCTCACCTTCAAATACCTTGTTGCCATAACGGTTGAAGATGACAACAGGATAACCTGGCATGAAGACGTCGTTCATATCCTTTGAGTTATGTGGTGTGATTGCAGTTGGGATGAAGTCGTAAGCATCAACCTTAACCACATTACTTGCTGCTGATGTACATACATTATCTGTAACTACGACATAGAACAATGTAGTATCCTCAACACTTGGATAGATGTATGACTCAAAGTTTGGATCATTGATTGATGTCACAGCCAACAACTCATCAGCATCGTCAAGTGGATTGATGTAATCCTCCAAGATATTACCGAAGCCATCAAACTTCTGACTTGTAGCATCCACGTCGCCAACAACCTTATACCAATGGTACTCGACTGTCTTCTCTTTGTAGATTGACTTCATATCAAGAGCGACCTCCTCGCCCATCCATACACGAGCATGTCCGTCGATTCTAGCCTTTAGCAACATACTGTCTGGGTTGATTCTCTGGTGAACCTTCAACGGAGCTCCCTCTGATACTGTCTCTTCAAGCATCTGAATCTTTGTCTTGTCCGATGTGAATGTTCCATCCTCGTCGTTGTAGACATAATCACAACGCCAAACTGGAGAATTACCAGAAGATGTAGTACCACAGACGTTAGTTGCGTAGTATGTCAACAACTTACCATCCAAACTATGAGTGACTGGCTGGCCAACATACTTAACTCCATCAACCATCCAACCCTCTTCTAGGATCTCAGCACCCATGCCCTCAACACAGATATTGAACAAATCCTTGTAGTCGCCATCCTTACCGACAGTAGACAACTCCTGATATTCACAAGCCTCTACAGTGTCTACATTAGACATTGCTACACGAGGAACCTGACGAATTCCGATGTAAGCAGTCACTGTATCTGTACATCCTGTATTCTTATCTGTTGCGACGTAGTAGTAAGTGCCTGTCTGAGATAGAGTCTCAATAGCTGTGTACTTAGCAACCTGCTCTGGATCTGAAGAGTATTTCAAACCATGCTTGTCACCCTTAGTCTTATTGTTACTATATACAAGTTTTCTCCAATCAACAGCACCCTTATAAACGTCATAAACGATGTCAGACTGAATATCGTTGTATTTCTTAGTAACAGCATCATACTGTTTATAAGTACCCGAAGCTGTAATGATCTCTGAAGACATCAAATTGACATCAATATTATCACCCTCACACTTCACGAAATCGTTAGCTGAAGCAGTGACAATATCCTTACGCTTAGGAACTGTGATATCCTTAACATATACTGACTTGTTACCACAAACATCCGATACAATCATCTGAGCCTTGATATTATCAGTCAATGGTGTACCTACAGGTGGAACCTGGCTATACGACATAGCCGAAGTCTTTGTGCAAGCATCATTCCAATTCAATGTGAACGGCTCCAAATCTGGCATCAACAAATTACACTCGCCATCTGATTGAGCTACGACATCTTCAGCCTCAAACCATGATGGAACATCAAATGTAGGACTTGTTGTATCACGATGTGCAACAACAAGAGTCAAGTGCTCTGGATTGACGTTACCACAACCATCTATAGCGTAGTAGTCGTATACCTTATCATAATTGTAGTATCTACAATCACTTGTCTTCATAATTCGCTCTGATGTAACCTGTGACTTAACACCCATTAGACCAAGATCATTACATGCATCCTTAGCCTTTGGTGTAGTCCAGCTAACAGCATTCTCATCGCAGTACTGGTAAATGATATCTTTCTCCAACTTCACAGTCCATTCAGGAGGTGTCTGATCCTTGATATGGAATATGCGGTGACAAACAGATGTTGTACCGAAGATATCCTCAATTGAGAATGTACGAGTCACAAAGCTTTCACAATTGTCTCCTGTAGTGACGTCCTCAACCTTGAATGATCCAGGAACCATATTCTGCTCATCCAAGACATCACCGTTAACAAACTGTCTAAGTTCATCAACATTCTTAGGAGAATATGGCAAATTCTCACCACAAGAGTAAATCTTAGATGTTACAGGAGGACATTTGATTTCAGGTTTGATTCTATCCACAACAATCAAATCCTGAGAACACTGAGTTTGGTTTCCTCCATGATCTATGAATGTAGTATAGAACTTCGTAGTCGCATTTGCAGGATAGATATCATTCTTATAATCCAAACCATCATTTCTTGTGTAGACAGGATACAATGTTCCGTCACACATATCGTTGACAGTCCAATCTGTACGAAGTCCAGCATCCTTGAATTTATCAAGAGTAGCTTCATCACCATGATTTGTAAGTGTCAGAGTGATAGAAGGAGTCAACTGAGCACAATTAAATGATGGAGCCACATTATCATGAGCCTCTACCTGCTGACGTGCTGTTGTAACGTTTCCGCTTTCATCCTTCACACTCCAGAAGATATCGACTGTCTCTCCATTGTTGATGACATGATCAAGAGTCTGACCTTTTGCCAACTTCTTAGAAACACCATTGATAGTGTAAGTGATTTCAGTATTAGAATCACAATCACGAATATTCAACAATGTAGTGATATTCTCGTAAGTAGAAGAATATGTGCAATTGCAATCTGAATTGTTGTCATACAAATCAACCTTCGCCAAAGAGTCGACCACTGGTCGAGTTGTATCCACAGCGGCAAATGTCAACTGGCAATAGTTTTTATTTCCAGAAGGGTCGCTCACCGCAAGTTTGATAGTTGTCGTCTCTTTATATGCCAAGTCGACAGACACAGTGTTAGTCACATTATAATCAGTGCCATCATTCATAAGAAGAGACACATCCTCACCACAATCATGTGTGACAGCATTCTTCTCGGCATCTGAGATTATTGTGTACAAATCAGGACCCATAATTTTCTTCAAAGAATCATTATCAATTCCTGAAAGTACAGCACCTGCTCGCATCATAGCGATAACCTGCTCAGCCGTCAAATCATAATTAGCATTACAGCTATTATCAATTGGCAACTTGATCGGTTCAATAGGACATGCTGTAGACGGTGCGATCTTATCAATCTTATGAACTGTTTCAGTCACGACGGTATCATTACCATACTTATCGACTAGAGTCCAAGTGATTGTTTCTTCACCAGTCGGCGACGAGAATGAGTTATAAGTCATGTCGTCTGTCAACTCTTTCTGTCCTTCACCATTGATCTCATAGTAAACCTTAATTTCCTTACTACAATCATCAGCATCAAGCTGAGTCAAAAGAGCAACCTTTGAATTAGAATATTCATAAGTGCAATTTGCTTTTCTCTCAATTGTAGACGCGATATTCTCAGCATTTATATACGGAGCCTCTTTATCAACAGGATTATAAGTGACAGTACATTCTGCATGGTTACCGTATTGATCGTATAAGATATACTCTACATCAACTGGCTGATTAAACTCACTAAACGGAATTATAATTTTTCCAGTAGAAGTGTCAACAGAACCGACTATAGAATACTTCAGCATCAAATCATCACCGCAACGATCCTTGTAAATCAAACCGTCGACATCAGACTGAGACATGCCATTCAAAATATTTCCATCCGCATCGATAATACCATTATTAGCCAATACGCCGCGACGGAAGTCTGCGATAACATCGGCAGAATCCTTTTCAAACGTCATCTTACAATTGTCGGCATACTTGATAGGCACATCAACAACGGCAGTACCACAGACAATTTCAGGCGGATCATTAGGAATTGTGATACGCTGAGGACAGAATGTCGAATTGCCTGCATTATCAGTGAATATCCAGTTGACATTAGTAGTTCCGACCTGGAATGGAGCGTCAAGATCAGCCTTAGATCCATCAGTGCTATTCTTTCCATCCGAACGATTAGATGTCACTTTTATTTCATTGAAAGGAGTACAATTATCTTTAATCCAAGTCTCATCTCCAGGCTTAACCTCAGTAAACAATCCTTGTCCGATTAAATAATTCTTATCAAAGCAATATCCTCCTGCATGAGCTGCCGCTATATGACGGTCATCCAAAGTAATTGAAGGGATCTTGTTACAATTAACAGTAGGTGCCTTCTTATCTGTAATCTCTACGTTTTGAGCTACGCTGTTATTGTTTCCTGATTCATCAGTCACAATCCACTCAATCACGTCGTCATCACTCAAAGTTTCATTGAATCTATAGAAAGAATCAGACTCATCTACATTTCCTGTAGTTGTAGTACCGTCGGCATGCTTGATTACATAAGAGATCTTAGTTTCACTACAATCCTTGATATCAAGCATAGTTCTAATTTCAGAAGCCTTCATGTTAGCAGTACCCTGACACTTGCTATCACCAGAAACGCCATCAAGATTCATATCAGAAAGCGTATTAGCGATCTCAGGATCAGCGATATCGATTGGAGTCACAAGTGAAGAACATCTTGTAGCATTTCCAGAAGGATCCTTCATAGTCCAGTAGATATACTTATTCTTTTCGTCAAGACCAATCTTGATATCGATTGAAGATTTCTCATCATTCTCAGAAGATCCGACGTAGAATGACAACTCATCACCACACTCATCATAAACCTTGTCGACTTTACCATCAGTGCCCTTATGATAAGCGTAAGGAGTCTTGCCGTCATTAGTTGCAGTCGTGATTTCATCAGAAGCTGTTGAATTAGCCTTAACATAAGCATCCTTCAACATCTGAGTCGTAACTGTTGTATCAGACTTACAACTCTTAGCAAGATCAACAGTAACAGGGAAGTCTGCAGGACAAGCCTTCTCTGGTGCAAGTTTATCCTCTACTTTATAATTCTGAGGAATTGGACCATAACTCTTGTTTGCACCGTCAACGACAGTCCACTCAATTACATAATCACCCTTCTCCAATAGTTCCAAAGGATCTGCTGAACTTGAATTCATAGTTCCAGTAGAAACCAAATTTGCAGGAGACTCTGTATCCTTAATTACATAAGAGATTTCCTTAACTCCAGCACAGTTCTGCTTAGATATCAACTCATTCTTCAAAGTGTTGAATGAGAATTTAGCGTCAGCCTCACAAGACTTGCCGTTTGAGCCATCAATTGCCAATGTCTTATCAGGCATAGGATTCTTCATCTCAAGATCGCCATCAACACCCTTGATTGTGATTGTACATGTTGAAGCCTGACCATGAGAATCTGTCACTACGATATCAATTGTCTGTGTCTCTCCATTCTTGATTGTTGTAGAAGAAGGAGTTCCACCGACTGTTCCTGTCACTGTATTTGACGCATCGTAATTTGTAACACTATACTCGATTGTCAAAGGATCACCACAATCATTGTTGATCTTAGCCTGATCTGCAGCTGTGAACGACTTATTAGCAGAAAGGATTGAATTAGCATAATCTGTTGCTGTCATATCATAATCGACGGCATTGCTAGAAGCATCAGTTGCCACTCCTACCTTAGCTGCACGTAGAGCATTCAAGATCTGCTGCTTGTCAAGATTGATTGATTCCTCACAAGTAGTAGCGTCTGTCATTGGGATCTCGATAATACCTGTTGGACATGTTATCTCTGGTGCTACATTATCAACAACAGAAAGATCCTGAGTCATAGTGTTCTTATTTCCACTATTATCTTCAACCTCATATTCGATAACATAATCACCATTTTTCATTCCAGCCAAGTTCATCGCACTAGATGTTCCGTCAGTTACGATAGATCCAGACATTCCTGAAACTGCAGTATTTGTTGATTTATCCTTAACCACATACTTAACATTCTTGACGCCTGAGCAATCTTTAATCTTAGATACCCATGTATCAACATCTGATTTTGACATTACGTGATCAGCACTACACTTATCAGTATTGTCATCATAGTTCTCTGTTGCTATAGCCAAAGTCGCAGCACTCAAATCAGGAGCAGTATTATCAACACCCTTGATTGTGATGTTGCAGACTGTTGACGAGTTGTCATGGCTATCTTTCAATGTCACTGCGATTGTCTTTGTAGCACCGTAAGCAACTGTAACATCGCTTGGATTTGCAGCTGCATCAACCTTGTACGACACCGTGATATTGTCAGTTCCGTCGCAGTCATTCTCAATTAGAGACTGCTCAGTTGAGTTATAAGACGACTTGTTGATGTTCAAGACTGATGTCTCGTAACTGTTGTTATATGTCGTAGCAT
>JAZUGF010000130.1:0-22352 GCA_045641065.1 Paludibacteraceae bacterium | reverse complement strand
AGCGTTCATCCTGAGCCAGGATCAAACTCTCCGTTGTATGAATTGTTTTTTCTTAGTTTTTCTCAGATCTTGCGCTTATTTAGAACCTCTTGTGTGTACATATATTTCTATATGTCCCGTTCTTCCTCGTAAATTGCAAATATTTTCAAAGATCTCTATCTTTTGGCGTCTCACCCTCTCTCGGGGAGCTTATTTATGTCTTTGGTTTCGTTCGGAGTAGCGTTTCTTCCCGAAAGCGAGTGCAAAAGTATAGCGTTTTCCGATGCTGCGCAAGCGTTTTAGGAATTATTTTTCAAAAATATGCGTAAAACGCTGATTCTGCGAAAAATAAATTTTAAGGATTTTTAACACTAAAATGCCACTTGTTGGCTCATGGGGCAAAAATTTGCCACCAATTTCATGGGTTTATATTCTCTTCTACGGTAATGTTTTCGCCTTGCGGCTCAAACAAACCGTAGGCTATTGACAAAACGGACCGTTTCCACGGTCCATTAGTACCACGCCCCGACCGTGGTAACGGTCGGTCTGTTCATCAGCATAGGGTTTGGCGGTGACGAAGACAGCAGCACTACCCTATGCAACCAATTCCGCATCATTCATGGACCGAGGTAAGAGTTACATTCATAATTTCTTCTGTGACAGGGCGGACACTTAAACCAATAAAAAGTTTTCCATGACTAATGTATTTCTTATCAGACTCAAAATGGAGATCATAATCATAAGTAGAGCACCAATAATTACCAGCCTCACCTAAATAATTGAAAGATTGAGATACATGACCTGAGGCTGGGAGGAATATCCAATTTCCATTTTTGCCTATTACTTTATAGCCATTGATTCCATTATATTTTCCCCAAATCCATTTACATTCGTCTACAAGTTCATGAAATTCTCTAAACTTTGGCATTCTCCATCCAAACCCCCAGTTTGCGGTCGCAGCATCATAATTTTCTGTAAGATTTTCATCTTTATCCACTACACCCTTACTTGTTAATAATCTTAAACTGCTATGATAGATTGAATTATAATCATATTTAGACTTTGTTTTAGTCTCTCCCCACGCAAAATGATCTCCATAATCCCATGGATTTTCTGCACCGACATTACACGTTGCCCACTTAACACTCAATCCTAAATCAACATAATCATGTCCCTGTGTATTTCCAATGTCAACCAGTGGTGTAGCTATTTCTGGCACAGTCTCACTCTCGACTTGTTGCGATATATTATCCTCGGATGGTTTGTTTAATATTTCCACAAAACATTTCGATAAATACGCAACAAGTGCAATAAACAGATATTTGATTATATCGATTTTCTCAAAACTGAATTTCACTATAATTCCTTTTAATTATCATTCCATAATATGAATTTCCTCTATCATATCCGACGCAATGACTGAATGCTCTCCCTTCTTTTTGGCAGCCTCATCCCCTGCTTTACCGTGAAGGTAAACACCCAACTTAGCTGCTTCATATGGTTCATACCCCTGTGATAGCAATGAAAGTATGATTCCAGACAAGACGTCGCCAGATCCGGCAGTCGCCATTCCTGAATTTCCAGTTGAATTGAAACATAGTGAGTTACCATCTGATATTGTGGTATAGGCTCCTTTTAGCACAATGATTATATTATACTTTTTTGCCATCTCCATCTGTCTGTCGATCATCTCCATTCGATTCGCACATTTTCCGAAAAGTCGTTGAAATTCGGCAGGATGTGGTGTGATAATTGTATTCGACGGTAGGGTTTCCTTCAAATCTTCATCAGCTGCAACGATATTCAACGCATCTGCGTCAAGTAATAATGGTTTGCCAACTACGGAATTAATAACAATTTGAACAAGGGATTTAGCCTCTTCACTTGTCCCAAGTCCAGGTCCAACGGCTACAGCGTCCGTCATCGTAATGAGATTCTTGAGTGAATCGAGTGCTTTCACGTCGGCAGCATCATATGATTTGCAAATCGCTTCTGGCAGATAATTAATAAGATACGGTTTTATATCTTTATGCGTGTAGACGTAGAGCATTCCAAGTCCACCTCTCATTGCTGCTTTCGATCCCAACATACATGCTCCGGGCATATCCTGACTTCCAGCAACAAACAAGCCTTTGCCAAATGTGCCTTTGTGGCCGTGCTTCGGACGTCTTTTGATAGTAAAATCAGATAGTTGCAACATATTTCCAACGTCACCACTACCCTCTTTCATCAATTTCATATCAAAATCAACCCACGTCATGTTGCCAACATATCGCTCACTCTCTGGCATTAACGTTGACATTTTGGGATACTGCAAACAAATTGTGTGGTCGGCTCTGATAATTGAACGAGTTGAATCGGCAAGTTCACGATCCTCCCCCATCAATCCAGACGGTAGATCAATCGACACAAGCATCGAACCCTCACGTCGTTCAGCATTGACAAAATCAATGACATTGCCAAGAAACGAATCTTTCTTCACCACCCTGTTGATTCCCGAACCGAGCAATCCGTCGACAACGCAAAGATTTTTTCTATGCAAATATGGTCGCATTCTCTCAATATCGTCGACGGTGGAGATTTCATCTATCTGAATGATATTCTTGACATTGGCATAAGCCTGTGCGAAATCATTAGTCTGGCGATCGCTAATCTTGATATAGAAGATTACAATATCCAAATGTTTTTGCGGACGGGTTTGAAACCCGTCCCTACGATTGCGATATAACAAATCTCCTACACACAGTGCATCCCCACCATTATTTCCACCCGACGCAAGGATGACGACGGTGCTGGTTTCTGTTTTAGCCAGCAATTCCGTCAACTTATTATATAAAGCCGACGACGCACGCTGCATTAGTTGAAAGGATGTTATGCCTTCCATCTCGATCTCTTGAGCGTCAAGTGTTTTGACTTTTGATGCTGAAAATATTGGAATCATTATAATTATAATTATCGCTCGCCCTTACGGGCTCGCGTTGTGGGGAGAGCAAGGGCCAAATAAATCAAACATGGGCCCTTTGCAATCCTCATTCTATTACATCATCGATTTATCAATTAGAATGATCTTCATAATTTGTTTCTTCCAATGGAGTTTCATTCTTTGGTTGCTCAACATTTGCATTCTCTGGTTCTGACGTAGAAGTTTCCTCTCTTGGTTGTGAACTCAATCTTTCCCTCTCTTTTTCCTTGGCAATCTTCTGGTAGAAATATGCCATTACCAACATGAAGATACCCAAAGAGACAAGGGCGATCACAAGTTTGATTGTATCGAATTTTTCAATGTCGACGAAGAATAACTTAAGAAGTGTGAATCCTAACAATATGAATCCTTCGATTCTCAAATACTTCTTGTCTTTGTAAAGTCCGTAGTAAACGCCAAACAAAGATACGATTCCCATGAAGACGCTGAATGAGACTCCAAATGATCCTGGACTTCCAACCAACTGACATATTCCATTCAATTCTTTTCCTCCAACAACAACAGTACCAAAGAAAAGAATTGTATCAAATACTTGTGTTGTTAGTTCAGGAGTCATACCAAACATGCTCTTCTCTTGTTTCTTGTATAGATACAAGGTCCAGCCAGCAAACGCAACCAATACAAATGAAACTATATGTAAGATATCAAACTGTGATGATGTATCTCCAATCTTCAAATCAAATGCTCCCATGACTAATTTGCTGAAGAATACCAAAACCAAGCATGTCATTGAGAATGGCTTGAATCCTTTCAAGTTTCTCTTCAACGATACAAATGTCCAGGTTGAGAAATATGCTAACGCATAACAGAATATCAAAGAGAAGAGCATCCGTATAGCCTCCTCTTCTTGTAGTGTTCGAAGTCCTATCCATTCTCCAACATGATATAACAATACATATCCAAACGACATAAATGGCATCAACACTAATAGAGCGACAAATGGGAACAATGTCAACTTATTTGCTGCAAACTTCTCCATTTCGTTGAAACGTCGCATCATATAAACAAGTGCGATATCAATTACAGAACCAACCAACATCACTATCAGTCTTGTATTTTCGCTAAGCGTTGGCTCATCATAACTATTTAGACAAGTGAAGACATCACAAATCCAAAGGAATAATCCTAAACCGATGACTGGAACAAATGCAAACTTGAGTCTCGCATCATCACGCAATGTCCAAATCATACACAATAGTGCCAATCCGAATAACAATGCTGTTGTAACTACCCATGGAGTGTGAGTCCAGATGATAAATGTCAAGATTCCAACCAAATACAGTTTAAGAATGAATATCAAATCAAAACGTTCAGCAAGTCCATCTTTAGCAGGTTTGAATTTGTTGATTATCCATAGATTGCCGACAATAGATGCAACCAATGACATTCCTGCCACAATAGATGTCCACATTTCTGCGAAGCTCATTCCGAAATTATGCTCGAACTTTTCGATTCTGCATTCAAAATCGTACGGACTTGGAAGATTATACCATACGTTAAAGAATGCAATTGTAGATAGCAGAATCATAACATATGATCCACGCTCCACCAATGAATCTGTCTTTGCTCTACCAAGATAGCATAGTACCATCGCCTCAACAGCCCAACATACTGTCAACCATGGTTGATCGATGAAGACCAAGATTGCCATTGTCATAACGAAGATTGCCATCGTAGTTAAACTGCGTGACAATGTCATCATCCATGAATTCTTATTCTCCTCAGTCACAACGATTGGGTAACGATGATCTATCACCGCCATAAATATAGATAGAGCCACAACCGCAACTGTCACAATAACCGACTGCATAAATCCGTGGATTGGACAAGCAGGTCTATCTGTGAAGAAATCAAACAATTTTGAGAATACCTTCACATGTCCTCCCTCAGGATTTCCCCAGTCAACAATCAAACTTAATATTGACAAATAGAATACTGGATATGATCCCTTCTCAAAAGATATTTTATTGCGGACGCGAGAGAATGTAAACAATACAGTTGCCTCAATCATCCAACACAATGTCAACCAAGGTCGATCAATGTGAACTGCAATAGTCAATGTCAAAGCGACGACGAACATTCCCTTCAACATTGATGAAAGCGTCTTCAAAACAGAATCCTTTGTCTCTTCATTCTCAACCATTGGATATCGTACATTAATGAATGTAGCCAACAATGAAAGTGCAACAAACACAATTGAATTGACAATTGACAATACTACACCATAGCCATCATATGAATTCTTTGAACCCAACGCGTCGTACCAGGCTTTCAAAATTCTCAAATGATCTCCATTTGGATTTCCCCAGTCTATCAATACGCTCAAGAAAGCCAAGATGAATACAGGATAAGCACTCTTCTCGAAGAATAGAATCTTGCGGACACGGGAGAATGCAAACAATATCACAGCCTCTACCATCCAACACATTGTCAACCAAGGATGCTCGATGTGAACCAAGAATGCTGTTGTCAACACAAATACCGCAGCAATCTTCATACACTTGTTGGCAAGTGTCATCAATGAGTTTTGATTCTCCTCTTCCTCCACCATTGGATAGCGGCTATCGATCACTCCAATAAAGATGCAAAGCAAAATGAAGACGATGGTATTGATGATAGACAACGCACTACCCTGTACTGCAGATGCTGTTGTATCCCACATTGCACGATAACTTGCGAATGCTTCAAACATCGGAGTCAACATTCTCAAATGACCACCGTTTGGATTTCCCCAGTCAATAACCAAACTGATTAATGCCAAGAACAATACCGGATAAGCCATCTTCTCGTAGAATGGTCGCTTTGAGATTCTTGAAACTGTGAACAATACTGTTCCTTCCAACATCCAAAACATTGTCAACCAGTGTCCAGTTGCCCAAACCAATATTGCGATAGTCACGAAACTTATGGCAAGACCAGCTATCAAACGATAGACTGACTTGTCAACCATATTCTTCTTGATAAGAATAAACGCTACGACTCCATGAATCACGGCATTTGCAAACGAGAACCAAGCAACGTATGGTGCCAATGTCTCGTTATTAAACATCACATTGTAACCCAATCCAAAGAACATAAATGAGTTTGAAAGCAAGTACATGATGTCGAAATGCTGGAATATCATCTTATGCTTCACCTTGTAAGCTAAGAATGTAACATAGAAGATGACAAAGTTGATAAAGAAGAATACCAACATTCTTGTAGCGTCAGCTGTCTCCGTGAAATCAAGTTTTCTATAAACAAGAGATAGGATTCCCCAAGATGAAACGTAAGCAGAGACGAATAGTATTCGCCAATAACGTTTCACAGAAATGAACATTACTCCAGCGTTGATGATTGATACATAAGAGAATAGAGCCCATGGTGAGCCTTCTCCTGTACTCAATATAAATGGAATAACGTAGGCTGCCACCAAACCGATAACAGCAATAACCTCCATATCATAAATGCATGCCTGCCAAACTGTGGCGACGGTGATGAGCGTCATCAGTACAAATGCCACCGGCATAGGAATCAAACCGTAGAGATCATATGCAAAGTAGGTCATGAAATACAAGGTCGCCATTGCTCCACTCGCAACAACAGCACTGAGTTTTTTGAATTCCTTCTTCAATTTGATAGCGACTCCCTGAAGAGCAGCACCAAAGAGAGTACCAATGATGATACGCATTGTTGGGCTAAGCAAATCATTATCAATCGCATATTTACCTCCAATAGCGACACCGATTAACACAATTAGAATACCCAATTTCATGATTAGGTTCTCGCCAATGAACTTCTCCCAATCAAAATTATCGCGAATCTTGTCGAAGATAGAATCTTCATTAGGCTGAGCTTTCTGAGATTCTGTAGATGCTTTCTGTTTTTCTTGCTGAAATTTAGCTTGAGCTGCTTGTTGTGCCTGAGCTGCTTGCTGAGCGTATGTCACATATTGCTTATCCTGTGCTGGTTGAGTAGATTCAGTAGTTTCCGCAACAGGATTATGAGTCTCAGCCACTTCTACAACTGTTGATTTTGCCTCCTCAACAATATTCTTATTTGTTTCTGTTTCCTGAGCAACAACATTCTCCTTAAGGATTTCTGAATTTTCAACCTCATGTCTAACCTCAGCAGCAATTTTTGGTTCTTCTGTAACAACGGCTTTCGTTTCCTCCACCGCAGACTCATGTTTTATCTCATCTGGGGCAGGGACATTCTCTGTTTCTTGCTTGCTAGGAGTAAACTCAAACTCTTTAACAACCGGCTCTTTTTGTAGAGCAGATTCTTCTTCCGCTTTCAAAACTGCAAGTTCATTGCGGAGAGTCTTTAATGTTACAGACAGAGTAGACAATCTAGTGTCCATTTCCGTCATAACTGAATCGTATTGAGTCTTGAATCCAAGAAATACAGAATTAATCTTAGTCAATTGATTCTGTATCCCTTGCTTCTCAATTTCTATTAATTCAATTTTCCTTTGTAGTTCAGTTATCCTTTGATCCTTATTCATAAAAATGATAGTTATGGGGACGCTTAAATATTCGCATTAAAAATTCCCCAGTTTATATAGCAACCCTAATAGAACATTGTCTATTAGGGTTAACTAACTTATTTTGTATATGTCACAGATTTACATCCGAGAAATGCATCATTTCCAACGATGATCTTTTCTTTAGAATTGTCTATCACGACAGCAAGATTCTTGCAATCGGCAAAGGCTGATTCTCCAATTGATTTTATTGTCGACGGAATAGTGACATATATCAACGAAGTAAATCCAGCAAATGCCCAGTCTGCAATCTTAATCACTTCATACACATCTCCGTTGATTCGTACTTTAGCAGGAACATCCGCAGACTCAATATCACAATACGAGAAATCCTTAGCCACTTCTGCAGTTGAATCAGACAATATAGTGAACTTAAGTGGAAGGTCAGAAGCGTCAACAGCAGTTGAGTCCTCATATTCCTTATTATAAAACACTTCAGCAACTTCTTCAACATCAAAACGTAAAGTCTCTCCGTTCTTCTGTTTGACGAACATATTTGTCGTCGCCAATATTGGTAGACATTGTATCAATGATACAATTAACATAATTAGTTTACACTTCATACCAATCAAAATTTAAAGGGACCTCTATACTTCGTATGTAGATAGAAGTCCCTTATTAATTGTCAGTTAAATTCTTTATTTAGCAACAGCACGAATTGAGCGACCGTAACCACGACCACCCTTCTCCACAGCATGAGACTCAGAGAAGAAATTAACATGCATAGCGAAATCGCCAACTGTCTCCTCCGATTCACATAGTGTAGATGACCAGAAGCCACCGATCTTATCGTTGTTAACTACAGTAGCAGCACCCTTCAAACCTGCAGTTGGAAGGAAAATTGAGTTTCCATTTTTTCCCGCTACATTGTATCCAGCAACACCATTTACCTCTGTCCATGTCCAAGTACACTCGCTAACAAGTTCCTTACACTGAGCAACTGTTGGCATCTGCCAAGCGTCACCCATCACTACAGTAGCAACATCATACTCTGTTCCTGCGATATCTGTTCCAATATTCTTCCAAACCTTCTTTGCTGTAGAATCAGCAGCTACACTATCAGCAACAACATAATAAACGTATGTTGTATCTGAAAAAACGTCCTTTGACTGAGTCTCTCCCCATGCGAAATACTCGCCATAGCTCTCTGGCGACTCTGCTCCAAGGTTGCAAGAAGCCCACTTTGTACCACTTGTAAGACCAAGATCTACAGCTTCATACTTGATTGAAGATGCTTCATTTGCAGCTTCATTTTTCTTTTGATCGTTGTTCACACAACCTGTTGCAGAAAGGAACAAACCTAATGCCGCAACAAACTTCAAGGTTTTTCTCATCTTGTTTTATTTTTTTCGTTTTTTATCAATGCCTAAGCATCAAAATCCTAATATGTTTTCTGTTTCAACTTAAACTCTAAGCTCTAAATTACCAAGAGCCTCCGCCTCCGCCTCCACCGAAGCTTCCTCCACCGAAACCACCGAAGCCTCCGCCAAAGCCACCGCCACTACTGCGTCCGCCACTAAAGCCACCGCCGAATCCTCCACCGAAACCTCCTCGTGAGAATGGATCATCATAAGTGACACGTCGACGTGGTCTGTTATTATAGTCGCCATTACCTCTATTGTCTCCACCTTTACTATTTCTTGCAGCCAAGATCATAAAGATGATCATTAAAACAATAAAGATAATGAGTTCAACAGGGAATTCATCTTCCTCTGGATCCGCAGTAAACTCACCTCGCGTCGCTCTACGCATATACTCTGCTCCTGCAATAATACCTCCTCCGTAATCGTTCACTTTGAAATACGGAATCATTACATTATTGACTATACGATAGCAGATGATGTCAGGAAGAGCTCCCTCTAGGCCATAACCTGTAGCGATGAACGCACGTCCTTTCTCACGCTCTGTCTTAGGTTTCACTAGAAGAATGGCTCCATTGTTTTTACCTTTGACACCAACTCCCCACTTTTCACCTAATTGCTGAGCGTAATCAGCAATGTCATAACCGTCAAGTGATTTGACAGTAACCACACATATCTGAGTAGACGTTGCTTTGCTGAATGCGACAAGAGAATCCTCCAATACCTGCTTCTGCGACGCAGTAAGAAGTCCGGCAAAATCGTTGACAAGACGCTCTGGTTTGGGTTTATCGGGAATCTCTGCCCAACAAACCAACGTCGACAGCAATAAAAGCAGCGACATTAGAAGTGTCTTCAACTTATTTTGCATCTTCATAAGCGATTTCGTTTGGCAATTCGTCAACATCGTTGTCGACTGGAGGGAAAAATTCTGCAAGTTTCTCACCACATTTCTTGATTCCAGCAACCAATCCAGCACCGAATTCTTCCTTCTTGAAATACTCGATCATAAGAGCACACACATCATTCCAGAAATTTTCAGGCACCACATTATTGATTCCTTCATCTCCAATCACCGCAAAACGACGGTCTTCACTGGCGATGAAAAACAATACTCCGTTCTTTCTCAACGTTTTATCCATCTCAAGTGAATAAAAGACGTTGACAGCCGACTCCATAACATTTTCACCAGCGTTATTGGCAATATTCACACGAATCTCGCCGGAGCAGTTATTCTCTGCCTCAACAATCGCGTCGACTACATTGCGACTTTCTTCAGCCGATAAAAATGACTTTGCTTCCATTAGAACTGTACTTTTGGAGCTGTCTTAGCAGCCTCATCAGCCTTGAAATATGCCTGCTTCTCAAAGCCGAACATACCAGCCAATAGGTTGTTAGGGAACATAGCGATAGTTGTGTTGTAATCCTGAGCCATAGTGTTAAACTTCTTACGCTCTACAGAGATTCTATTCTCTGTACCCTCTAGCTGAGCCTGAAGCTCCAAGAAATTCTGGTTAACCTTCAAATCAGGATACTGCTCGTGAACAACCATTAACTTTGATAGAGCCTCAGTCAAATTATTCTGAGCCATCTGGTAAGCCTTGATATTATCCTCAGTCAAATTTGTAGGATCAATTGTAACTTTAGTTGCATTAGCACGTGCATTGATAACAGCAGTCAAAGTCTCGTTCTCATGCTTAGCTGCACCCTTAACTGTCTCTACCAAGTTGCCGATCAAATCCATACGACGCTGGTAACTGTCCTCAACCTGAGCCCACTGTGCAGTCACAGCCTCACGCTTCTCAACCATTGTGTTGTAAGTACAACTTGAAAGGAATGGCATCAAAATAGCCATCACCAAAAACAATTTGAATTTCTTCATTTTTATAAATTTAGTTAATTATCACTTATTTACGTTTATAAAGTAGGAATGCCATAATTCAGCATTCCGCATTCCTAATTCATCATTTACCAAGAAGATCTTTGGCATTCTGAATTGCAGCCTCCGACGGATTATGTCCGCTAAGCATCTGAGCTATCTCGTTGACGCGCTCATCATCAGAAAGTTTAACAATATGAGAAAGCACCTTGTCGCCTTCCTCCTCCTTGTAAACTTTGTAATGAGACTCTCCTTTTGAGGCAATCTGAGGAAGATGCGTGATCGCAATCACCTGCATTCTTGTTCCCATCGTAGACATCACCTCACCCATACGAGCGGCAACCTCTCCTGAGATTCCTGTGTCGACCTCATCCAAAATGATTGTCGGCATCTTCTTAACCTCTGAAAGCAACGACTTCAAACTTAGCATCACTCGTGAAACCTCACCACCCGATGCAATCTCTGCAATCGGAAGCATTCTCTTATCCTTATTAGCTGAGAATAAGAATGTTACCTCATCTGCACCAGTTGAGGTATATTGTGAAGACTTCTGCAAGTCGACGGAAAGTTTTGCCAACGGCATTCCCATCAACGACATTGAAGCCTCAACTGTAGATTCTATTTTCTGGATAGAGCCACGTCTTTTTTCTGATAGCGATGTCGCACTCTTCTCCATTTTATCAAAATATTTCTTCACGTCTGCCTCAAGCGATGCAATCTGCTCATCTGCAGAAGTGAAATTGTTCACACGTCGCTCCAAATCAGCCTGAATCTCTTTCAACTCAGCTACTGTATTCACCTTATGACGCTTCTGCAATGAGTATATTGTATCAAGACGCGAGGATACGAAATCAATTCTTTCCTGATTAAACTCCACTCTATCAGCAACTTCTGTAACTACAGCGGAGATATCCTTCATCTCTGCCAACACTGCATTTGTGCGTTCAGCAAGAGAATCCAACTCAGGTGCATATGATGAAACCGATGTCAATAGATTAACAGTCTGTTTCAAACGAACATTCACTGCATTGTCATCATCCTCCACTAAATTCACAACCTGTGATAGCGCAGACTTGATTGTCTCTGCATTCTGTAGCAAAGAATTCTCTGTTTCCAACTCCTCCTGTTCTCCATCCGAAAGGTTGGCAGCCTGAAGTTTTTCCAACTGAGACTTGAGATAATCAGCGTCGCGAGCATCATTTTCCATCTGCTCTTTCAAACGCTCCAACTCTCTTTTAGCACCATTCCACTGCTTATAATCAGACTGATATGCGTTCAACTCATTTTTTGTATCAGCAACAGAATCAACCACAGATAATTGAAAACCAGAGTCTTTCAATAATAGATTCTGATGTTGAGAATGGATATCAATAAGCATTTCGCCAATCTGCTTAAGTTGCGAAACACTCACTGGTGTATCATTAACAAACGAACGAGCCTTACCTGAAGCTGTAATCTCCTTACGGATCACACACTCGTCGTCGTAATCTAATTCATTTTCGTCAAAGAAAGGACGATAGCCATAGCCGGTAATATCAAACGTCGCCTCAATGACACATTTCTTTTCCGCATCTTTGAAATACTTTGACTCTACCTTTCCGCCCATCAACATACCAAGGGCTCCAAGCAAAATAGACTTACCTGCTCCAGTCTCACCTGTGATAACAGAAAAACCATTGTTGAAGTCGATCTCACTTCTTTCAATCAAAGTATAGTTGTCAATCTCTAAACGAGTAAGCATAATCAGTTTCCTTTCTGCAATTTGTCAATATCCTTCATGTTAGGTGCAATAGCAGAAATTGCATTGTATACCTCGTCTCTAGTTTTCTGATCATCAAGACGATACAAGTTATATAACTCATCAAACTTAGTTGAAACAAAAATTTGAAGAGGCAATGAGAACGGTTTTGCACGCTGCATTTCTCTCAAATAAGTCATCTGCTCCATGATCTTTGCCTTACCCTTATTCACATCATCAGCCATCACATCAAATCCAAGACGATGATACTCATAGTAGACATTGTGAATATTAGCCAAATTAGGATCCATATAAGCGGAAATCAAAGTATATCTGTTGTCATCATTAGACAAAGCTCTCCATCCTGGATCATCTGTGCCTCTCGCACTTGAAGATATAGATTCTGCTTTTTCAAAGAATGGAGTTCCTCCGAGTGGAGAGAAGCTGTCGAATTCAAGACCTAAGACAATATTGACATAAAATCCTATAATTGCCATAAGATTTTGGCTTGCGTCAAAGTCGCCATCTGAATACTCAAGACGATCCCCTGAATTATAGTTGAAAGTGAGTTGATTATCCTGAAAATGGAAAAGTGGAGACATATAAGAAGTATTGTAGATAGGACGACTCGCAGTTACATCCAATATTCCACTCTGCTTTCCTCCGTTAAATGATGAATTATTGTCAAGATGAAGAGAAAAAGTGATATCAATTTTCTCCTCCTTCTGGAATACAGCGTCAGTCCACTTATGTGTGTTAATATAATCATTAAGTGCTAATTCCAACTCTTTATATAGATCCTTGCCCATTCCATCAACCTTTTCAGAATTGATCAAGACACTGCAGTTAAGTTCCTGTGCAAAAGCAAACACAGAGCTCAACACCAACGAAACAAGTATCAAAAAACCTCTCTTCATAAACCTTTATTTTTTGCTATTTCCACTACAGCATCCACGATATCAGCTGCGACCTCTTTCTTTGTCTTCAACGGATATTCCTTCACATCTCCTGTTGCAGTGAAGATTGTGATTTTGTTTGTATCAACCTGGAAACCAGCACCTTTATCTTTAAGTGAGTTCATCACTATGAAATCGAAATTCTTACGAGCACACTTGTCTTTTGCATTAGTAGCCTCATCATTCGTCTCCAAAGCGAATCCCACATTCACTTGATTCTCTCTTTTAATTTTGCCCAACGCAGCTGCGATATCCGGATTAGGAATAAGAGTGATGGTCATCTCTCCCGTCTTCTCTCTCTTAATCTTTTTATCTGCAGTCACAGATGGACGGTAGTCAGCAACAGCGGCACATAGAATCTGTACGTCAGCAGCCGAACTATTCTCAACCGCTGCATCATACATCTGTCGAGCCGACTCTACATTTATTCTATTGATTCTTTCGTGAGATATTTTTAGCGACGTCGGGCCAGCGATCAAAGTCACCTCTGCTCCACGTTCTGCGCACTCCTCTGCCAAAGCAAATCCCATTTTGCCAGATGAGTAATTTCCGATAAATCTCACAGGATCAATCTTTTCATAAGTTGGACCAGCGGTGATCATCACCTTCTTGCCAGCCAAATCATTCTTTGATTCAAAGAAATTCTCTAAAGCGACGACGATATCCGCTGGCTCAGCCATTCTACCCTTTCCTTCAAGGCCAGAAGCCAAGAAACCAGTGCCGGGCTCGATCACATGGTTGCCATAAGAAATCAACGTAGCAATATTCTTCTGTACTGCAGGATGCTTATACATATCAAGATCCATTGCCGGAGCAAAGAACACCGGACATTTAGCCGACAGATATGAAGTAAGCAACAGATTGTCAGCCACACCGTTAGCCATCTTTCCGATAGTGTTTGCTGTAGCTGGAGCGATAAGATAAACATCAGCCCACATACCAAGGCTTACATGGCTGTTCCACTCTCCGTTCTCAGGGTTGAAGAAATCCACCAAGATCGGATTCTTTGAAAGAGTGGCCATAGTGAGTGGAGTGATGAACTGTTTTGCCAACTGTGTCATCACAACCTTGACCTCAGCACCACGCTTCACAAACTCGCGTACCAATGGAGCGCACTTGTAGGCTGCAATGCCACCAGTGATGCCCAATAATATGTGTTTTCCTGCTAATGTCGACATAAAACTTATCGTGATTGAAAATAGACATGATAGAAGACGGGGACATGCCCCGTCTCTACAAATCCCTTCAAAAAGAAAAAAAGAGAGTACGTCAGATTACTCCGCCGAACTCCCTTTTATATCACATAAATACGAATTACTTGTTCTTCTGAACCTTCTGAGCCATTCTGTATGAGATTTCTCCGTCCTCATACTCCTTAGTAGCGATAAGTACTGGCTTTGGCAATCTCTCGTAGTAGCGAGAAATCTCAATCTGCTCACGGTTTTCGAAAACCTCGTCAAGATTGTCGTTGCCAATTTCGAACTCCTTCAACTTCTTGTCAAGCTCATTCTTGATATCGATGCTGACCTGATTGGCACGCTTACCAATGATGCTAACAGTCTCATAGATGTTACCAGTACGCTCACTCAAGCTGTTCATGTCTCTTGTAACCGTAGTCGTAGGTGCGTTGACTTTCTTAAAATCCATTTTATTGTATTTTTAATCTTATTTTCAAATTATTAATTCTTATGACGCTCAAAATATCTTTCAATCTTGTGTTGAATAGACTCAACCTCTTTCATATATTTTGTAGACGGATACTCCTTCAAGAATGAGTAACACTCGTCTTTAGCGTCAATATATCTGTCGTATTGTTTGCTTTCAACACTCTCATCAGCCTGGCTATAGTAGCTTTTCAAGATGTAGAAAGACAAATCCTCGTTGTATCTGCTGTCAGGAAATTTCTTCTTAGCATTTCTTGCAGTGATGATGGCAGAAATATAGTTGTTGCCACGGTAATCACCCAAGTCGTAGTATAGCTTCACATTGTTAAGTTGCTGCTCAGCCAACTTCTCCTTCATCTCAATCAACATCTCCTTTGCCAAACCAGCGTTTTCGGCATTTGGGTATCTCTCTATGAAATCCTCCAACGCCTCTATCGCAGCATCTGTAGGCTCCTGATCAAGCTTCACATCCGGGCTCTCCTTGTAGTAGCAATAAGCAAGGTCGAATGCCTCTTCCTCAATATGCTTACCACGTGGATAGCTTTTAATGTAACTCTTTATATATGTACGAGCGATAGGATAATCTTCATTGTTGACATGGCTCTTACATACCATATACAACACTTCTTCTCCTTTCTCTGTACCTCTAAATGGTTGCAATAATGTCTGACCGATTGTCGCACAATTCAACCATTTCTCCTTGTCGAAATACTCCTTTGTCATAGTGTACTTGTACTCATTATCAGTACTGCGCTGAACTTTTGCAAATTCACCGCACGATGTAAACAACGACATCGACACTATTGACACCAGTATGAAAGATAAACAATTTTTCATAAACGGCACAAAAATAATCATTCATATCAAATAACGCAAACATTTTTTGAATATTGCGTTGCAAAGCAACAACAATCAATAAAAAAACTAATATTACAAGAGATTATATAACAGTTGTCCAAAGTGAGGATTGTTAAGGGCGGAACGCCCTAACCCCTCTCTCCAACGCGAGTCCGAAGGACGAGCGTCTAATAAATAAGCATTTTACATTTTTTCTTATAATGGGATATAAATCTTCTAAGTCCATCTATATGTGGTTCAAAAATTGGCTGATGGAATTTGTTTTTTCATCCTGTTCTAATTAAGTATATAAGTAAAAAAAATGCTCAAGGGTTGGCACATTCATTATCAAGAATAAGCATACAATCTGCTTTCGGATGCACGTTGCCATGAGCTTAATTCTTTTGTAAATTAAAGATAAAGCAGCAAAAGCAAATAAAATTTCTTAATTTTGCAGAGTAAATTTTCAAAAATGACGTTAAAAGACAACATCAAACGAGTTTGGAATTACATCTCTAACAATCCTTACGTCAAAGCGAAGGCTAATGAGATTATCTTCGGAACAGACACCTACCTTGGACGTCTGTTCGACGTCATACTTATATGGTTCATTCTTTTAAGCGTCGGCATCGCCATCATGGAGACGGTGGATATGCCAGACAATTTCCGACGTGGAATGCACATTCTCGAATGGATCTTCACAATTTTCTTCACTTTTGAATACCTTCTGCGCCTATACTGTTCGGAGCATCCAAAGCAATATGCGTTGAGTCTATTCGGCATAATCGACATTCTTTCCATCCTTCCGACATACTTGGCAATCTTTATTCCACAGGCTCATGCGATCATGGTGATACGAATATTCAGAGTGATACGTATCTTCCGAATATTCAAGCTCTTCGCTTTTATCAAAGAGGGAGAAATGATGTTAAATGCCATAAAGACAGGAATGCGCAAGACTATCATTTTCGCCGTGTTCGTATTATTGCTAGTCACATCCATCGGAGCCTTGATGTATTTGGTGGAAGGTGGAGAAGGGCAAACATTCAGCAGTATACCAGAGAGCATCTACTGGGCGGTGGTGACGCTGACAACCGTAGGTTATGGAGATATCACTCCCGTCACCCCAATGGGAAGATTCCTTACAACAATAGTCATGCTTCTCGGATATTCGATCATTTCCGTGCCGACGGGAATATTCTCGCTTTCCCTTGCCAACGAGAAGCGTAAAATCAGCAAGACTAAAATCTGCCTGCACTGCGGAAGTAAAGGCCAAGAAGACGACGCAATTTATTGCAGACACTG
The DNA here is from genome assembly GCA_045641065.1 of Paludibacteraceae bacterium. Lineage (GTDB taxonomy): Bacteria > Bacteroidota > Bacteroidia > Bacteroidales > Paludibacteraceae > UBA1723. Next base: position 5,128 of record JAZUGF010000130.1, on the reverse strand, counting down.
CGGTGCATTGCTGTTTGATGAGAAGAAGAAAGGGAAACAATAACCACATTGATATTGTCCCAAAATAAAAAATCCTGTAGTCTCACAAATATAAACAATGTTTATTTTAGACCTCTTTAAAAAAATCTTCAGGCAGTCAAACACTGAAGAATTATCAAATAAGCTAGAATTAAATGAGCCTGAATTAAACAGTTATGTCTCTGATAATTCAAACGGAATGTGGTATTACTTCATTCCGCTACTTGGAGTTGTGATTGGGGCAGACGACAAAACCTTATCTTGCGAACTTGAGAAGGCCAGAATAACGATCAGCAGATATTACTATTCGATTGAAGGAAGAAACAAAGCAATAGAATACATCAAAACAAGAATAAATCATCTATCAATACTCGACGAGGAGATTCGTGAAGTTTGTGATGCAATAAATAGTCAGCTTGAATACTCTGCTAAATCAGAGATTCTTATGGAACTACTCGCCGTTGCATATGCAGATGATATGTTGGGCGAACATGAAGAAGTTGTGATTCGTGGTATTGCAAGAAGGCTAAAGATTACAGATAAGGAATATAAGAGCATCTACACAATTTTCATAAAGAAGTATCAACAGGGAGCATATAGCGGTACATATATGCAACAGTATTCCGAAAATGAAGAAAAAGATTCAAGTGGTAGTGCAAAGAGTAACAAATCCACCGAAACATCTTTGAGTGATGCATACGACATTCTTGGAGTTGAGGAAAAAGCATCAGATGAAGAGGTAAAGAAAGCATACCGTGCTATGGCAGTGAAATATCATCCAGACAATGCAGCCATGTTAGGTGAGGAAGCAATCCGTCAAGCTACAGAGACTATGAAGCAGATCAATAAGGCTTGGGAAACGGTGAAGATGACGAGAAAGATCAAGTAAAAATATAATTTAATACTAATTAATAAGAATCAACATTATGGAGAACAATGAGAACAATGAGGACATTGACATGGCAATGGAGATTTTTGGTATTGTATTAGGTGTTATTATAATATTAATTGATAGTCCGATGCTTACCCCTTCGGGATGGATCTGCGTCTTAGCATGTGGACTATCGTTTCTAATAAGACAGATAAAAAAATCACAAAAATCACAAAAAGAACGAGAAGAAAAGGAGAAAGAGCTACGCTTTTTTAAACGCAAACAGGAAAGAGCAAATAACGATAAGAAAGAAAGCAGAAGGGTTGCAATACAAGACACTTTAGCAAATGCCTTTGCATTTTCAAGTTTTGCCTTTTTAATTGGTCTTATAGGTGGAACAAAGGTAGGACTCATTTGTTTTGCACTCTGTGCCATCGTTGTCTGCATTTACTCTTTCATAACATACAAACGTACTGAATCATTTAATGAAGAAGCCAACTTCAAGCAATGTATCATCTCTCTGATTGGTGTGATTATCAAAGCAGATCGTATAACTAAAAATATAGAATTAGACAAAGCGAGATTCACTATCAAACGGTACTTCAAGACTATAGAAGAACAACATGCCGCATATGCCAAAGTCATGGCTGCGACCAAAAGCCAATACGATTTCAATCTAAGTGAGATTTGCGAGGACATCAACAAACACATGAACTATTCTGCAAAGTCTGAACTTATTATGGAGTTGTTAGCCGTAATATATGCAGACAATGAAATCCATGAGATGGAAGACATTACAATCAGAGGTATCGCAGAAAAAATGAATATCAGCGATCAAGAATACAGGAGCATCTACGCCATCTTCATGCAAAAGTATAATCATGGCTACTACAACGACAACCATCCTCAACAATGGTCTGAAGCGGATAATCAAGAAGACAACAATACAAATAACAATAACAGCAAATCCAGTCACCAAACAGCAGAAATGACCACAAATGATGCCTACGATATTCTTGGTGTCAAAGAAAAAGCATCAAATGAAGAGGTCAAGAAAGCATACCGTGCAATGGCGATAAAATGTCACCCGGACAATGCGACCATGTTGGGAGAGGAAGCAGTCCGTCAAGCTACAGAGACTATGAAGCAGATCAATAAGGCTTGGGAAATGGTGAAGACGGCGAGAAAGATGTGACTAGTCCTAAATAACCGTTACAGATTTTTACTTAGTTTTATTAGGACAAAGTTAAAACTTTTTAGAAGATCATTGCAGCCCTAGGGCTGCAATGATCTTCTTTTTTGTAAGTTTTCACCTTTACCTCTCTTTGATCATGCATTTGGCAAGGAGTAAGATATCCGCAGGAGTAGTGTGGCCTAACCCTGTTGTAGGTGTTTATCGCATCCCTGACAACAAGTTTCATGTCCTTTAGAGGAAGATTTATCTCCTCCAGAAGGAACTCCTGTTTCAGTATTCCATTGATTCTTTCAGCAACTGCATTAGCGTATGGATCGTAGCTTTCAGTCATGCTTGTTGTGATTCCATACTTCGCCAACTTGTCCTGATATGAATCCGAACAGTATTGTATGCCCCTGTCCGAGTGGTGTATCAGGGGTTCATCCTTGTACACTCGCGAAGCCTGGGCCATCTTCAAGGCACGTAGTGCCCCTTCCGTGTTCAGACTTTCAGACAAGTCGTATCCTACGACTTTTTTCGAGTACGCGTCAGTCACAAGAGCCAGATACATGTGTTTGTCCCTGCCTCCGATATATGTTATGTCGGACACCCAGACCTGCTCTGGGCGTACAATATCCATTCCCTCCACCAAGTTCTTGTGTTTTCTGAACCTGTGGTGTGAGTTAGTTGTCACATGATACGATCGTACAGGGCTGACTAGCATGTGGTTGGCCCTTAGGATTGAGTACATCTTGTCTCTTCCTACTGACATTCTCCGCATTTGCGGTTTGAGCATATGGTACAGTTTTCTGCACCCGACACGGGGCATCTCTGCCCTTATCTTTTCGACACTTTCTACGACTTCCGTCGCCCGATCTTTGATTTGGGCCGCTCGCCATTTCTTCCTGTAGTATGACTGCCTGCTTACCCCGAACAGTTCACAAATGGCGACCTTGGGCAATCCGCTCACTTGCTTGTATTTTTCGACTGTCCGGGTAATATATTTTTTCTGATGTCCACCTTCAGATCCTTCTCTGCTATGTCTATCATTAGGTCGAACAGGGCCACCTTGTGGTCCTTCATCTCTAGTTCGTGTTCCAACCTCGCGTTTTTTCTTTCCAGCATCTTGACCTTTTCCTGAAGTTCAAGCAGCTCCTGGTCTTTACTCTTTGGCATATTCCCTCCTTTGATATTTGTCCAGTCAAAGGTACCATATTTTTCCATCCATCGCTTCACTGTGCTCTCACTTTGTATCCCATATTTGCGTGCGATGGCACATAAACCGATGTCTGTCGTCTCCACTTCTTTAACTACTGACAATTTGAAGCTCATGCTGTAGTCCTTCTGCGTTCGCTTCACGTAACCGTTTTCTTTTTCTTTCATAACGTCTCTTTTTTTGTAACGCTATTTCAGGACTAGACACTATTAGTCTATAAGTTGGGGTGCCCTTTTGGGTACCCCAACTTTTTTTGTGCGAACCCGAATAGCATCATGATTGTTCCTTCGTTTGAATCGAGTGTGCTTGCTGAAATCCTCCGTTTTAGATGCTGTGTTTCGCTGTCAATTATCAATCGTAAACAATTTGAATTGTTAAATTGTTTTAACCATAATGGGAAAATATTATATTTGCAATTTGTATTTTATATAGTAGGTAAACTAAACATTTAACCATTATGGTACACAATAGGTTTTTTAAGAAATTTATTATATCGTTATCGTTCCTTATGTCGGTGACGCTCTCTGCCAATGCGGTTCCTGTGCATATCAACTCGGGTAACCCGGCTTACCCTTTCCCTCAGTTCTTGGAGTATGCCTGTGGAGGTAACTTGGGTACGAGAAACGCAGAGGGTGTGGTCCATGCGGAATTGGAGCAGGATGTCCGTGACGCTTATCAGATCCACGCCAACGAGTTCGCCTACACGGGCGTGGAGTGGCAAGGAATCAAATATGTCGAAACTCCTTATAAGGCAGCTTACGATTGTACGGAGGGCGATGGTTATGGACTTTTGGCTTGCGCTTATATGGCGGACCAAGTGACTTTTAACGGGTATTGGATGTGTACGCACGATAAGCGTCGTAGCCGTTCCAAGAAATATACGGATTGTTCCGACATCGCCTCAGATTATGTGTACGGTCCTTTCGCATTGGGTGATGATGGTGCGAGTGGAAATACCGCAGCGGATGGTGACGTCGATGTGGCTCTCGCCCTATATGTCGCCTATAAGCAATGGGGAGAGTTTATGCGCAATGAAGACGGGGAAATCGTCAATGACGCATGCGGTAACCCAATCTCTTACAAGCAGGAGATGATTAATGTGCTTCGTGGACTTGTGGCGATGAGCACAAGATTCCCGACGGAGAATCCGATGCGTGTCAATTCCGGTCTTATTGGTTTGGACGGTTATCCGAAGGGCGGTGATACATGGAATGAACAAACTTCATGGGCAAGTGATAATCCGACGGTGTTCACGGAATCAAAGGAGATTTTTTCTTTGCCAGGTACTGGTATGGTGGATGTGAAAGGTGTTAGCCTTATCCCTGAATTTGGTGGCGCTCATGACCAACATATTGATTATAATGCGCCTTCTTATTTCCATGAGTTCTACAAGTTGTTCGAGGAGTTGGGGGGCGACCCTTGGGAGATTGAACAGTTCAGACGTGGAGAGGCTTCTTCCGATTGGTTGATTGGACAGCTGATAGCGAAGAACCAATATTCCATCCCTACAGCGGGATGGTGTACGGTGAACGATAATGGTACCCAAACAAGCTTCTCTAACTTTAACATGGGAGAGGACTATCGTTGTAATTGGAGAACAATTTGCAACTATGTTTGGCACGGAAACCCTACCTATTCTTGGGATCCGGCTTCCCATAAGGTTGTCGATGGTGGTAACACTTACGAGTATGACGCCGCCGTTAAGATGTCCAAGTTCTTGAATGACCCTGCCCATTGGAATGAAGCTGCCGGTTCTTCTTGCATCGAATATGGTGACCCGAAGAATTTGCCGTATAGCGGTCCGGCCACTATTTGTTGGCAGTATGATCCGATGACCGGTGTCACACTT
>JAZUGF010000129.1:0-6046 GCA_045641065.1 Paludibacteraceae bacterium | reverse complement strand
TCAAAAAATCACCTAAAGTTGTTTCTATAAAACGAACTTTTACGTTGTTTTTTCCTACACACGCAAGACGGGGCATGCCCCGTCTCTACGGGGAACCATCTAATTTCTGTAAAATTCATGGCCAATTTATGATAATTCGTGTTTTCCATCCAATTTGCGACAGCAAATTCCCATGTTTTTGAGCATTCCGACGTCACAACATCGATACTTATAAAATTATTTATCAAGCATATACACTCAGCATGTTACAAGTATATTTTGATATTGTTACATCTGACACCGATGAAAAAATGTTCATCTACGTTGTTTGGTATCAAAAATTCGTGCTATCTTTATTTTCGACATTACATTTGCGAACAGAAACGAATTACTAAAAATTCACGGACATGAACAAAAGGATTTTAATTACATTATTCGCCTCTATATTATGTAACGCGTTGTTTGCAGGTACATTTATTATAGGCAACGGTGAGTCTCACTCCACTGAGGATCTAAGAAAACTTGTTTTCAATAATGGAAAGATCGATACTTATTTCACAGATGGCAGCATGACAAGTTATGAGTTCTCTTCTCTTCAGAGAATCTATTTCACTGAAGTTGAGAAAGGTGATCCTACTTTAGTTGAGGATGTCACTAATGAAGGTATCCTTCTCTACCCTAACCCAGCTTCTGATTTCATTAATCTAAGCGGTGTACCAACAGATGCAAACATCACCGTCTTCAATATGAGTGGTATGGTTATTGCAAACATGAAGGCTGACGGCAACGATTTGAGCATCGACGTCGCAAACTATAAATCAGGCATCTACTTCATCAGAATCAATTCTGAGGTTGTAAAGTTTATTAAAAAGTAAAAATCTAACACTATGAACACAAATAAACACATTATTTTCAGTTTGGCTCTTGCCTCTGCATTCTCAGCATCAATGGCAGACAGTTTCCACGTCTTCATGAAGGATGGACGTGTGGTTGAATATACTACTGATATTGTCGACAGTGTAGTATTTGTGAAGTCTGGAGAGTCTATCCAGCCTGTCACTCCAGTCACTCCTTCTGATCCTGTTGAGGTGACTCCATCTGATCCTACAACTCCTGGAGAGGTTGCAACTCAGGGTGACATCAAGATTCTTACAACTGGCGGTTGGCTTGAAACTTGTTTCGCTACTTGGTCAACTTATTCTGGAGCTTCTAAATATAAGGTATCTGTAAAGAAGACTTCTGATAGTCAATATGTTCAGATCGACGACGCGTTGATCCGCAACTATGGCAACTACTTCCGTGCTGACGCCCTTGGTTTGGCAGCAGGCGACTATAATTTAAGCGTGGTTGCTGTAGACGCTAATGGCAAGGAGCTTTGCAAGCCATCTATATCAAAGGTCTCAGTTAAGGCTCACGACCGTTCTGGTTTCGCATTCTCAAATGGCAACGTGCCTGGTGCTTACAATATGGACGGTACTTTGAAGAAGGACGCTATCGTGCTTTACGTTACCGAGAAATCAAAGGATAAGGTCTCTGCTGATATAGTGACTTCAAGTAATGGAACAACGACGTCGGCACAGGGAATACAAAATATTCTAATCCTATATAAGAAGGGTTACGACGCTCGCCCACTTTGCATCCGTCTTGTGGGAAATGTGAGCGATCCTGCCGTGACTGATAAGGGCGACGTGTTGGTTGACCTTGGAGCAACTAAGCAGAAGAGTCTTGGTGTGACTATCGAAGGTGTCGGCGAAGACGCTGTAGCCAACGGTTGGGGTGTGAGAATCAAGAATGCCAAACTTGTGGAGGTTCGCAACATCGGTACAATGAACTGTGATTCTGGCGAGGGTGACAATATCGGTCTACAGCAGGCTTGTGAGTACACTTGGGTTCACAACTGTGATTTCTTCTACGGTGATGCCGGAAGCGATGCGGATCAGGTGAAGGGCGACGGTGCATTGGATTGCAAAAAGTCGACTTACATCACTTTCTCATACAACCACTTCTACGACAACGGTAAGTGTAATCTGCTTGGTCTAAGCGAAGGCACAACTGAGGATCTTTACATCACATACCACCACAACTGGTACGACCACTCAGACAGCCGTCATCCACGTGTACGCTACTATTCAGCCCACGTCTACAACAACTACTATGACGGAAATGCCAAGTATGGTATCGGCTCAACACTTGGATCAAGCATCTTCTCTGAGAACAACTACTTCCGCTCATGTAAGTTCCCAATGTTGACATCTATGCAGGGTTCAGACCTTTACGCAGAGGACAGCAAGAGCACTACAGACAACGCCACTTTCAGCAAAGAGGCAGGTGGAACAATCAAGTCGTTCGGCAACAAGTTTGAGGGCAAGGTGACTTACTGCTCTTACAACAACACCATCTCAGCATTGAAGGGATCAACAGACACACGTAGCTTGGACGGCAAGAAAGATTTCGACTTCTACGAAGCGACATCACGCAGTGAGAAGGTTCCAGCAACTGTAACATCTCTTTCTGGTGGCAACACTTACAATAACTTCGACACAAACTCATCTGTGATGTATACTTACACTCCAGATTCAGCTGAGCAGGCTGTTGAGAATATAAAGGCATACGCTGGCCGTCAGAACGGTGGAGATTTCAAGTGGACATTCACTACTGCCGATGATGAGAGCTACGCTGTAAACGCTGCGTTGAAGACTGCGTTGACAAATTATAAGACTACAATGAAGAGTATTCAAGGTGAATAAAAACGCTCGCCCTTACGGGCTCGCTAATGTTGAGGGGCAAGGGCGTTCCGCCCTTTGCAATCCTCATCATTCAAATCATCATTTGAATGTAAACCGTAATAAGAAATATAATCATGAAACACTTACAAAGAACAATAATAATTGTTGCCAGCCTACTATGGTCGCTGTTTGCGATGGCAACACCAGAGGTGATGGTTAATGGAGAGGCTCTTGCGTCGTCTCCTGCAAAGATCACAATCAATGGAGATAATGTCAATGTCACTTTCTCCGACGGTACAACATCCATATTCGATATGGATGATATCGTGGTGAACTTCAATATGCCTACAGATGTGGCTACACTTCAGAACAAACTGTTTGCAATCAACACCGTCGTTGGAGATCAGTTGGTTCTTACTGGAGTTGAAGCCGGTAAAAGATTATCTATTTTGTCAGTGGCAGGCATTTCCGTCTACACTGGTGAAATAGAATCAAATGAGACAAGAATCGACATTTCTGGTTTCGCATCAGGAATCTATCTACTAAATGTCGATGGGAAAGTTGTTAAATTCATTAAGAAATAAGGCGTATGAAAAAGATAATATTACCATTGATAGCATCCGTCTTCACATCTGGTTTCGCTCAGAACAAGGTGAAGGTTTCTATGGATAACGGTGCTGCAGAGATCTACTCATCGTCTTCTGTTGAGTCGATTGATTTCATCAACAACAGCAATAATTTCAGCATCTCGTTCAACAACGGAGATGAGAAAAGAGTCTTCAACGGCAATGCCACACAGATCAGTTTCATGAAGCAATCTCCGGTTTTGGCAGGTGGAATTGAGATCGTTTATGCCGACGGTTGGTTTGAATCTGGCTTCGTAACATGGAACCCATTCTCAGGAGCCTCATCATATGCCGTCTACTATAAAGAAATGGGTGGAAAATACGCGAAGATAGATTCTGAGCTTATCAGAAAGTCTGGTTCGCTATTTAGAGCCGACATTTTGGGTTTGAAGAAGGGAGACTACCAATTTAAGGTTGTCCCAATGGTTGGAGGCAAGGAAATCGAAGAAAATGCCTCTGAAACAGACATCGTGACAGTCGGTGCATTCGACCGTAGCGGCTATGCTCATTTCAATTACACAGAGGGAGTCGGAGCATATAAAGACGACGGTACTCTAAAGGACGATGCGATTGTTGTCTACGTCACTGAGGAGAACAAAGATAAGGTTACAATCCCTGGATACGAGAGCGTAGGAACAGGTATCGGTTGGATTTTGAACAACAACCAGTATTCAAGTCAGACAAGCAACACTTACACAGCTGACGCGTCGAAGAAAGGAATCTTTGCTGTGACTAAAGAGCATCCGGTTGTAATCCGTTTCATCGGAAAGGTGACAAGTCCAGAAGGTTTGACTGCCTACAACTCAACTGACAATGGCGGTAGCGAAGGAGACAACGGTCACTTAGCAAGAATGAAGAACGCTCAGAATTTGACTCTTGAGGGAGTTGGAGACGATGCCCAGATCTACGGTTGGGGATTCCACTTCATCTGTTCGGATAATAAATACGGAAAGAGTTTTGAGGCACGTAACTTACTATTCGACGACTATCCAGAAGATGCCATCGGAATGGAGGGCGTACAGGCGTCGTCGACAGTCACTTCAGATTTGAGTGCATCAGTTGAAAGATGTTGGGTACACCACTGTTCATTCAAGCAAGGTTACTGCGCAAACCCAGCGGAGAGCGATAAGAAAGAGGGCGACGGTTCGTGCGACTTCAAACGTGGTCAGTATTTCACATTAAGCTACTGCTATTTCGAGTACGGACACAAGACAAACTTGATTGGCTCAAGCGACGCGTCGTTGCAGTACAACATCACATTCCACCACAATATCTGGAAGAGTTGTGCATCACGTGTGCCATTGCTAAGAAATGCAAACTTCCACTTCTACAACAACTACGTATTCGGAGATATGACAGACAAAGAGGCAAGTTTGAGCTATATCGCATCATGTAGAGCCAACTCATACCGATTCTCTGAGCATAACTATTTCGACGGATGCAAAAACGTGTGTGACATCACCTCTGGTGGAGTTTCAAAGAGTTATGGCGACCTTTACTACGCATGTTTCGGAACAAACGATGCAGTGGTTGCCAAGACAAGAGACGAGGCAGTATCTAATAACTGTCAGTTCCAGGCAAGAAAGATTGATTTCAGCAAGTTTGATACCGACGCTACTCTATTCTACTACGACGCATCAAAGAAGCAGACTAAGGCATACATCACAGACGCTGTCACAGCACGTAAGGAGTGTTTGATGTACTCAGGTGTGATGAAGCAGAAGAAGGTCACAAACACATCTATGAATCAAAATAGTGTGAATGGTGCAATCGATATGAGCAGCTGCAAATACGAGGCTACAATGGGAACATCTGGCAACGGAATCACATTCACAAACTATAAGTCAGGCAAGTTCAAAGGTCAGGGAATTACATTCAGAATCAACAGAAGCTGCAAGGTCACAATCACAGCAGGTTCCGATTCATATGGTGGACCATATTTGATGTGTGCCGACGGTACTAAAATTGGCCAGTTGAGTGGAACATCATCACACAACATCGGTGCAGGAACATACTTCATCGGCTCTGGTTCAAAGGATAAGGAGAGTGCAGTCACTGCAATGTCTTTCGTTTGTATTGAAGATTCAGAAGTTTCACAGAAAGTAGATTCCAACAGTGGTAATGTTAACGAAAACGAAAACGAAAACCAGAATGGTGGAAACACTGGAGGTTCAAATACTAATCCGAACATTGATTTGACATCAGATCAGGCTTTGACATTCAACAACGGAGCAACAGACAAGAGTGGATTCTTCAGTGTGACAGCCAATCTAAAAAGCGGTATTGCTGCTAAGACATACAACGGTGTGACTTACACAACTGCAATCAAGATGGAGAGCAGCACATCAATCACATTCACAACTGCTGCAACCAAGACAATTTACATCGTAACTGATACAGCCAACGGTAAAATCAAGGTTGATGGCAACAGTGAAGTTGCAGATGCCGACGGTATTGTATCGGTTAGTTTGGCAGCAGGAAATCACTCAATTGCTAAGGGAGATACAATGAATGTATACAGTTTGATTATAAAATAGAGGATTGTTAAGGGCGGAACGCCCTAACCCCTCCCCACCAACGCGAGTCCGTATTCTATGTTAAAATCCAAACATATTGAGCAAAAAATTGCAACAATGTTGTATGTTTTGATTTTTGACAAAAACTGATGGTCTCGAGTAAACTGATGAGGGTCGTCAAGGTGTCTGACAAGCGTAT
>JAZUGF010000128.1:0-47008 GCA_045641065.1 Paludibacteraceae bacterium | reverse complement strand
TATTGCCTTCAACCTAAAGAAAATGTGCTCGATAATGAGGAAATCGGCCTAAAACGGTAGATATAGACCCGTTTTAGACCGATTTTTTTATTTTATGAAATTTTCAACTCGTGAGAATCGAATATTTAAGTCAATTTTTGATTTTTTCGATTTTCAAATATCCATTCAAGTCTCAAAGAGTTAAAAAGAGAGTATATCGCAACTTTTTTAGTTTTGATACACCCTCTTTTTTATTTAGTTTCAATTCCAAATCCCAATTCCCATGGCTTACGCTATGTCCCCATAGCTTACGCTATGGGCTAGGGCTTACGCTATTTTGCACCCCCATAGCTTACGCTATGGGCTATTTTCATCATCATTCCGTTGACGGTGATGAAATAAACTCCTGTCGGTAACATCTGTAGGCTGACCTCGTTCTTTCCTCCTCCTATCTTATCCACCATACAACAGATTCCTCGTGAATCGTAGACTTCTATTGTCATTGGTTTTAGAGATTCATTACATATCAACTTGTTTTCGGATGCAATATATTGCAAAGACGCGAGATCTTGCATCTCTACAACTGATGTAATCTCTTCTCCCGGTTGGAAAATCTTCCATAGTGCAGATTTATTGTCTGGCAATGGTGCCTGGAAAACTGTACCGTCTTCCCCAACCTGCAAGAATTTGCCACTGTGACGTGCCATCATAGTCACTATATTAGATGTGTAGTTTGGCTGCTTCTCAAAAGCAAACTGCTGATGTCCACCTCCATTCCAACTCCATATTCCGGCTTTTGCACCATCATCATTGCTCGCTCCTGCAATTTCTAAAACTTTGCCTGCGATATTCAGACGGAAGGTTCCTGCATACTGCTCATACAGATTGATCCACGCGTCTTCACTATTACAATCCACCAAACTCAAATCGCCAGTGACGCCGCTCATACACTTCTCCTCACTCACTGACATCACCTTCACCTGATCCGAATGAATCATCTCACTCGCGTTTTTCTTCCAAACTCTTACCCAATCACACTCCAAATAAGCAGGGGCATTATTAGTGATCTGGATATTGTCGCCAGCCCAACCTCCTACTGCCAAGTTGATGATGATATAGTTGTCTTTCAACTGACTTATCTCATCCGGACGGTTATATGTTGCAATAACCTTGTCGTCAAAGTAGAATTTCAAATATGAGTTGGTCCACTCAAGTCCATAAGTGTGGAAATCAGCACTCTTATCCGGACCTGTGCTTGTGCCTCCAAATGATGCTTCGTGATCCCAAGCTGAACCATGTTGAGCATACCAATCTGTCTTTGTGTAATGAAGATAGTAATGGTGGAGATTACGCTCGTGTGGAACCTCAAAAATATCAATTTCAGGTGGCCAACCGTCCTGCAATGTCCAGAAGGCAGGCCATGTTCCCAGCTGCCACGGCATCTTGAAACGTCCTTCTATATAGCCTCCGTTGACTTCAAAATGGCCTCGTGTGTCTATGGCTCCAGAGGTATAATCTAGAGAATAGGTTTTGCCTCCATTTGAGCATGTTGGCGGAGCATCAGGATGTCGACGCGATTCTGCCTTGATAATCAGTTTACCATCCTTCACCGACACATTCTCCTCCACACAGTAAGCCTGATGGTTGTGAGTGTGTCCCCAATTATAGGTTGGATTCCACTTGCTCTTGTCGAGAGAGTTACCCTCAAATTCATCGTTGAAAACCATTGTCCAACCCGCCGATGTGGTAGGTGGAGCTGCATAGGCAGCAGTAAAAAGTGAAAGTGCAGCTACCGTATGAATTGCTGCGGAAATGTTAGATTTCATAGTTTGTTATGAGTTATTAGAGTTGAGCATTAATCGTTGAGATATTATCCCGACGAACATAGCTTCGTATTATCTTAGAATTTCATAATCTTGAATCGTTTGTTATTAGCGACTACGATGTAGATTCCAGCCGGATAATTTGAGCCAAAGATACGCATTTCGCCATTATCAAGCACAAAATCATCCACTTTTATTCCATTCACCGAGTAGACGGTGCAATTAACCGTCTCCCTACCATTATTTATGCAGGCAAACGCATCATCTATATATATGAGTGAGACGGGATTGCTCTCAGCCAACGCATCATCCACAGATGCATGTTCATCAACAATAGTCAACTTCAGCCATACCTCTGTCTGAGCTCCAGTACCGTCGCAAACCAACAATTTCATCGTCTTTGTTACTGCGACTGTAGGCGTACCAACAATCTCAAATTTACTATTTAGCGATAATCCGTCTGGTAAACTTGATTTCCATTTTATAGAATACTTTCCATCTCCACCCACAGGATTCAACTTAGCATAGTATTTCTGCCCCACCTTTCCACTCGGAAGCGAATCTTTGTTAGTCAATCCTAACTTATCATATTGCTGTGAATTATTGTCTTTTGGATCCTCAACATCTTGATTATTGTTTTCTGGATTCTCTACTCCTGATCCATCAACATCGTTGTCCTTAAAACCAACTTCTCCTGCATTCGCGTCGCAGTCTCCATAACAAAATGACATCTTTAACCCCGCATCGCTGAAATTACACAGATACAAACCAGACTTTTGTCCGTTATTCCATTTTGCATTCGGATTACTGTCGTCAGAAAATACTTTAGAAGACGATGTAGAGCTCCAGAATGGATTTAAAGTCGACACAGGTCGGCAATCCAATTTTTCCGGTTTATTCGCATATCTGTTATCTCCATCTTCATAAGCATGCCAGATATAGATGCCAGGCACGTTGACAAGCTTATTATTATAATAGTATGCATTACGCACTTCAATATAGAAACGCTCTTTTTCAGGATCACCGTCCGTATTACCATAATAAACAGCCACATTTCCTGGTCCATACGCCATATTGACTTTTGTTCCCTTCTTCAAATTATTCAATACAATCTTATCCTCAAGCCAACCTACAGCATCAAGAATATAAGGGTTAGGAATCGGAGACGCTTTTGGTCGTCCGATAAAAAACTCATCTGCCGCATTGAATGGTTCAGCTGTATTGTCGTGATGATTGTCAAACGAATAGAAATCAGGAACGCCTAGAAGCATGTGGAAATTCTCATGAACAAAATTTCCCATACCTAAATCTTCAGAACAGTCGCTCAACTGAAATGTCTGCGACACTAATTTATTGATACGGCGATCATTATTCCCTGTCAGCGTCATCGAACCTTTATGAGGCCACATTCCTGTAGCCCATTTATTTGGACAACTTCCCGCATACAATATATTAACCGCTACATATTCACCATTTTTCACCGAAAGATCAGTCACATCAAAACCATCTTTGGATTTTGAGAAACTGTTCAACGCATCGTTCACTAGCGGTTCCATCAAACTGAATGTATACGACGTCGCATTTGATGGTCCATAGTAGGATTTATTATTAGGTGCAGTATACGCTGATTTAGGCAAATAATTGATATAAGTAAGTTTACCATTAGAAATCCATCTGAAATACTCCTTGATGGATCTTTCATTACCATTGATACTACCCTTATCTGCATTCAAAAACTTATCAAGTTCAGATCTTGTGAATGGGAATTTACAATCAGGGAAATCAATAAGCACCGTCACACCATAAATAGTGTCGGGAATTGCAGTAGCAGCCCTCAATTGTGGCTTAGAAACCTCAACGTCGAGCCCCAACGTCTTCTTATTTTCTTCAATTTTTTTTGAGAGAGCATCCGAAGAGATACGCATATGAGGCGACGCGATCATCGTCACAGCCTCAGGAGCCTCATCACCACGATAACGGATTCCCGACGATGCATATTCTGCACTGTCTGCCGATACCATAGCATAACAGATATAACCATCTTCTGGATCTTGAATCAAAGTGTAACCATCAAAGCTTTCCGCATGGATATAGAGATCATCTCCAAACAATCTGACAGACACTGAGTCGCCATCAGGTTGAGAGAATTTATAAGGTGTTCCATAGTAACTTCTCGCTGACACATTTACACAGCTCAAAAGAACCGTCATCAACGACAACGCATGCTTCATCATATCTAAATCAATTTTTCGGACTAATTCTCAGACTGGTTATAATTCCAGTGCTAACTTCTAATATAATATGTGTTTTTCTGCCACTAATATAGAAATAATAATTTGTAATTCACAAGGCATAATTCGTAATTGTGTTGCAAGGCAGATTTTACGGAAAAAAACAAGGCTATTTTGTAGTTTATGACTGATTCCTCATTTTGAGGATTGCAAAGGGCGGAACGCCCTTGCCTCTTTCCAAGCGCGAGCCGTAGGCGAGCGCATATAAATCAACCACAGAGGCTCAGAGCACTCAGAGAAAGACAGCGTCTTTTTTTGAGAAAAAGAGATTGATTTCAGTCAACAAATGGGAAAGAGCCAAAAACAATCAAAAACATTTGTTTACATCAAAGAATAGGCAATTTGTACCTCCTCTTTTTTCGCACGATTGAGATAGGCAAAAACCACGCAAAATTGTTAACAAAATTTACGATATAGTTATAATTTGAAACCAAATCAGCCAAATCGCTTACAATTTCAAAACAGTGTCAAAAAACATAATTTTCTTTAAAAAATCCATCAAAAAACTTGCGTATATGTGTTAAAAAGCATAATTTTGCAGTGTCAAAAAGAAAAAACAACGACTTAAAAAATATAACAATGGTACTAATTAATATTTTGTTGACTAAGCTTTACAAAAAGTACGCTCCAAAGTTCTAATTTGGTTTGTAATTAAGGACAAAGCAACGGCGCACCCAAGAAATTGGATGCGTTTACTGTTTTAAAAACTATAAAAATATGAAAGCACTCGTAATCGGTGCCACTGGTGCCACAGGAAAAGATTTAGTGGATCAATTGGCAGAAAATGACGCATTTGATGCAGTTTCGCTATTTGTGCGCAGACCATTGGAATATAATCATTCCAAAGTAGAAATTCATATTGTGGATTTTGACAATGTGGAGGATTGGAAAAATCAGTTGGTTGGCGACGTCCTTTTCTCATGCATGGGCACAACGCTCAAGCAGGCAGGGAGCAAGGAGGCCCAGTGGAAAGTGGATTACGACTATCAATATAATGTGGCAAAAGCTGCCAGAGAAATGGGAGTAAGCCATTATGCGTTAGTATCCTCAACGGGTGCGAAAGCCGACTCCTCTTTCTTCTATATGCAGATGAAAGGCAAATTGGAAGATGCCGTGAAGACGTTGGGATTCCGCCGCACAGTGATTGTACGTCCACCGTCGTTGATCAGAAAAAATTCCGACAGATGGGCAGAAGCAGTGTCGGTAAAGATTCTCAAGTTCGTCAATAAAATCGGACTATTCAGAAGTATGGCTCCCGTCGACACGGAGCTTGTGGCTAAAGCATTGATTGATCACACATTGGAAGGCGACGGATTGAAGGTTGTGGAGAAAGAGGAGATTTAATGAATTCCTACGGTGATGCCGTTGTCTGCCGACAACGCCAAACCGTAGGCTATTGGTTAAACTGACCGTTTCCACGGTCGAATCGACATTGGGAAACACGAATTTTCATTAATTATCCACGAATTGGTTCATGAATTTAATCGCTTCGCTTTTATTATTTCGAACACGGATCACTCGGATTAAACGGATTTTTCGCTGTCGCGAATATATACTAGGATTTATAATCTCTCTTTAAGCCAGGGGACATCGTTCAAATATCCAACAATATCTACAATATCATCTTTTCTGTAACGATGCATCAAATTCTTTACATCTATAGCAAACTGTGTTCCTCTATTTCCTGGCAAATAAAAAAGAAAATACTGAATCACTAATAAGACACCTCTTAAACTAGAAAACAAATCTCCTTGATCACCTTTCAATACCATTCGAAATTTTCCTGCTCTCAATGACTTATACAATTTCAAATCAAACAATGGATGACCATGAGCACAATCATTCCTTATCTGACGAACTATTTCCATATAATTAGGGAAACTACTTTCATCCGAAAAACCATACTGACAATACACCAATTTCTTTGCATCAGTTGACTTTAGATTATCAATCAATCTCAATAAATCGCCAAAAGTAATATACTCTAAAGTCTTCCACGCTGGAGCAAATCGATCCTCGGGATGTTTCTTGGAGTGACGAGCAATAACATCATTATTAATAATTTCTTCTCTATACTTTTTCTCCAATGAACAAATAAATTGACTCATCAAAACCTCATTATCCACAAACCATAACGGATTATCCTTATAAAGATTGGAAAGAAGATAAATAACATTTGTTCTAAGATTCACTTCTAAATCTTCAATATATCCAGAAATAAGGTGTCTTAACTCCTTGTCAAATCGATATAGTCTAACGCACATCTCAAACAAAGAGCCTTCCTTAAATATATGGGTTCGTCTATCTTTGTTTGGATAATTTTTTTCCATCGGAAACCAATAGAAACCAAGTCTATAATATCCTATATCCAACAAAACATCATGAGCCAACTTCTCATCATTAATTAACATTCCGCGATCTCGCAATTTCTGAATCTGTTCTTCTATTGTTGTAGCTGATTTCATCCTTATTAAAATTTGGGAGGACACCACGTAAGTGCCCTCCCTATATTCCGTTTTTAAGTGCCCATACACCTTGGTTAAATGCACATGCACTAACTCTAAGTCATTACAAAAGTAATCAATTCTCTATTTTTATTAAAGTTTTATCTAAAAATTCTTCATATATCATTAAATATCAACATAAAAATCCAATACCACAGACTTGATGATTCATTACGTCTTGCATGGATTGACGTTGGGAAACACGAATTTTCATTAATTATCCACGAATTGGTTCATGAATTGAAACGCTTCGCTTTTATTATTTCGAGCACGGATTAATCGGTTTAAACGGATTTTTGGATTTCAGACGCGAGATCTCGCGTCTCTACGGCAGAATCAATACAACGTTATTTCGCATTTAATTATTATGAATCGTAGGGGCGGGTTTCAAACCCGCCCGAATTGGAATCATGAATCCCTACGGTAATGTCGTTGTCTAGCGACAACAACAAACCGTAGGCTATTGATTAAACAGACCGTTTCCACGGTCGATTTTGCATGCTACGATGCAAAAATCATATTTTTTTGAAAAAATTCTTCAACAAAAAAACAACGTATAAGAAAAATCTATACTTTTGTCACAGCTCATTAACCAAGATGTTAAAGGAGTTACGGGGTCGTTTGTTATCAAGCGACCCTTGCTTTTTAGCTTAAATCAATCGACTTTGAATATCGTTAATCAATTCATGCATTGAATTTCATTTGACAGCCATCTTCAACTCCGCTAATGTTTTCTCACAATATGTCCTATCAAACTCTAAATCAAGATTTTTATAATCATCAAATATCTGGCTACATTCTCCTAATTCAAAAGCAATCTTCACATCATCGCCATCTCCATGCGAAACAGTTGGGTAGATTGTATGAATCTTTGTAATGCGATAAACATCTCTGATACCTTTATTTTCAATATAAGGAGCGAACAAATACAAATTATCCAAAGATATAGAAGAAGGGAAATTAACACCCATAGAAATAGTAGATGAAACAGCGTCAAAATCATCTACACTTTTCACTAAGACTCTATCGCATACAGTAATTTGTGTTCCCTTCTGAGGTATCACTTCACGAACTATTGAAGAAGCATGTTTACTCAACAAACCATTAATGAATTCAACTAATAATTCTTGACTATCTTCATTTCCAGGACGCAATGGGAAAGCTCCAATATTAACTTCACTAATAGACTTGTAATATTTAGACATTTCTACTTTAGATCTTTCTCCTGCACCAGGAAATAAAATATATCCTCCTATGACTTCCTTCCTTAATTTATCATCTGATTGCTTATAATAAATAGCATCTCTATAACGGTGCATTTGATTTATAGCATCATCTGGAGGAACATCCGCTCCGTTTTCTCGTTTGAATATCCTATATTTAGCATCAAACAGATATGTCATCTTCATACCTCTGTCAATGTCATTCTTCGTTAATTGCAAGACAATATCGGGCTTTTGCGGAACTGTGGGAGATACTATATTTTGAATTGATAAAGAATCCTCATCATAAAAAACATCCTTATTATTTTTAGGATTATAAATCAATTCTGCCAACTGTACATTATCTTTTTCAAACAATATACATGAATGTTCTCCCTTTCCTAATTCATAAACAAAGTTTCCGCTCAATTCCATTCTGTTAGGATGGGACATTTTCACGTCTTCTCCCATCAAATTCTTTACAATATGAGAAACCTGGATAAAACACCATATTTCATAAAGAGTTGCAATATCTTTCGTCTCCATTCTATACAACCCTTCATTAAGAGAAAAAGATTTTCTCAAAAGAATACTTGTACGATAAACCTTCGAATAATTGGTATCATTTTGCAATATAAGGGACTCTTGTTTCAAGCCTTCAAACTTTCCAACAGTACGGAAAAATGGATTTCTCAACAAATGATTTAATGAATTGCCCTGCTTCTCAAATTCCTTTTGTTGCGGTAGAGACAATTGATTAAGATTTTTTACTCTCTGCAACAAATCATCAAATTTCTTCGCTACAAAATGCAAAGTATGCTTCAAAAATCGATTTTCTAGTGTATTGTTCGAGTTTTCCTGCTCTTGTACCACATACAAATGTCCAGCCTCTTTTCTATGCTCTGCAAACTCTTGTTCCAACTGAGGTGTAAACCTTCTTATTTTATCCGCTCGTTTATACTCTTGATGAGAATGCAATCTATGACGCGGACGATCTATAATATTCTTACAAGCAGAAATAAACTGATTTTGAACACTTTGAAAAACATTCCACCAAATCAAATCAAATGACTCTCCTGATCCTTCACTGAAACTGTGGCAAGTACGCTTCAAATAATCAAGAGACAACATACGATATTCTGATTCAATATCTTCTATTATCTTTTTCCAATGGGAATGATAGTCCAATTTGGTAGAAAGCACTTCAAAACCAAAAGAGAAATCTTTCCTTTCTTCTCCTAACTCATAAGAAAATTTGATTTCACTTAATCCAATTTCATTTCCATAATTAATAAAACCAGACAAAGAGTTGTTACGAAATTTGAAACGAGCGATTTCATCAATCCTTGATGAGACAATTTGAACGTTTTTCACATCAGCTTTGAAGTCTGCCCATATAGAATAATCAGCGTTATCAAAAAAAATTGCTTGAGATGGAACACCATTCTCTATCACTTCTATTCCATTCAAACATACAGAGTCCACCCCATCACTCCAAGAGTAACGAGATGAAAGACTTTCTTCTTGAATATTACGTTTTGCTTTGCCATATATGGCATCGTATTTCTCACATTCAATAAAAAGATCGAAATCCTTATGTTTAATGGTTAGGAGTTCCATAATTACGACCAGAATGAAGTATATTGAGTACGGTTCAATTTCTCTTTCATTTCTATAATTTTTTTAAGAGAAATGCTCTTTTCAAGATCTTTTAATTGTCCTTTCAAGAACGATTCCAAACCATTCAAAACATGTTCCGTTTTATCAGCATCTCCCTCAATACGAGAAAGAATCTTCATGCTTGTCATTTCATCAAGAGAATTTAATAATTTATTTTCTCCTCGACATACAGCATATACCAAAAATTCATTTCGAGTACGATAAGCAATCTTAAATGGAGTTTTATTCAATTTATCATTTACTTCAGTCAAGAACGATAGGACTTTGTCACAAAACTCTTTGTTTTTTGAATATACATCCTTTCCTTCTACAGCAAAAGGTATAATACCTTTGTCAATATATCCAAACTCATTTTCAGCGTCCTTTTCTAATCCTCCATTCAAATCGACATCATTCATCTCTATTGTCATAGCTCGATCAAGCACTTTACGGCTGAAACTGAAAGTAGTCTCATCCATATTGACAGTTCCTATAACAAATAGATTCTGAGGTATTGATATTCCTTCATTTAAAAATTGATTCTGTAAACTTTCATCTAACGTCAAAGTACAAACCAAAGTATGATACCATTCCTGAACTTCTTTTTTTAGCAAAGGATCAGTCACTATCATGTTATTCTCTAACTTACGGCTTTCGATTACAGAAAGATACTCAGCAAAATATTGTTCTACTGGAGCAAGATTCATCTCATCCAAGCATAAGAAATAAGGAACGTCCGGTTCACCCCAAGCTTTAACAACAAACTTTAGGAAATCACCAGCTATAAATTCTGGTTTCTCTCCAATACGGCTTACATACCCAATTAATTCCGAACTGTCGTGCCAATTGGGTTTCACTTGAACCATCTCAAAATTACGAGGTTTATGAGCCTTATATTCATCCGTTCCTTTTTCCCAGCAAGCACGAGCCAATTCTCTCACTATCCTACTCTTTCCTGTTCCAGAAATTCCAGCTAGAAGAAGGAATGGTTTGGTGCGAAGAGCAGATATAAAACGTGCATTTTCATCAGAATTAATCTCTGACAAATCTTTTTTTTCACATTCCTTTGAATCATCAATAGATATTAACAAATGAGTACTAGTTCCTTGACCCTTAGACCCATACTCATCCATCAAAAAATTATATTTATCATATTCCGAATGTATACCCTTCTTTACAATTCGATATTTGAACAAAGTCTCTTGATCCGTAGATTCTATTACAAGCAAGTCGCCTAAACTTCCATTCTGTTTTACAACAGAGAAAAAGTCTCCAGTAATCTGAGGATTATTTCCAGAAACACTTGTCAATGTGCCTTTACATCTATTTCCTTCTATATCAATAAAAGTAAAATTTTCACTACTACCTGAAGATACATGAAAGAACGATTCAGCAATATCATCTTTCAATCCTATATTTCGAGGTTTATCTCCGGCTTCTGCCTTTAACAATCTTTTAATATAAATCATAACTGTACTACTTTAGGTTATTTTCAATATGTTCCATCACCTTACATGCCACTTTATAAGCAACATCTACAGTAACTGCATTACCAAACTGTTTGTATGCAGCCCCATCACAGACTACTTGCGTCCATTCACTAGGAAATCCTTGCAATTGTCTACATTCGTTAGGTGTTAATTTTCTAATATTTATTCGTTTATTCTTATCAGAAACGTTTCTATCATAATTAATCTGGTCTGTAACATAATTATCTTGGCTTGCACGATGCATTTTATGCATTGTTGCAGTAAGTGTTTTAGAAATAGGCAAGTCTATTGTAGGTTTTACAATATAACCTTTAGTACCTTCCCCAAGGATTGTATGCGATATTTTTTCTGTAAGGAAATATTTTTCTTCAACATCGTTATCCAACAAATCTTGTGTAGTTATCTTCAAAGGTTCTGGCTCTGGATATACAAATAATGCATCCTTGAAATATTTCTTATTGAAACATACAATAAACACACGATTTCTACGCTGAGGAATACCATAGTCTTGGCTATTTAGAACCTTATAATTAAAGAAATATCCGGCCTTATCTAGTTCTTCTTTAATTCTTTTGAAAGTATTTCCTTTATCATGCGTAACTATATTCTTCACATTCTCCAGCACAATAACTTTAGTATCATGCTTAGTCACAATGTCCATTATTTCAAAAAACAAAGTTCCTCTATTTTTTTCATCATCAAATCCTTGAAGTTTTCCTAGTGTGCTGAATGGCTGGCATGGAAAACCTCCGATAAGGATATCATGATCTGGAATATGATCTTTTAAAAGTCTTATATCCCCTTCTTCTATTTGAGACCCAACATTAGCACGATAAGTTTGACATGCTGCCTTGTCGAAATCATTAGCCCAAATACAATTAAAACCTGCAAACTCAAAACCTAAATCTAAGCCTCCAATTCCAGAAAAAAGGCTAACAAGTCTATATTTTTTTTCTATATCTTTAATTCTTTCCATTAATCACATTATTACAAATCCTCATAATTTGAAAAAGTAGCAGATTCGCGTTCCTTTTCTTTTTTATCAAAAATGGACTTATGATACTTCAAATACTCCATCCTTTTATCATTCAAAATAGCAGTAAAAATAGGTTGACACAATAGAAGTTGTTGCTTTAGCCTATGATTGTCTGCCAGCAAAAATGAAAACACCAACTCTTTTTTTTCATTAATTGAAATCAAATGTTTGTCAAACAATTTATCAGCATTTGAACTTAACAAAAGACCATTATTTATGTCATACTTTTCTTCTGTACTAGTATTTTCATCCTTAAAACCCTTTATGTGAGAAGCTATAAACAATGGACTTAAATGATAAAAATCACCTCCGATATATGTAAATGGGCAAAATACCTCATTCTCATTCTGAGTATATCCCATCATTTCTTTTGCCAACATTTTTCTCCACTCTCCTTGCTGTGCTCTTGTAACCTCATCTTCTATGTCTACATTATTAACAACATTATCTTTGTTAGTCATACTAACAACTAACTGTTTTCTGACATTTTGGAGATAATTCAAATAAGCATCATTTTTGATACCTAATATTGAAAAAAACATAGGATTTTTCTCAACCATTAGATACAAATTGGTATCACTTGTTGTTTTCTCACCAATAATTATAAGTGTATCTCCCTTAAAAATATGGTGACGCAATTTATGAAATTCCAAATTATCGGATGTACCTATTCCATGAGCTGCCACATTTAGTTTTATCTGAGTAAAATCACCTTCCGAAATGTCAATATCCAGATTTTTTAAATTGCAATAATCTATTTTATTTAGATAATCCTTATTTGTCTTTTGGAATATTCTCTCTGTATATTTCGATGTGAAATATTTAAGCGTATCATTCACTAAAAAAACATTATCTAATATATATCCATTATCTCGTGGATCATGTAAACCCAGTTCTCTATAAAAATCTTTTTTTAATCCAATATTGCTTTGCTTAGTTGTAGGAAATTGACTATTTGTTTTGTTTTCAATATCATACATTTCATCAACACTTGGATAATATAGTAAATTTGCTTTTAATCTTTCTTTGTAAGATACTCGACTATCCGTTGATTTTCCAAAAGTTGGAAGATCGGAATGAGTTACATACTTATAAAATAAAACAAATTTAGAAGACCTATGCTCTGGCAGATCCATAAATGTTGCCATTTTCTCCGATATGTGAGCAACGAAATCAATAATCTTAGATTTATCTGTTATAATAAAACTTTTGTTTTTGGTCATCTTCATATTAAATTAAAATTAGTTCCACCCCATGGCCTTAATAATTTGCTTCTCTATATTCATCATCACATCCACAACAATAGAATTTCCAGCTTGCTTGTAAGCTTGTGCCTTACTTACCACAATATTATAAGAATCAGGATATCCCATAAGGCGATGAACCTCACGCATAGTTAAATGCCTTAGTTTACCATGAGTATGAACATAATTATTAACACTTGCCCTATATGAATTTCCCATATTCTTTACCAAAGCTCTGGCAATAGGCAAATCAGTTTTGGCATCATGATGCATAAAATTCTTAGTGCCAGGAGACAAAACATATTCTCTTAGTTTATCTGACAAATAATACTTCTCGTCTGGTTCTCCCTTCTTTGAATCTATTCTTTGAAGCTTTCCATTCACACTCTGCATACTTCCGATTGCCATATTTTCCTCAAGCATAGACTGCATTGTTGGTAATGGACATTCTTCCAAATTGATTTTTTCAGGAAATGAAAATTTCTTAAAGCAATCCTCTGACTTAAACCCAACTACGAATAAACGTCTTCTGCCCTGCGGAATTCCATAATCACGAGCATCCAAGATTTGCCAAGAAAAATGATATCCTAAATCACCAAACACATTCTGCATAGTTTCCCATGTCTTTCCTTTATCATGAGTTAAAACACCATAAACATTCTCATAAATAAAAACCTCCGGTTGGATTTCTTTAACCAAGCGACAATACTCAAAGAATAGTGTTCCTCTTGTATCTTCAAAACCACCACGAGCTCCAGCTATAGAAAAGCTTTGACAAGGACTGCCACCTACAAATAGATCAATTTTATTTTTGAAATCTGTTCCATCAAGAAGCATTACATCTTGATAGAAATTGTCATCTTCTACTTTATAATTAGCAAGATACGATTGTTGAACATAATTAGTTTGACGCGTTTCTTTCGCATATAAAGTATCTACATATTCTCTTTTATCTTTAGCCGATGAAAGTTTTTTTATATTTTCAAAATGGTCATTGATATTTACATTTATAATACGATCCCCATTATCACAAGCAAATATCACCTTGTGACGTTGTCCTAATCTATTCAATGCTTGCTCTGGTGAACCAATACCACTAAATACGGTTCCAACGGAAATTTCTTTCACAACGGCATTTTCTTATATAAAGCAAGAATGATCCTACAAAAAAACGTTTAAGTCATAAAAGAACCCAACTTACAATGCACAATCATCTTGCCATGAGTTATTAATTAATTTTTAAAGTCGCTACCTATAGGGATAGCTCCTATTTCGCTCAATCATTTTTTTGCCGTAATGAGCATCGGGCAAAGTACAAAATTAGGGAAATTATAAAAGAAAAACTAAAAAATCAAAAACATAAAAATCAATTCATTAACAATCAAACAATTGACTTCGGCAATCAAACAAGTTAAACAACTCGTTTCGAAACAATCATCGACCGTGGAAACGGTCAGTTTAATCACAGCCTACGGTTTGGCGTTGTCGACAGACAATGACATTACCGTAGGGATTCATGATGCCAACGAGACGCCCCACGGAATCAACGTTGTATGGTTATGGTCGTAGAGACGCGAGACCTCGCGTCTTCATATCGTGCATTCGAACAAGCCCATTACCACCTAAAGTGGGAATATTGTTAATACAGTTTCATTATAGTTTTCCTAGTTCTTCCTTCAAATCCAGCACCTTGAGTTCCCAATAGTCTTCATGCTTCATACTATCTATTCCATCAGGACACTCTTCTACTTGATCTATTGCCATAAATCCATTTACTATGTCTTCAAGTGTTAAGGAATATGGATTTCTTTGCAAGCCCCATTCAATCATTTCTTTCAAACTATAGTCTGTAAGCAGCTCATGAATATCCCAATAATCTTTCTGTCTATGAATAGGGCCTCCTATTGCTAGCATTTTCATCGCAGCTATCTCTCTTTCATCGGCAAGTCTAACTCCATCCATATTTAATTGGGGAAATATAAATGAGTCTGTATAAAACAAGTCTAGCTTGATTGGAAGATCATTTCCTGTTCCAATCACAATACTATAACCCATAGACTCTTCTTCCAAACTATCCGTTCCTTGATGTATTGGGAAATTACTCTCTAAGAAGTATTTTATCTCATCAAGTGGCATTTCTCCATAAGCAATATCAGTAAATAAGTCTATATCTATTGATCTACGATGTCCTCTCTGTAAACTTAATGCCGTACCTCCTACTAAACAGAAGTCCGTGAACACATCGGAAGACATTAGTTTTAATAGGATTTCCCATAAATTATTAGAAACACATTCCTTATGCAATTTCATAACCTATTCTTTTTAATCTTGCTTTAACTTTATCATAAAGTCTGAAATTATTATGATTTCTATATGTCTCGGCAACTTTATCTTGACCATAAAATCTACTTATTTCCTGGATTTCCTCTATTGAACCATATTCCAAGACTCTGACTATTGCCCATTTTGCACACTTTGACCAATCTATTTCATTTAGTTTTACATCCCAAAATGTTGTTTTGGTGAGTATTTCCAAATTCGGTCTATTTGACATTGACTGATGTCGCTGCTCCTGATATATATCATATTTAGCCTGGATCATATAGAAAAAACCTGATATATCAATTCCTAAACATTGTTCAAGTGCTATTGAATTTTGAGGTGTGAACCTACGATTCCCTTTTATCAAGTCGTTTAGTCTCTGAGGAATGATCTTGGCATAAGATGCCACATCAACCTTCTTTCTGTTTTGCTGATGAATTATTCTGTCCAAAATTGCCCCTGGTGGCACTGACGACATATTTAAATAAGCGCTATAATTTCCCATGATTATAATTTTTATCATAAAGCAAAGATAGCCAAAAGTAACCAAATAATGGTTATATCCAGCTATATTTTTCGGAAATTTTACGTTCCCATTAAAACGTTGACGACAGTGGAAACGGTCGGTTTAATCAATAGCCTACGGTTTGGCGTTGTCGACAGACGATGACATAACCGTAGGGATTCATGATGCCAACGAGCCACACCCACGGAATCAACGTAGTATAGATTCTGTCGTAGAGACGCGAGATCTCGCGTCTTAATCTCGCGTCTTAATATTGCGTTTCAATTCATGAATCAATTCGTGGACAATTTATGATAATTCGTGTTCATATCCCATTCGCGACAGCGAAAAATCCGTTCAATCCTTTTAATCCGTATTCGTTAATTCCGCATTTCGCATTCAGCATTTATAATTTAAAATTTTAGGGGCGGATACGAACATTTTACGGATTATATATATTTCTTTCAATTATCTTATCCAATTGTCCGACATAATAAAAAGGTAAATTTATCAAACGGAATGGTTTAGATTCAGGAGCTGGTGTCGTTAAATCCTGCACACTATACCCCCCACTCCATATACGAATTGCAGTCACATTCTGATCACAAATATTGACAAATGTATGAATAGATCTAAGATGTGCATTTGTTCCCGACTTTACCTCTATAGGTATTATATTATTGGCATATTGCCATACAAAATCGACTTCAGCGGTCGCTCCCTTTTTGTCTCTAACCCAAAAGAATTGATCATCTCGATAATGTTTGTCCATTACTACTCGAAGCTCTTGCGCCACAATATGCTCAGCAGCACGTCCTCGCCATGTGTCTAGCAAATCTTTATTTTTCAGATATTCCAACTGAATTCCTGCAAAGAAATTAGTCAAGCCGTTGTCTACCATCATCAATTTTGGAGAACGTCTTTTGGCTGGTATCGCTGGGGCGACGGTAGATGTGACAGGATAATCCAAAGAAAGAAGATACGCTCTTTCCAAGACATCCATTGCATCATGAATTTGAGTGGATGTATAGCTACTGTTTCCAAACTTGTCAAATGTAATTGTTTCTCCAGCAGAATGCCAAGCGGCAGATAGAACATGTCTGATGATTTTTACCTGTTCTTCATTCTTAACAAACTTCTCCGCATCTTCATTATATCCTTTCAACAAAGAATTGAATATACGTGACAAACGCTCTATATCTTATTAAAGGGTCTTACCAACTTGTCTCGCTCCTCTTAATACCAATGGTTTTCTAGTTGCATTATCTCGCCATTTTCGCAACTGTTCTATTAATTCTCTATTAAACATATATAACTAACTGATATTACGAAACAAAAATAAAAAAACATTTCTAAAACATAGGCAGAATTTACCAATTTTTTTTCTAAAACATAGGCAAAATTATAAATACACATCGATTTTTTTACGTTAAACACAAATTCTCCACACCCAAGACGGGGGCATGCCCCGCCCCACGGAATCAACGTTGTATGGTTTTGGTCGTAGAGACGCGAGATCTCGCGTCTACATACCGAATTCGAATTCATGAATCAATTCGTGGACAATTTATGATAATTCATGTTCATATCCCATTCGCGACAGCGAAAATCCGTTCAATCCCTTTGATCCGTGTTCGTTAAGTTTACGAATCATTTTCGGAAATTTTACGTTCCCATCAAAAACAATTCATGAATCAATTCGTGGACAATTAATGATAATTCGTGTTCATATCCCATTCGCGACAGCGAAAATCCGTTCAATCCCTTTGATCCGTGTTCGTTAATTTTACGAATCATTTTCGGAAATTTTACGTTCCCATCAAAAACAATTCATGAATCAATTCGTGGACAATTTATGATAATTCGTGTTCATATTCCATTCGCGACAGCGAAAATCCGTTCAATCCCTTTGATCCGTGTTCGTTAAGTTTACATTTATTCATGCACCGTCACGACGACATATTCTGATTGCGAGAAATTGCGGTATTTGCCTCCCCAGATTCCCATTCCCGAGCTGACATAGTAGCGTGTGTTGCCTCGCTGCCACTCACCATATCCACACTCATACATGCCTTTGATGATGAGGTTGATCGGGAACATCTGGCCCATGTGGGTGTGGCCACTAAACTGAAAGTCGACGCCGCTCGCCTCCGAGTCCTCCAAGTGAAATGGCTGGTGGTTAAGCAAGATGGTATAGAGGCTGTCTGTCGGCTGTGTTCCGATGATTTCTGGAATGCTCTTACGTTTACGGTTGGAGAAATCGTCACGGCCGATGATGCGTAGGCCATACTCTGGAAGATCTGCATAATCGTCCACTAACAGGTTGATTGCGGCCGACTTATAGAAACTGAGTGCTTTATCTTTGCCTCCGATAAACTCATGGTTGCCCAGGCATGCGTAGATTGGGGCTTTGATTCTGTGAAACTCTTCGGCGACGTTTTGTTCCAATAACGGCACCACATCAAAGTCGACGATATCGCCTCCAATCATCACGAGATCAGGATTCTCTCC
Source organism: Paludibacteraceae bacterium (assembly GCA_045641065.1). Classification (GTDB taxonomy): domain Bacteria; phylum Bacteroidota; class Bacteroidia; order Bacteroidales; family Paludibacteraceae; genus UBA1723. The sequence goes on along the minus strand of JAZUGF010000128.1, from coordinate 28,442 downwards.
GTTGATGATATCCACCCATCTCGCAAACTCAGAACGCTCGTTGTGGTAGCCAAGATGAAGGTCGCTGAGCATCACGATTTTCAATGGTTTAGGAAGCGGTTTGGAGCTGGTCAAATCCACCGTCTCCTTATATTTATGATGGTAATGGATATTGCTTCCAATAAAGATGGCAAACATGATACCTGCGATTGCCAGGCTTCCTACCTTACTGTCCGAAACGATGTCTTTGGGAAGAACATGTATGAGACGGAGAAAATCGGTCAACAAAAACAGCATGAAGAGATAAAGCAGAACGAATAGCGTCGTCGTGCCGACCTCATAAATAAACTTGTTGAATGCGAAATTTCCGATGATCGTCTCAAAACGATGGGATAAAAAGAATACGAACATCGACATCAACGCGGCATTATATAGCACCGTCGCACCGGTCTTAAATATTTTTGCGACAGGAAGGATATGCCAAATTCGGTAGGATACGTAGACTTGAGCGGAAATAGCAAAAAGCAAAACTAGAATTGGAAGAAACAGTTTCATATTTCAGATAAATATAAAAAATCGAGCTGTCCAAACACGCATTTTTTTAGACGCTCGCCCTCCGGGCTCGCGTTGGTGGGGGTGGTTAGGGCCCAAATAAATCAAACATGGGCCCTTAACAATCCTCATTTTGGGCAACAGTCATATAATATTTTATTTTTATTATAAAAAGCGTTGCAAAGATAGCAAAATTATCGCTTCTTTTTTACTTGCTAAAGTTGAGAATATAATCTTCTCTTTTTTGTAACTTTGCAACCCGAAAAAAAGAGAATAAAGTGGAGACAAAGAATGCGGGCATCGACATGCTGAATGGCAGTTTGCTCGACAAAATCATAATGTTTGCCTTACCGTTGGCTGCGAGCAGTGTGTTGCAGCAGTTGTTCAATTCCATCGACATGGCGGTGGTGGGACAGTTTGCCGGGAAAGAGGCGTTGGCGGCAGTGGGAAGCAACAGTTCAGTAATCAGTTTGGTGGTAACCTTGTTCGTTGGAATCTCAGTTGGAGCCAACTACGTCATAGCCAACTACATCGGCAGCAAGGATATAGAAGGAATCAGGAGAGCCGTCGCCACAACAGCTGGAGTGGCAATAGTCAGTGGCATTTTGTTGTTGTTTTTAGGAATTGGTTTGGCTCGCCCCATACTTGAGACTATCGACACGCCCGACGACGTGATCGACCTCTCTACACTATATCTGCAGCTTTATTTCGCTGGAATCCCCTTCATCATGATTTTCAATTTCGGCTCGGCGATCCTTCGTGGAATGGGCGACACCAAACGACCGTTGTATTGCTTATTCGCGTCGGGACTTATCAATGCGATTCTCAATGTCATATTAGTTGTTGGTTTCGACATGGGTGTTGCCGGAGTTGGTATCGCGACGTTGGTAGCAAATGCCATCAACGCTATCTTCGTCGTATATATTTTGCGACATGAGAGTGATCCATATCAGTTGATATTTGCCGACGTGGATTTTCACAAGAAAGAGATGAAGACGATGTTGCAGATTGGTATTCCTGCAGGCATACAGGGAATGGTGTTTGCCATAGCCAATGTCACAATACAATCGTCTGTAAACAGTTTCGGATCATCAGCGATGTCGGGATCGGCAGCCGCACTTAATTACGAGCATTTCTGCTACTTCATCATAGCGGCATTTTCAAGTGCAGCCGTGACGTTTATGGGCCAAAATATGGCAGCCGGCAAGACAGATAGATGTCGACGCATCTTTTTCCACACCATGTGGTTATGCGTAGTGAGTTGCGGAATCTTCAACGTCTTCTTCACATGGCAGGAGCCATTCTTCATCGGCATCTTCAACACCGAGCCCGAAGTCCACAAGTTTGCCTACATCCGCATGGAGTTGGTATTATTGCCACAGTTTATAGCCAGCAGTTACGAGGTTGCCAGTGGAGCCCTACGAGGACTTGGCTACTCCACACTCCCTGCCGCACTGACCGTAGTCGGGACATGTGTGTTGAGACTCTGCTGGGTGCATCTATTCATCCCGTCGCACCACGTATTCCAATGGCTGATGGTCGTTTATCCAATCTCATGGGTAGTGACCGGACTAATGGTGCTCATCGCCTATTATGTGGTGTGCAAGAGAAAAGGAATTTATTAAAGAATAAAAACAAATACTATGAAATTGAAAAAGATAATCTTTGCCACATTCTCAATGTGTGCGCTATCGTGTTATGCAGGGCCTAATGGCACCTCTAGTGCAATTTCACACAGTCATCTGAACGAGTATAACTACCCAACAAAGACAAAAGACACATTGGGAAAAGCCAGAATGTACGTGCCAGATGCGAAGACCGACCTCGACAGAGAAATTGGATTTGGGGAATTGCCTCAATATAAAAAGCCAAATCACTATGGCTACTCGGAGATTAAATTCAAGAATCAGACAAATATAAAAACCACTCAAGAATTTTCCACTCCGCATTTTGGAGAAAAAGTGTCGAAGAGACGCGCGACAAAGAATACATTTCCTATAACTCATCCCGACGGAATTTATCACTATCGCGACGGAATCTTCTATTTGCAGAAAGGCGACGTGTATGAGATTCACGCTCCCCACGTCGGCTTCAGAGTGCCATCAATTCCAGCGGAGCGACGCAAGTACACGTTTGACGGAGTGGATTATTTCTATTACTACGGCACATTCTACGTTCTTAATCAAGATGTTAAGATGTACGACGTCGCAGAGCCACCAGTAGGAGCCGTAGTGGACTGGATACCATCAGACGCCGAGAAAAAAGTGATCGACGGCGAATTATACCACGTCGCCAATGGAGTCATATACAAAGAGAGTTCCATGAGTGTAGGCACGATGAAATGGTATGAGGTGGTGGGGAGAGAATGAAAATATAACAAAAAAAAGCACTCGCTATTTCTAACGAGTGCTTTTATTTTGACGTCGGATTTAATTATCCGCGAGACTCTTTCCAAAGAGAAGATGATCTCCAAAGCTGGCAAGAATTACGAAGCCGATTTGGTTTTGGAAGGGAATAAGGTGGTGATGAAGTTTTGAGAAGTAATAAACATGCCATATTATGACAAATAAGGACGACAATGTCGTAAGAAATGTCGTAAGAAATGTCGTAAGATTACTTTAACATGGGAAAACAATCCTCATTTTTATTGTGCAAATCTATCCTTAAACATATTTTGCTCTGATTGTGGCAGACCAATGGTTGTGGCGACCTGAGTCCAAGTGGACAAAGCATTATTTACATCACCAATAATCTGACTTGCTACATTGGCTGTAAGCATATAATCTCCGCAAGATTCTAATAGGATATCCAAATTTGATTCTGTTGTATAGGCGTTTATCAAAAGGCTCTGATCACGAGAAAGTGTAGGGTTAAGATCGTATGCTGGTGAAAGTGTCCATCCTTTGCTTGTCAATAAGAATCCATGATTACGAAAGTGATCATCGCTGTTACCTATCGCTATGTTGAAGGCCACTCTTCTATACAGTTCTTGAAGGTTCTTTTCTACATCACAACAGCTCTGAACAATGAAGTCTACAATATCAAGATACCCATTTCCTGTAGATGCATTCTGACCGTCAGTCAATCCAAGCATAGTCATGGCAGAAGCAAAGTGAATACGTTTGCCATCCTCTGTTCGATCAAATCTGCGAGATAAAAGAGTGTGATACTTGCTTCCTGCTGTTATTACTTTCGTTTCAGCACAAGTTATACCTGCAGATTTAGCTATAAGGTGTGCGAAATGCTCCCACAAACCGACATCATATAGATCTTTTCTTGAAGGAAATTTTGCAACATATAACTGTTTCTTATCATCCATCACTGATGCCTTTGGTCGAGCACCGCCAAGTGAAGTTCCTGGATGAACAAGTTGCATCAGCCATTTCTTTTCTGGAAGAGTGTTTTTCTCTTCACTTAGTTCTATCTCTTGGCTTGCTGCAATTAGTTCTCTTATACTAGTTATAGGAGGAATCTGCAAATCATTGGTTGAATTGATAAATTCACCGTTTTGTTCTTCTTTGAAACGAAATCCACCCATTCGAGACGCATCATCTATACCAAGAAGGTAATCCATTGAAGACAATCTACGAACAGGTCGTTTCTCTTCTTCAGCCAAGATCTGTTCACGTCGAAGCACAAGAGTTCTTCCCCAACGATCTGGCAAAGAGTCTAAAAAACATCCAAAAATATCTTTTCCTTGCTGAGTATATTGCATTCCTACATAGTTGTTTATATCGTCACTTAGCAACACATCTGCATGATTCTTTAGCCAGCTCGCATCGAACTTGAAACCATACGTCTCGCCACCACGGATGCTATCCATAGAGAGTTCTCCGACTAGTTCAATCTGCTTAAGCCAATCAAAGTCTGCATAAACCAATATTTTTTTCATATGTCAGACCTTTTTTGATGCACGTTCACGATGTTTAAGTTGAAGGTCCTGTAATCCTCTGCCAATAGGATCTTCCTTTGCTATGAGCAGAATATCATCATCAAGCTGCAAAGCATAGAGCACACGAAGATAGATGCCAATGCTTACTGTTGGCAGACCTTTTTCAACACGAGACAAAGTGAGTTCAGAACATGTAGCACGCTCCGCCACCTGAGCCATGCTCAGATTTCTGCGAAGACGAGCAAGCTTGATTTGCTCACCAACAATCTGCATTTTTTCAGTAAGTTTCCTGGGCAATATAGTCCCCATCGTATTCTTTGCCATAAACATCAACATTTATTTAGGATAGCAAAATTAGAATATTTTCTTTATTTTATGATAGGTTGAGAGTAAATATTATGAAAATTCTTGACCTATACGCCAAATAATTTTACTTTTATATATCTCTCTAAATTCTTGAAATCTAGATTAGCATTTTTCCCCAACACAAAAAAAACACTCGCTATTTCTAACGAGTGCTTTTATTTTGACGTCGGATTTAATTATCCGCCAAAGATAGCTGAATTAATTATCCGCCGAAATTATCGAAGCGGATCATGTCGTCCTCGACACCTAGGCTGTGAAGCAAGTCAAGAACTGTCTTAGCCATCATTGGAGGTCCACACAAGTAGTACTCACAATCCTCTGGATTCTCATGCTGCTTCAAGTATGTATCTCCCATAACTGGAGCAACGAATCCTGGTGTGTACTTGATTCCAGCTGCATCTGCCTTTGGATCTGGACGGTCCAAAGCTAGGTGGAAGTGGAAATTAGGGAAGTCCTTCTCAAGCTGCAAGAAATCGTCTAGGAATGGGATCTCCTCAAGTGCACGTGCTCCGTAGAAGTAGTGCATTGGACGGTTACGATCCTCTGGAGCGATTCCGTTACCCTTTAGCATATGCATGATCTGTGCACGTAGAGGAGCCATACCGGCACCACCACCGACCCAAATCATCTCTCTACCTGATCCATAAACTGGACGGAACTCACCGTAAGGTCCTGACATGATTACCTTGTCTCCTGGCTTCAAGTTGAAGATGTATGAAGACGCGATACCTGGATTAACCTCAACGAATGGGCTCTCACCCTCTGCCAATACGTTTGGAACTGGCTTACCGTCAGCGTCAAGCAATGGCTTGTTAGTCTTAGGATCCATCTTGAAGCGAGGCTTCATAGGTGGAGTTGCGATACGTACGTTCAAAGTGATGATATCACCCTCATCTGGGTAGTTGGCCATAGAGTATGCACGGATAGTCTCAGTTGGGTTAACACAACGAAGATCAAACATCTTGTTGCTGTTCCAGAAAGGAAGGTAAACCTCACCGATCAACTCCTTATCAAACTCATTGTAACCGATATCAAACTTAGGAATACGGATCTGTGCGTAAGAACCTGGCTCGAAGTTCATGTGCTCACCAGCTGGCAAAGCAACCTTGTACTCCTTGATGAATGTAGCAACGTTCTTGTTTCCAATAACTGTACACTCCCACTCCTTAACGCCCATTACAGACTCAGGAACCTTGATTGTCATGTCGCCCTTAACCTTAGCCTGACAACCTAGACGCCAGTTAGCTTTCTGCTCCTTACGTGAGAAGAATCCCTTCTCTGAATCAAGGATCTCGCCACCACCTTCTGTGATCTGGCACTTGCACTGTCCACAAGCTCCCTTACCACCACATGCTGATGGCAAGTAAACGTTGTTAGCAGCCAATGTTGCAAGCAATGATGAACCAGACTCAACCTCTAGCTCCTGCTCACCGTTGATCTTGATCTTTACAGGACCTGATGCAACCAAAAACTTCTTTGCAACAAGAAGGATTGCAACAAGTGACAATACTACTGCGAGGAATACTCCAATACTTGCTAAAATCAAATTCATGTCCATTTTTTATTCCTCCATATTAAATGTTAAGACCAGAGAAACACATGAATGCCATAGCCATAAGTCCTACAGTGATAAATGTAAGACCTAGACCTTTCAATGCAGCTGGAGCAGCATTGTAGCTCATCTTTTCACGAATTGCAGCCAAACCTACGATTGCCAATAGCCAACCGATACCTGAACCCAATGCGTATGCTAGACAGTCTGACACACCACCGATGTACTGTGTGCTGTCTGGAGACATTGTGATTCTCTGCTGCATGAATAGAGACGCACCCATGATTGCACAGTTTACAGCGATCAATGGCAAGAAGATACCAAGTGATGCGTAAAGTGATGGGCTGAACTTCTCAACTACCATCTCCACCAACTGAACAATACCAGCGATTACGGCGATGAATAGGATGAAGCTCAAGAATGACAAATCAACACCCTCAACCAAACAATTTGGTCCTAGAACCTTTGTATATAGTAGGTAGTTGACTGGCAATGTAACGCACAACACGAAAATTACAGCAAGACCAAGTCCTAGCGCTGTCTTCACATTCTTCGAAACGGCAAGGTAAGAACACATACCTAGGAAAAATGCGAAAATCATATTGTCGACGAAAATCGACCTTACAAATAAACTAATAAAATGTTCCATATTATTTTCCTAAATACCTGTTGTTATTTCTCCTGCAACTCTGGGTTCTTTGCTCTCATAAACCAGATGATGCATCCTAGGATGATCAACGCCATTGGTGGCATAAGCATCAAACCACAGTTCATATAACCTAGCTCGTATACGCAGTCTGGAATAATCTGGATTCCAAACAAACATCCAGCACCGAATAGCTCGCGGATAGCAGCTACGATAACCAAGATGATTGCGTAGCCAAGACCGTTACCGAAACCGTCGATCAATGAGTCAACTGGACCATTCTGCATTGCGAATGCCTCAAGACGACCCATCAAAATACAGTTAGTGATGATCAAACCGACATACACTGACAAAGCTACGCTCACGTCGTATGCGAATGCCTTCAAAACCTCACTTACGATTGTTACCAATGTAGCGACAACAACCAACTGAACAATGATACGGATACGATTTGGAATTGTGTTTCTCAACAAAGAGATAACAACGTTTGCTACAGCAAGGATGATTGTTACAGACAATCCCATTACGATTGCTGGCTCAAGCTGTGCTGTAACAGCAAGCGCAGAGCATATACCAAGCACCTGCACAGCCACTGGGTTGTTCAATCCAAGTGGTGTAAGAAATGTATCTTTAAGATTACTCATTTGTATACCCTCCTCTACTTATTTTTTCAACTCTTCTTTTACTTCTTTCTTGATAGAGTCAACCTTCTGGATCTTCTCCTCAACTACGCTGAAGTCACCGTAACCTTCCTTACCTGCATTTTCAGAAGCCTTTGCCTCTGCCTCCTTAGCGGCTGTAGAGCAACACTTTGCTGTCGAATCAGCAGCCTCTACCTTTGTTGCTCCTGAGTTAGCGTCAGTTGCAGCAGCAGAAGCCAAGAATGATTTGTATCTGCTCAAGCAAGACTTCAACATTGCATCAACACCCTTAGAAGTGATTGTACCACCTGAGATACCATCAACCTCACAAGATGAATCCGCAACCTTACCGTTCTTAACAACGCTCAAAACAACGTTGCCATCCTTTGAAACTGTCTTGCCCTTGAACTGCTCTGAGAAGAATGGCTTTGCGATCTCAGCACCAAGTCCTGGAGTCTCACCCTCGTGACCGAAGTAAGTTCCAAATACTGTGTTCTTATCCTCGTTCAAAGCAACATAACCCCAGATTGGTCCCCAAAGACCTGCACCTCTAACTGGGAAAAGATACTTCTTCTCACCGTTTACGTTGCACTCAAATACGTGAAGCTTAGTTGTATCAGAATAGTTAGTCTGGAAATCAGCAGCCGACTGCTCTGTAAGAGTACCGTCAGCATTCAAAACGAAATCCTTAACCATGCTCTCGTAGTTAGAAGCAGCGTCACCTTCAGTGATATTCAAAGCGCTCAAAATCTGCTTCTTAGTATCCAACTTTACGTTCTCTGTCTGCTTCTCTTTCAAAGAAGAAGAAACGAAAGCTAGAAGGAAAGCAACGATAATAACCATTATCGCAGCATAACCGATAGTATATCCATTACTATTTGTATTCATCTTTCTGCTTTTTAATGATTATTTATTAAGACGGTTCAATCTCTTATTGATGTTGCTCTGTACGAAACAGTAGTCAATCAAAGCAGCGAACAAGTTCATCAACAAGATTGCCAACATCATACCCTCTGGATAACCAGGATTCATACAACGGATAACGATTGCTACAACTCCGATCAAGAATCCGAAGATGTACTTACCGCAGTTTGTACGTGGAGAAGTAACTGGGTCAGTTGCCATAAATACAGCACCGAAGCAGAAACCACCTACGGCCAAATGCTCCATCCAGTCAAGGTTCCAAACCTGATTTGACTCGCTACCGATTGTGTTGAACAAGAATGCTGTAACTGCACCACCAACGAATACGCTGATCATTGTTCTCCAGTTAGCAACACCAGACCACAATAGAATAGCAGCACCAATCATGATTGCGATTACACTTGTCTCACCGATAGAACCTGGCAACAAACCGATAATCATATCGTTTAGACCTACTGCATTACCAAGAGCATCTGTAACTGTTGTAGTTGTACCAGTTGCTACCTGACCTAGAGCAGTTGCACCTGTGAAACCATCTACAGTTCCGTTAGCCAAATCATTACCAAGACCGAAGATAGACTCCTTAGCGATCCAAACTGAATCACCACTCATCTTAGTAGGGTAAGCGAAGAACAAGAATGCACGTGTGATCAACGCTACATTGAAGATGTTGTAACCAGTACCACCGAAGATCTCCTTTGCGAAGATTACTGCGAATGCTGTTGCAACTGCGATGATCCAAAGTGGACACTCAACTGGAACGATCATTGGGATCAACATACCTGAAACCAAGAATCCCTCCTGAATCTCCTCATGCTTCCACTGTGCTACTGTAAACTCGATTCCTAGACCAACCAAGTAAGAAACGATGATCTTAGGAAGAACTGCCAAGAATCCGAAGAAGAAGATCTCCAAGAAGCTTGCCTGGTTAAGTGTACCTGCTACCATGTAGTTCTGGTAACCTACGTTGTACATACCGAAAAGCAAAGCTGGGATCAAGGCAATCACAACAAATGACATCACACGCTTGCTGTCGATTGTGTCGTGAATATGTGTTCCGCTCTTCGAAACTGTGTTAGGCACGAACAAGAATGTCTCGAAACCATCGAACACAGAACGGAACGCTGAAAGTTTGCCGCCCTCCTCAAAGTTTGGCTTCACTTTATCCAGAAAATTCCTTAAAGCTTTCAATTTATCACTTATTTAAATTATTACTCTTATTAAGCCAACTCCTTACGCAAGAAATCCAATCCCTCACGTACGATTCTCTGAGTCTCAATCTTAGATGTGCAGACATACTCGCAAAGTGCGAAATCCTCTGGTGCAACCTCGTAGATACCAAGCTGCTCCATCTTGTCGATGTCCTTATCCATGATTGCCTTTACCAAGAACTCTGGCAAGATATCCATTGGGAACACTGCATCATACTCACCGCTCATGATGAACGCACGCTCACCACCGTTAAGGTTAGTATCTGCAACGTACTCCTTCTTTCCACCTAGAAGCCATGAGAAGTATGAACGGCTTGTGCTGAACTTGTTAAGACGTGGCATGATCCATCCGAACATCTCGTTGTTCTTGTTACCCTCTGGGATAACTGTGATCTGGTGTGCGAAAGCACCGATGAAACCATCCTTGCTAACCTGACGACCAGTCAACGGATTTCCGCTGATGTATCTTACGTTCTCCTCAGCAACCTGTCCCTTCACTACTGAAGCGATCTCAGCTCCTGGATATGTCTTATAATATGAAGGCTTTGAAACTGATGATCCTACAAGAGCAACAAGTCTTGAGAAATCAATAACTCCCTTCTTGAATGCAGAACCGATAGCAACTACATCGTATGGGCTGATTGTCCAAACAACCTCACCCTTGTTGATTGGGCTGATGTGGTTGATCTGAACACCTACGTTACCTGCTGGGTGTGGTCCCTCAAACTCAGTGATTGTAACACCCTTCAACTCCTTGAATGCACGTGATGCAGAATCCTTGTGAGTTGAAACGTAAACCTTGCCAGAAGTCAACTTTGCAAGAGCGTCTACTCCAAGCTGCAACTCCTCTGAACACTGTGTGTAGTCGAACACATAGTCAAACGACGGTGCCAATGGAGCAGAGTCGAATGCTGAGATGAAGATTGCCTTAGGTGCATCGTTAGGATTGGCAACTACGTCAAATGGACGCTGGTTGATGAATGCAAAGAATCCACTCTCCAAAAGAATCTTCTTTACATCGGCTGAGCTTAGCTGTGAAGGCTGTGCTTTTGCGAATGGTACAGACTCGAACTTACCATCCGACTTCAACCTAATATCCAATACCTTACGTCTCTCACCACGATTGACAGCTTCAACTGTTCCGCTACATGGAGAGACAACCTTTAAATCTGGGTTTGCCTTGTCGTAAAACAACACCGAACCCACCTTCACTGCATCACCCTCCTTGACAGCAACTTTTGGAGTCATGCCGTGAAAATCGTCAGGGCGCATAGAGAAAAACTGACTCTGCAAAGCATCAGACTTTGTTTCTGCTGCCTTACCCTTCAGCTTTATGTCCAGGCCTTTTTTGATTTTAATTGATTCAGCCATAAATGGATCTAAAAAATTTATTAAAAATTATGGACAAAGTTAAATATTTTTAACGATTATATAACAATCATACATGTTTTTTTGACTTTTTTGCAACAAATATTGGCGAAAACAAACAAATAAGAGACGTGGCACGCCACGTCTCTACACATTTTGCATTCCGCATTTATAATTCAGCATTTATCCAAGTTCAACAGTCTCCAAATCGTAAGGTACTTCTACCCTACCTGAGAATCCTTGTTTTGCTTCTGCTGTGTATTTCTCTTTACGTGTCTTCAACGTCTTCTCCTCTGTGTGGTAAAGAAGGATATTCTTCACTCCCAAAGTCGACGCAATTTCACCCGCGTCTTTCGCAGTGCTATGATGCTTTTCGTATGGTTTGAAAATCTCACGATCATCGTACAAGCAGAATGCCTCACAAAGCATCCAATCTGCTCCCTTCACATAGTCTACACATTTCTCATTGTATGGCTCATCACCAAGACACACCACATTCAAATCTTTGTACTCCATACGGTATCCAAACTGTTCCAATTTTGTGGAGTGGATTGAGAATGCAGTGAAGTGTGCACCGATGGCATCAAACGAATCACCGTCGGCTACTTCATGAATCAAAATTCCTTTTCCGACCTCCGACGCGATCTTTTTTGGCAACATTTCAGTCACCATCATATTTAATAGCCCACAAAGGTGCGAATGACAATATATATGAAAATTACCATTATATTCTCCACGGTGGATCGCAGTTGAAATCATACGTACAATCCAAAGTGCTCCAAGCAGGTGATCTGTGTGGGCGTGAGTAAGGAACATAGCATTCAAACTGCGGTAATCAATACCTGTTTTTTCAAGCTGAACAAGCACACCATTGCCTCCTCCAGCATCAGTAAGGAAGTTTCCTTCATCCGTTGAAATAACAAAACAAGTATTGTAGCATTTAGTCACAAGGGCATTTCCCGTGCCCAACATAGTTATCTTAGCTTTCATTTTCTTATTAAATTTTGACTGCAAAAATACGATTTTTTTGCGAAAACGAAAACGTTGGCAATTTTGGATTAAATGAAATACCCGATAGTGTCAAGAGTATTGGAGATTATGCATTTTATGGATGTCCTTCTCTAACATATATAAAATAAAATCAATATAATAACAACGGAAATAATCTCAGCGACCATACAAATGGTTATGCTTTTCTGCATATCATCAAATGTAAGCTGACGTGGATTATCCCCAATAAACGGTTTATATACTTCCTTGCCAAAATAGTTGTGTGGTCCACCAAACCTACAATCCAGTATTGAAGCAAGTGCAGCTTCTGGCCAACCACTATTGGGTGATGCATGTTGAGGACCATATTTTATTACAAAACGTAGAGACGCGAGATCTCGCATCTTTGGATTTATCCAAGCAGCAACCAATATCAACAGCGCTGTCACTCTTGCTGGAATATAGTTTGCGACATCATCTATATGAGCCGCCCAGCAACCGAAGTCTTTGTACTTCTCATCTTTGTAGCCAATCATGGAATCCAACGTGTTGATCATCTTATAAGCCATAGCTCCAGGCACACCAAGAATCATAAACCAAAACAGTGGAGCAATAACTCCATCCGACAGGTTTTCTGCAAGTGTTTCAAGTGCTGCCGTCCTCACCTCTTGTGCCGACAACTCTGCAGTATCTCTACCCACTATTCTTGCCACCTGTTTTCTGCCATCCTCCAATCTTCTTTCCAGAGCCTCAAACACCATTCTCACCTCTGCACGAAGTGTATGGCCTGCCAAACAAAAGAATAACAAAATGGATGAAATTAAAATATAAAGAATCGTAGAGACGGGGCACGCCCCGTCTTCTAATGCCATACATTGACGTAGAAATCTAAAGCCTAGCCACGTCATCATTCCTATCCCAATGATGCTGACCACAGCAAATATAGCACCCTTCGCCTTACGGTTCTCTCCTCTATTTAGTCGTTTCTCGCCCCACGCAATCCACTTTCCCATATACACCACAGGATGCGGCAACCACATCGGGTCACCCAAATATAGGTCGAGAAGCCAAGCCAACAAAAGTATAATAGGCAATGGATATGTTGTGATAATGTTGATTAGATCCATTGTGAAATGGCTTTTATAAGTTCATTATTTTGCTCCCTCGTCTGCACAGCAATGCGGAAATGTTGCGGAGTGAGTGTCTCAAAATTGCTTGCGTCACGAATCAAAATTCCATGTGTATTTGCTAAATACTCTCTCAATGAGAGACTTTCCCCTTTTATGGCTTCAGAAGGGAGCTTACAAAGAAGCATATGTGAATCAGAATGCGACGTGGAGATATTCAAGGCATTGAACACTTTCTCCATTCGTTGACGCTCTGCAATTAGTTCATCTACTGGGATTCGATACTCATCTCGATGAGTCAAAAGATAATGTCCAGCCTCAACAGCCAATGCATTTACTGACCATGGCATACGATAATTTCTAATCTTATCAAGTAGACGGGACTTTCCAACTACATAGCCTAATCGAAGTCCAGGCACTCCATAATCTTTCGTCATCGAACGGAGCATCATAACATTGTCGAATTCCACAATCTCCTTCTCTTCCAACACATCCTCCTTAGTGTAGGCAGTGTAACTGGCATCTACGACGAATATATCATCCGGATTTGTCTCAATCTTATCCAACAATTCCGTCTTCGGCATCACATGACCTGTAGGATTATTCGGTATGCAAAGCCACTGTAACGAAGACGAAAACGAAGACGAAAACGAAGACGAAAACGAAAACGAAGACGAAAACGAAGACGAAGACGAAGACGAGGACGAAAACCATCGACAAGCATCCGCATATTCTGAAAATGTAGGTTGTTGAATAATAGGGCGACAATCTTGAAATGCTCTTGCAATAAGGTAGATTGCCTCAGTCGCTCCATTCGTAACCATCACATTATTCGCATCAATTCCGTTTATCTCAGCGATACGTTTCTCTAAAGAAACCGGAGATGGTTCTGGATAGTTGGCAATAAGATGCATCGACTGCTTCAGATGCTCAAAGAGTCCCTGATGATCGAATCCTGCATAGACATTCGACGAGAAATTGATTCGAATGTTTCCGTATTTATGTATGTCGTCTCCGTGGCCGTCAATCATAGCATATTACCTATTCCAACTATATATTTGATTTATATCCACATATTTGCGGACATGGTCGGCAAGTCGTTCATAAGGATCTTCAGTTGGTTCAAAGTCGACGGGAGTCACATCCTTTAATATGTAATCTATGACTGGTTTATTATCCAAGAATCCATGGATGTATGTTCCAATTACATTGTCGTTAATCATGTAATCTCCACAATCTATGATCTTTCCTTCTCGTCGGCTCTCTCCCTGATGAATCTCATAACCTTTGCATGACTCTCCTTCAAATGTAAACTCCACCTGACGTGTCGTCTTTTCTGGAGTCATTGTGGTATGGATATCAAGCAATCCAAGACCTGGCAACGAAGGTATCGTTCCCTCCACCCCATCCGGATCATTTACTGTCTGGCCGAGCATCTGGAATCCTCCACAGATTCCAATGACTGTTTTGCCTGACTTGTGAGCCATAAGGATAGACTTTGCCACTCCGTTGCGACGCAATTCAAACAAATCATCAAGAGTGGATTTTGTCCCAGGTAAAATGATGATATCGGAATTTTCTATATCCGAAGTATTGTTTGTATAGAATAAGTTGACACGAGGTTCTCTTTCCAACACATTAAAATCCGTAAAATTGCTGATGTGTCTCAACATCACCACAGCCACATTGATCTTTGCGTCGTCAATCGATTTATGTTTCTTTTCAAGTGCTACACTATCCTCCTCCTCAATATTAAGATTAGGCAACATAGGCACAACTCCCAATACTGACACTCCACAAATATCTTCCAACATCTGTCGTCCGCTTTCAAACAGACGTATGTCTCCACGGAATTTATTGACGATGATTCCTTTGATTCGTTGTCTATCCTCCGGTGTTTGTAGCATAACACTTCCATAGCAAGAAGCAAACACTCCTCCCCTATCTATATCAGCCACAAGAATAACATCCGCGTCAGCATGACGAGCCATCGGCATATTTACAAGATCAGAGTCTCTCAAGTTTATTTCCGATATACTACCCGCGCCCTCCATAACTATGGGATTATACTTCTTCGATAGTCTATCAAAAGCCTCATGAACTGCTTGACGCAATTCCTCTCGTCCCTCTTTACGGAAATATTCGTAAGCAGAGCGATTTCCGATTGGTTTTCCATTCAGAACCACCTGCGTTGTATGTTCACTGTTGGGCTTCAAAAGGAGTGGATTCATATCAGTGTGAGAAGGCAAACCACAAGCCTCAGCTTGAACAGCTTGAGCGCGTCCGATTTCAAAACCGTCTGGAGTGGCATACGAATTCAATGCCATATTCTGGGCTTTGAACGGAGCTGGATTGTAGCCGTCTTGCTTAAAGATGCGGCAAAGTGCAGTAGCGATGACGCTTTTCCCGACGTCGCTACCAGTGCCAACAAGCATTATTGGTTTAAGAGTCCGCATACGATAAGCAATATCAAATAGTTATATAATTCTATTATCATAAATGTGGCTCCACAGCAATCTCCTGTATAGCCATTTATACGACGTTTCATCCAACGGAATAAAAAGAATAGTATTGGTGCATCAAGCGTCAATACAGACAATAGCATCGCAAGATATGGTTTTGATCCTTTGTCGTATACCAATTTATTTTTGGAATTTTCTACATCTCGAGCATAAGGTAAAAAGTAGACAATCATGGAACTTATGTATTTGCTAAATACGTCCACAATAATCATCACACATGCCACCTGCCATACAGGAAACATGCCTGCCAATGTAGTTATCAAATTGTAGTAAAGGAGAAAATAAAGAATCAAACCCAACACTCCATAAGTTCCGATAAACGAATCTTTCATAATCCTCAATGTTCGTTCACGGTCTTGCTCGGCATCACCTGTTGAACTGCCACCAAAGCCATCGCAAAAATCAGCGAATCCGTCTTCGTGCAAACCTCCCGTCAGAACAACTCTACTTATCAAGGCTAAGATAACGGCTATGTTTATCGGCAAGATAAAAGATGCCCCATACACAACCAAAGCCATAACTCCACCTGTCAGGAATCCAGCTATCGGCCACATCGGCACCATATTCTGGTAGTGTTTAGTCTCTAATGTCGTTAATCGCCAGAATGGTATTCTGGTGAAGAAACTGAGTGCGGCAAATATTCTTTTCATCTGCATCATTTTATCTTAACAGGTATTCCAGAAACCATAAGGATCACCTCATCGGCTTTTGACGCAACATACTGGTTGAGCCAGCCAAGCAGATCAGTGAATCGTCGTTGTACGGAATTAATACTCGTACCACCCATTCCAATCTCGTTTGTAACAAAAATGAATGTGGCGTTTTGATTAGTGAAAGCATCAAACTCTGCCTTGATTGTATCTAAAGCCACGTTTACATCAGCATCGTCGCCAGCCTCAAAAAAGAAATTAGTCGACCATAAAGTCAAGCAATCGATAAGCACTACCCTATCACTAACGTCATGTGAAGATAGTGATTTCTCTTCCTCTATATTCGTCCATTGTGATCCTCGACGCTGCTGATGGATTCGCACTCTCTCACGGAACTCATCATCCCAAATATGAGCTGTAGCCATGTAGACGGGATTGTCGGACAATGACAATGCCATCTTTTCAGCATAAGTGCTTTTGCCAGAACGTTGACCTCCAGTAACGAGTATTATCTTTGCCTTTTCTGTCATCATACTACAAAATTAATGATTTTTTCTGTGCAGATTAAAACTTCACATGATCATTTGACATATCCAAATTTATCCTCTAATATTCCATCCTCAACAATCTGCGTTGGCGTTTTGATAATATGTTTATTCGCTTCATCAATAAACCATATTCGATCGGAAAACTGTAATGCTTGCTCCAAATCATGAGTTGACACTAGAACTGTCTTATTACAATCATGAGCAAGAGACTGCAGAAGTTTCATCGTTTTGACTTTGCTTGGATAGTCAAGGAAAGATGTTGGTTCATCAAGAATTATGGTTGATGTTTCTTGAGCGATGGCTTTAGCAATCAAAACTTTTTGTCGTTCACCATCAGAAAGAGTTTCGACGGTACGATCTCTATACTCTTCCATTCCTACCATACGAATACTATCATCAATAATCTTCTTATCCTCTGAACTTAATCTTCCCCAAAAACCTGTATATGGGCTGCGTCCCATTGCAACAAGATCAAATACGGTCATATCTGGCACAGGCTTAAAATTTGTAGTGACGACACTTAGCATACTCGCTCTCTCCTGAATACTATACTCCTGGATATCTTTCCCGTTTTGAATGATTCTGCCATCAATCAACGGTTGAAATCCGGCGATTGTTCTCAGCAACGTCGACTTTCCACAACCATTGCGTCCAATCAAACTGACAAGTTCTCCTGCTTGCAACGAGACGTTTATATCCGAAGATACAACGACAGTTTTATTCCAAGTCTTGTAGCCTATTGTGGCGTTTATTAGTTCTATTGTAGTTTGCTTCATAATCTCCAAATCATTCCTCACTTAGTCTTTTCCACAAAGTTTCAAAACCTTTTTCTGCCCAATACCAATGCGTATAACCTGCAATGACATTTTTATACTTTTTCACCATCTTTGTTGGGGCAATCCCTTGTGGTTGCCCAATAATATCTGAATAGTGAAACTCATGTCCTTTCATGTCATTCATTTCTCTATATCCAAGATGTAGACGAGCATTTTTCATCGTCACACTATATGGGAAGACGTTACACATCTCTTCTCCGTCAATATCTCTACACAGATACATGAATCCTCCACACTCAGCAAGAATTCGTCCACCATTCTCTGCATACTCTTTTATCTGCTGACACATATCATGATTGTTTCTAATATCTTCAAGAAACAATTCTGGATAACCACCAGGGAGATAAAGCAAATCACATGATGGCAAAGATTTGTCATGTAACGGAGAAAAGAACATCACATCTCCAATCTGAATCAAGGCATCAATGTTAGCTCGGTATGTAAAGTAGAATGCCTCGTCGTTAGCTATCAAAATCCGCATATTCTTTCCAAATTTACATGTTCCTCTATCTCATCTGCAGCAGCATCAATCAGCGTCTCCAATTTTTGAATCTCGTCAATTGAAAGTCCAAGATGACGAGAAGGAATCTGCAGTTTATCATTTCGTTTAAGATATCCGAGGCATTCAAGTCCAACATCCTCACAGGCCTGCTTCAACATTTCATAATGCCGCTCTGAGCCAACCATATTGAATACGACACCTAAGATATTGGGGGCACACGTCTTCCTCAAAGACGCGAGATCTCGCGTCTCTACAGCCTTAAAATGTTTGAATCCCCAAAGTAATGGAGCGACGGAATAAGCCATCGATTTTGCATTGACAATAAGAATGACTGGCAGATCCAACAACATTGCTATCTCTGCACTGCTTCCATGCCAACGATCACGTCCATCGTAGAGCCCCATGACTCCCTCAACCACACACATATCCGCATCTTTACCATAATGAGTAAAAATCTCCTTGACATGCTCCGTTGAAGCCATTACTGTATCAAGATTGACACTGACTTGTCCGGACGCCTGTTTGTGAAACATAGGATCAATATAGTCTGGCCCACATTTGTATGGCTGCACATTGATTCCTTTTCGCTTCAACGCACGAAGCAATCCTATGGTAAATGTTGTCTTACCACAATTGGAATTTGTCGCTGCTATAAGAACTTTACGCATATGCTATGGACTATCTTTTTCGGTTCAACAATACATATAACGCTATCGGTGCTCCAATCAGAGCTGTTACAGAGTTTATTGGCAAAACTCCGTTGGCTCCTGGCATCTTGCTTATCAGATTGCATAATAGAGCCAAACTCATTCCACAAAGCATTGTGGCTGGCAATAAAACACGGTGATCACTCGTGCGGAAGATGCCTCTGGCAATGTGTGGCACGGCAAGTCCAATGAACATTATCGGTCCACAATACGCTGTCACTATAGCTGTGAGTATTCCAGCTGCAGTGATGATCCACATTCTGTATCGCTTCACATTCAAGCCAAGATTCATAGCGTACAAATCTCCCATCAGCATCATATTCAACGGTTTTGCCAAGAGCATTGTGAATGGAAGAATGAATGCAGTTAGTCCGACAAAGAGTCCAACTTGTCCACCGGACACTCGTGAAAATGAACCCAATCCCCAAATCACGTATGCATGGATATCTTCCTCGTTGGCATATGCTTTGAGCACTCCTATTATTGCCGACGCAATATATCCAATCATCACTCCTGATATAAGCAACGTCGCATTTCCTTCCACTCGTCTCGACAACCACACTATGATAATCATCACACATAATGCTCCAACTATCGCAGCAAACATAATGACAGTATTTCCTATAATTCCAAAGTGAGATAACGATGTTCCTCCTACCGATCCACTTAACAACAGCACGAACGCCACGCCCAAACTTGCGGCACTTGAAACACCAAGTACAGATGGACCAGCAAGTGGATTACGGAACACTGTCTGCATCAGCAATCCTGCCACCGACAATCCTGCACCACATGACATAGCAGTCAAGGTTTGAGGCAAACGGATTGTCATCACCACCGTCTTCCACAACTCATTCCCCATCTCCACACTTCCTGTCATAAGGTTGCATAGCATAAGTAATGGTACGCTTATGATTAGTATTATAAATAATATCGTATTCTTCATCTATATTGTTGTATCTCTTATCAATCTCACTTCCAAATCTCCATCCGGAAAGACGGTGCGACAATGCTTAACACAATTGTCAACCACCTCTTCAAAAAATGACGGCGGCATCACGTCCCATAGTTCACGTGCCATCTTAACTCCCCATTTACTCAAATCAGCCTCAACCACATGAGAATGGGTATTCAAATGTCCGTCAGCTAATTTGATTGCCTTACCTATCATGATACCAACCACCACCCTCTGGAATCCTAACTCATATGCTTTCTTCAATGCTTCACCTACGAAGTTTCCATAATGTATTACACGAAGATCAGGTTCAGCTTCTTTTAATGCATTTTCTCCTTTCTTACCAGATGCAAAACCAATCTCTTTACATCCTATTGCTTTTGCCACCTGCAATTCTCTGCCGATGCTCTCCACAAATGCCTCGTTGCTAAGTGGAGAAACAATACCCGACGTGCCGATGATACTGATTCCATCCACCACTCCAACTTTGTTGTTAAACGTGTGGCTCCACAACTCTCTTCCATTCTCCACACTGATTCTAACATCAACACCAAGGTTAGTCAAGGCCCTTATCTCCGACGTAATCATCTGACGTGGAGTTGGATTGATTGCTGGTTCACCGACTGGAATACCAAGTCCTGGCAATGTGACAATTCCAACACCTTCTCCTTGAAGGAATCTAATTTCATTTGATGAAGACGCGAGATCTTGCATACCTACTGACAATGAAGACGCGAGATCTCGCGTCTCTACCACAGATGTAATTCTGCATCCTTTCGTAACATCTGGATCATCACTACCCTCTTTCACAACCGATGCGACTCCACGTTGAGTGCATTCGACTGGTATTGTCAAGGTTTCACCATCTGGTAATGCAAATAACACCTCTTCTGGTATATCGTCATAAAGCAACGACATCAATGCTGCTTTGGTTGCAGCAGTGGCACATGCTCCTGTAGTCAAACCAGTTTTTAGCGGAAAGAATTCAGGAATCAAACTCTGTATAGCTCGTCTCAACGTATGCTTTCCACTAACTGATATCCACTCCTTTGGCAATGAAGGTCGGCGAACCACGTAAACCGTCAAACCGAGTTCAAGTGCAGCCTCAACTTTAGCATCAAAACCACCTGTTTCGCCACTCTCTTTGGTAAGAATCGCGTCGCATCCGCTTTCCAACATCACCACTTTTTCCTTGTCTTTAGTTGGTTTCAATGACGGATAAAATAGTAATTTACCCTCAGGGAAATCATTTTGTCTAACAAGTTCAAGACTCTCTTCACGGTTTAGAATTCTAAAAATAGTATCATGTGATTGCCAATAATCTTTCAGTTTAGCTATTGTGTTGACTCCAGACAAAGCCAAAAGTTTTTCACTACGAATCGTCTCAACTGCGTCGCTCCAATCATTCAAATAGATTACACCCTCCACATCATCAGCATAATGTCGTTCCAATCGTATGACTGGCAAACCACTATTTGCCACTGAACTATGTAATCCTTCCGCAAATGGATGTGCAGCGTCGACAATACATTTTATATCATGTTCTTGGCAGAATCTCTTGATATCATCAGCAGTCATCACTCCGGCAAGACGGATGCCATTATGCAACGCAACTTCCTGTCCACTACTCTTTGTCGAATAGTAGAATGTCTTGCCTGCCTCTTCTAAAACGTCGATGGCTAATCGTCCTTCTGTTGTTCCACCAAAAACAAGAATCATATCAATTCATAATTCGTGATTCGTAATTCATAATGAGGCATTTCTAAACAAATGAGAGAAATGTCCATCATATAATTTGCTCAATCCTTTACGATTATCAATGGCGTTACCCACCACTATCATCGTAGTCAAAGTCAAATTGTTATCCTTGACAATGGAAGCTAAATCTTTCAATTGTCCTCTGAAAATTTTCTGTTCTTTCCATGTCAGTTTATAGCATGCAGCGACGGGAGTTTCAGGAGGATAACCACCTTCAATCAATTGTTTCTGCACATCGTCGACAATACTTGCAGAAAGGAAAATGCACATTGTGCTCTGATGCGACGCGAGCATGTGCAACTTCTCTTTTTCAGGCATTGGAGTTCGTCCTTCTCCACGTGTCAAAATTATTGTTTGACACTCCTCAGGAATTGTAAACTGGCTTCGCAATTCTGCAGCGGCAGCAAGAAACGATGATATTCCAGGCGTGATGTGATACGACATCTTATGAGCGTCAAAATATGCCATCTGCTCCTGAATTGCTCCATAAATACATGGATCACCAGTATGCAATCGCACCACAAGATGCCCTTTATCGTAGTGTTCTTTCATTAGTTGAAACTGCTCCTCAAGATTCATATCAGCCGACGATTTCACCACACATCCTGGCTTTGAATAGTATGTCAATTCCTTAGGCACAAGACTTCCAGCGTAGAGAATCAAATCTGCATTTTCAAGGAATCGTTTGCCTCGCACGCTGATTAGTTCAGGATCACCTGGTCCAGCTCCGACAATTTCTATAAATCCTTGCTTTGAATCCCTCTCTCTAAGCTCTAAGCTCTCAACTCTAAGCTCTTTTCCCAATGCCCAAGTATAATAGACTCCATCTAAACAGCCTTTTGTTTTTTCCACCAAAAGTTCATTTTCACCAATCATTGCACTTGCCTCAGCTACACCATAGCTTCCTGTTACTTCAAAAACTTTCTCCGATGGATTCGGTACGTCAACGGTGGATAATTCATCAACTGAGTAGATGCGTTGTTCTGCCCACGGAAGCAACTGACAAAGTCGAGCCAACATCGGTTCATTCTTCTTTAGTTCAATCGTGGCGACGGTACTAATATCATTTACATCAATACCATTACTCTTAATGTCTTCAATCAGTTTATCAGCACAAGATTCTGGAGCATTTTTTTGACAGCCAATTCCAAGTGTCATTCCACGATTAAATGATATTGATAACGTATTATCAGCAACCTTAATCTTCACCTTGAAAAATCCACTTTCGGGATTGATTGTCACATGTTTTGGACAAGTATCACGAAGATGCTTAGTACCCTCGTCTTCCTGATTAATATATAGGGCAGTTGGTTCTCTATTGACAAATGCAGCAATCGCTTTATTCATCTCAGCACGGTCAATTGGAGTTTGCTTCCAACCAAACTTTTTTGCTAACGTATCTAATGCCCACAAACCAAGATTGTCACTCTGTGTCGTGATGACAGCCTCTCCACCGATTATATCAGCAATCAGGCGAGCAAGTTGATTAGCTCCACCAATATGTCCACTCAACACAGGAATCACCCATCGTCCAGTAGTGTCGATGCATACCACAGCTGGGTCTGTGTATTTATCCTGAACAAGTGGCAGTATCTTACGAACACAGATACCAAGTGCACCGGCGAAGACTATCGCATCTCCGTCAAAATGGATATTTGCCTTCTCTATCTTGGAAAGCAATTCTTTTCCTGCTTCGTTTATATATTCGTATTGTATCATTCCAAATTAACTAAAAGCTCCCTTGTAGATTATAACCTTAAATGGGAGGATTGCAAAGGGCGGAACGCCCTTGCCCTTTCCACTTGCGCAAGCCGAAGGCGAGCGCATATAAATAAACACAGAGACTCAGATTTCTCAGAGAAAGACGTTGTCTTTTTTTGAGAGAAAGAGATTGAACTTTAATTTACCATTGCCTTCATTATATAAATCGGATTGTGATCGTCAATCGCCATACGTGCGCAACCAACAATCTGCATACCAACCTCCGCAACACCCTCTTCAAACATCCGTTTGCTATCTTCCGAAACAGAATTGAAGACGATGCAACAATCCGTCGTCATAACTGATTTCAACTTCTGAATCATCTCTTTCAACTTGCCTCCGTGTCCACCGATGAAAACAGCATCAGGGGCTGGGTATTGGCTAAGTTCTTGCTCCATAAAATCTCCAATGACAGTAGTTATACCTGGAGCACCAAACTTACGTGAATTCTTCATCATCAATTCCCTACCCTCCTCACGAATCTCAAACGCGGTGATATTTAGATGCGGAAATTGTAGTTTTGCCTCTAAACTTACGCTGCCAGTGCAGAAGCCAACATCCCAAAATGAACGTTTGTGTCTAAGGTCGAGCATAGACAATGAGAGAAGACGGATCGGCATCTTCGTGATCATATTCACACGACCGTTCAAAAGGTTAAATTCTTGTTCTGGAATGCCAAACGGACGTACACGATTCGATGTTTTCTGTAAAATCAAACAATTTGGAACGGCATATTCTTTGTCAGGATTGAATTCTCCAAAACATTCGCTAGACTCATTTCCCAAATTTTCTCCTACTGTCATAGTATAATTATCATAGCCATACTCCTGCATTCTTGCCCATACAGCATTCGGAGTCTTATTGCGATCAGTCAAGCAACCAATCATTGATTCTCCGTTGATTAGAGCCTCATCAAGTTTATCCCATGGTCGTCCAGTCAACGATACCACATGCATATCCTGATATGGAAGATTTATTCTGTGAGCAAGCATCTGCAACGAGTTAAAAGACGGATAAACCTTTATCTTACACTCCGGACATTCACGTTGAACCGTCGCAGCAAATCCATAGAAAAGAGGATCACCTGAAGCAAAAATGACAATGTTTTCAAAAAATTTGTATTGCACAAAAACGTCAGACAATGGCACAGTGATATCAATCCACTTGCATTGAGCAGGCAGATATTTCTCCATTATCTCATGATGTCGTTTGCCTCCAGAGAATACGGTTCCTTTAGAGATAACGTCCATTACCTCCGGAGTAAACCATTGATTACGAGAATCACTTATGCCTATAATAGTACAATGTTTCATATATATTTTTTTACCGCTCGCCCTACGGGCTCGCGGATTATAGGGAGAGTTAGGGCGTTCCGCCCTTAACAATCCTCAAATCTACACATCTCTTCCCGGTCTTAATTGTTCAGCATCATCATATGTCAGGATGCTGTTAACCAACGTAGCAGCAAGATTGCTTCCTCCCTTTCTTCCTTCAATCAAAATCTTCGGAATATCCTTAAATGGTTTGGCGGCATGTTTGCTCTCCTCCACATGGACAAATCCTACAGGAGCACCCACAATTCCTTCTGGTTTGCATCTTCCTTTGCGAATCAAATCGCAAAGTTCAAGCAAAGCAGTTGGTGCATTTCCAAATGCAAAAAGGACTCCCTTTCCATCGGGATAATCCTCCAAAGCAAGACGTATTCCTGCCTGTGCTCGTGTAATATTTAGAGACGTTGCCATCTCTGCACCACGCGGATCATTGATATATGAACGGACCTCTATACCAAGTCTTTCCAACGCTCCTTTACGAATGCCTGACGCAACCATAGTCACATCTGTAACAATGGTTTTGATTTCTCCACTGCGTACTTTATCATAAAGCTTAGATGTAGCCTCATCATCCATCCAAACAAGTTTTTCCATCTCAAAATCCGCAGTGGTGTGGATTGCGTGAAGCATCGGCCACAACTTCCATAACGGAACGTCTGGATTTTTCAATTCACCACGGATAGTTTGGAACGACTTTATCATAATCAACTGACCAAGATTCTTTGCTCCATTTGAGATTGCACTTTCATCTGAGGGCGACAAGGGTTCGCCCCTACGATAATATCCTCGTGGAGTAATGAATTTGCCATTCCACTCGTAAGACTGACTATTGCCAATAATGACAACGGTGAACATATCCACGTCTTCAGGATCAAATTCTTCAAGAGTGATGATCTTAACACACTCATCCTCACGTCCAGCCTGACGCACATAGCCAACAGTAGTATCTGGGTTGCGTTCCTGCAAGAATATCTCTTTCAGACGGTGCAATTGCCAGTAACGACCACTGCTCTTGGGATTATAAACAGCTGTCACAAAATCGCCCATTGCAGCAGCCTTGATTCGTTTTTCAATTAAACTCCACGGTGTCATCAAATCACTCATACTAATGACGCAGAAGTCATGTCCCATTGGAGCTCCAAGTAAAGCAGCGGCTTTCTGGAATGCACTGATTCCTGGAAGTGGAATAATCTCCACGTCGGACTGACGTTCTTTCTTCATCTCAAAAATCAGTGGAGCCATGCCATAGATACCCGCGTCGCCACTAGAAATGACACAGACAGTCTTTCCCTCTTCTGCAAGACGGAATGCTTGTTCGGCTCTGTCTCGCTCCTTCTTCATACCAGTATCGACACACTCAGTACCGGGTTTCAAATAGGGAGTGATAAACTGGAAATAGTATTTATACCCTACCACAACATCGCTATCCTTGACTGCATCAAGAACTGCTGGTGTGATATCCTCAGGAGAACCTGGACCGATGCCTGCAACGTAGATTTTCATTTTGATTTCTGAATTAATGTCAATTCTTGAATCTTAAAGCCAGACTCACATAAAATGATCGTCCGGGATTAGTGGTTGAATAATTGGAATTCCAATACGAATTGTCATCCTTATCAAATAGGTTTTCAATTCCGAAACCTGGTTCAAGTGTGAATTTATCCATAGTTATCACATGACGAGTGTTCAAATCCCATTGGCTATAGCCATCGGCATAACCGTATGTAGAGCTGAAACGTCGACCTTGAATATGACCATTCAAAGCAATGTTGAAATGATATTTATTCCATGTCTTATCGTATGAGACATTCACATTACCTACATGACGAACAGCCTTGTCAACCTCTCCATCCGTGAATGTATAGCCACCTCCAACAGTCAATCCACACTTTGTAATAAACTTCACATTAGGGCTTACACCTCTTAGCAAAGCAGTATCTGTATTATCACGCTGACGGATTGTCTTCCACTCCTTACTAAGTTCAGTAAGTTCAGCATCAGCGGCAATCTCCTCTTCGGTAAGAGTACGATAATTGATCATATCACGAATCTGATTGATGAAACCAGAAACTCCGATATTCATCCACTCGTTTCCATACTCCAAATTAACTGTACCGAAATGATTCTTCTCCGCTTTCAAAGATGGATTATTGATTGTGTAACGACTACTTGTTTTAGCTTGGTCGGTAGCGTAAAGTTGCGATAGTGACGGAGTACGATAGCCTCCTGCATAACTTGCACGGACACGGAATCCTCCTACATGATAAAATAATCCGACATTCGGAGTGACATGGTTGCCAAAGTTTGTGTTGTATGTATAACGTACGCCAGCCACTGCTTCAAAACCCTTGACTATCTTCAATTCTTCCTGAGCAAAGACATTGTAAGTATTAGTTGATTCATGTGAAATATTATCGCTTTCACTCTTCAAAGATTCCTGAACAAATTCCAATCCACCCGACAATTTATTCCAATCAGCAAGACGGAAGATTCCCTTTAATATCTCATTCACATTATGAGTTTCCTTACGAGTCTCATCGTAAGCCTCCTTCTCATCAGTTTGCCAATAATCATATTTCGACGTGAAGTTATCACTATTCACATTCAAAGTCACTTCAACGCTATCGTTTGGTGTCCAACGTGTTCCTCCACCATACGAATATGAATTGTGATGTAGGTCGTATGTGTATGCTTGTTTGGGAGTATATGAATAAGCTATGTCTCCTGTCGACTTATCTGTAGTTTTCTTCTGAGTGAAAGAAATTGCATTCTGTGGACGAGTTGTCACATAATCATAGTAATCACCAGTCAAATACAATTTCCAATGTTCATTGAATCGCCATTCCAACTTTTCACTTAGATTATGACTTTGGAATCCCTGTGACATTGGTCTACCATTCAGTTTCAAAACGCTTTGCTCATTGCCATCTTTATCAGTCTCAGTAAACTCCTGATAATGGTTTACTTGCCAGTTGTCTGACTTACGGAAATTATATGAAGTATAAGTAGAGAACTTTCCTTTAGTTGCATCCACGTTGACATTCTGATTCATACGTCCATGACTCATCACTTTTGTTCGCGACGTCGCAGAACCCGAATTCTTAGTCTCATCCGTGATGATATTTATTACTCCAGCAATCGCGTCGCTTCCATAAAGAGCACTTGCTGCACCACTGAAGACCTCAATACGTTTCACATTATCCATACTGATACGACTCCAACGGTCATCTCCAGTGACACGTTTGCCATCAACCATAATAAGCAAATAATCATCGCTGACTCCATTGAAATTCACGAAATCACCCATACCATTCGTATGTATCGTGATATTTGGAGTCAGTTTACCAAGAGCATCCTGCACACTCGTTGCCTGAACATTCTTGATATCCTTTGTTGAAATCACCTTCACCGACACAGGCGAATTATCAGCCGTGTTGTAAGTGCCGGTGCCGGTAATCACAACAGGATTCAATTCCGTCGGTCTTAGGCTATCCTCTTGAGCAAATAAGGAAGAAGATAGGCAAGCAATTGCAGCAGATGTAAAAAATCTATAATTCATTAATCAAACATAAACATATTATTTTCTTTATATTCCTGCTCGTCCTTCTCTAAGTTTGCAGTGTG
>JAZUGF010000127.1:0-34375 GCA_045641065.1 Paludibacteraceae bacterium | reverse complement strand
TTTTTATATGAATAAAGCCGTTTCAGAACTTAAAAATTACAGTTAAGTCTCTGAAACGACTATATTTTTGGCGAAATTAAAAATCAACTTACATTTTGATAGTTTGATTTTTTATAAATTGAGTTTTGATACACCCTCTTTGTTGTTGTCCCTTCACCTTATCCAATATCTCTTCAATCTCTTCCTTCCCCAACCATGTAGGGAATCCTTGCATTATCGCCTCCATCTTCACTCGACTTACAATCTGTGGATAATCTTCCTTCTTGATCTCAGCAAATTGTGTCTGAACGCCTAAGTCTGCAATCAACTTGTCTATCGCTGCGATGAATCCTTCCGCATCGTCGGCTATTCCACTATTCTTTGCCAAGAAGTCCAAATCTGCTTTTGCATCTTTCAAAGATGCTCTCAACACGTGTGGAAGCACTACTCCACATGCCAATCCATGGGCAATATGGTAGTTCTCTCCGATTCGGTGGGCAATTGCGTGGACAAATCCAACGGCGTTGCGTCGGAAATTTATTCCTGCATTATACGCTGCTTTCGCCATTCCCAATCTTGCCTCTTCGTTGTCGGGATCTTCCTTCACTATCGGTAGGTATTTGAAGATGTCTCTGCAAACCTCTGGAGCTGACTTTGCGTCATCCTTAAACGCTGGCTTCAACTTGCTTATGAAGGCTTCTACTGAGTGTGTCAACGCATCCAGTCCGGCATACACTGTTGGATTGGTTGGCACTGTGTGGAGAAGATTGTAGTCGAACACAATATGCTTCGGCATAAACTGGTCTGTGACGATGGCACACTTCTTATGCTTCTTCTCATCTGTGATGACGGAGAAATATGTCACCTCCGAACCTGTACCTGATGTGGATGGCAATACAAATAGTGGCATCGACTTGAATAGTGGACGGATATATATCGCCATGGAGTTGACTGACATCCATGAGTTTGTCGCTCTCAACGCTATCACCTTAGCACAGTCAATCACCGATCCTCCACCTGCTGCAACAATACAATCACATTTATTCTCTTTCACCACCGTCAACCCTGCTTCAACATTTCCAATGGTAGGATCGGGTACGATATCAGTGAACACCGTCGTCTTTATACCTTTTTCATTTAGACTTGATATCAACTCTGAGAGCATGTTCTCTCTATTGATAGTTCGGCTGCATGCGATGAACACTGATTTATAACCTGCCTTTTCGATTGGCTCGGCTAACGATGCAGCTACACCTTTTCCATATGTCACTGGAATGGGGTCGGCATTTTTCAATTTGAAGTATAATGCCGAAAATGTTTGTATTGGATTCATAGCGCAAAAGTCTATTTCTTGCTATTTATGACATTAGTTATCTGGACGAGATATTCATCTCTTTTCTGATTCACATCTTTCTGGGCTTCTTTGATGGCATCTATACAATTGTTGAATGCCTCTTTACACTCATCCCAATATCTGCTTCTTTCGCCTGTGTCATCGGTAGCAAGGTTGATGCCATTCAATGCGATTTCTATTTGTGATGCGTGGTTGTAGGCTTTACGCATATTTGGAGATGCCTCAAACATATCTTCCAACTGATTCTTCAACTTTGTAAAATATGCGATAGACCTTTTTGTGTCGTATCCTTTGTCATTGGACATAGCCTCTCCAGCCTTGCCGAGCTCTGTTCGTGCTTCTTTTACTGTATTAAACAGATTGAGTGAGATGTTTTCAGAGTACTGCTGGTAGGCTCTGTATTTCTTTGTCATCTTGACAAACTGCTCCTGTGCATGTTGTGTGCTGAAATGAACGACATCTTCTCCAAATGTGGCAGTATAATCTTGAGCTACATTGGTAGAGGCAACGATTTCATTGTCTGCCGCATAGCAAACTTGGCCACACAAACAGCCACAAAATAGTATGAAATGTAGTATTCGTAGTTTCATGGTATCTTTCATTTATGCATTTAATCCCAAAGGTATATAAATCAAACCTTAATTCCCAATATTTCCATAAAATGTAGTAATTTTGTAATCACGAATACAATATAGAATATGAGTAAGTTTTCAGTTATAATTCCTGTCTATAATCGCCCAGATGAGGTAGTGGAGCTGTTGGAGTCGCTAACAAAGCAGACGGTACAGTGTGATGTTGAGGTGGTTATTGTAGAGGATGGATCAAAGAAAAGATGCGAAAATGAGGCTAAGGCTTTTGCCGACCGTTTGAATATCGTCTATCATTATCAAGATAATACAGGTCCTGGTGGTGCTCGTAATACGGGTGCCAAACTAGCTACCGGTGAGTATTTGATTTTCTTTGATTCCGACGCGATTCTTCCCGACACATATTTCGAGAGCCTGATGGCTCACTTGGAGAAGGAACCTTTGGATTGTTTTGGAGGCCCAGACCGTGAGCACAAGGATTTCACTCCGATTCAGAAGGCAATCTCATATTCTATGACTTCAATCTTGACTACTGGTGGTATTCGTGGAGGAAAGAAGAAGATGGATAAGTTCTACCCACGTAGTTTCAACCTCGGTGTACGTCGCAGCGTTTTTGATAATATCAATGGTTATGCAGATATGCGTTATGGAGAAGACGTGGATTTCAGTATGAGAGTGGTGGAGAGTGGATGCACCGTCGGCTTAGTTTCTGACGCTTATGTGTTCCACAAACGTCGCAATACATTCAAGTCGTTCTTCAAACAGGTGTTCTGCTCAGGTACAGCACGTATTGCACTTTCGGAGCGACACAAAGGTGCTATGAAGCTTGTCCATATGCTTCCTGCCGCCTTCACATTGGCTGTGCCATTCAGCATTTTGCTTGGCATCTTCGTATGGTGGCCATTTGCACTTGTCATACCAGTGTATCTTTCGTTGATTTTCCTTCATTCATTGGCGACGACGAAATCGCTTCACGTTGCAGTGTTGAGCATCGGTACTAGTTTCATCCAGCTATTCGGTTATGGTTGTGGCTTCTTGACAGCGTTCTGGAAGAAGAAGATATTGGGACAGAAGAAATATGTTCCGTTCACCAAGACATTCTATGAATAAAAAGTTTGGTGTTGATGTTGCATTAAACATTTGAATTATTATATTTGTAAGGAATTTAATCATAAATATCATGAAAAGATTTTTTAGGACTTTGGCTTTCGTAGCTATGGCTGCAGTTTCTGTAGTTTCTATTTCATCTTGTAAGACAGATGAAAACGATGATGATGACAATAAAAAGACTAATAAGAATGAGCAGATGACAGGTGCTACTTCTGAGGCTTTTTACAATGGTTTGACAAATGAGAATAATCTAGCTTCAACAATTTTGATCGACACTCGTGATGCTGTAAAATATAAAGCAGGTCACATTAAGTATGGTAGTTTGGAAGCTATAAATATACCATTGCCAGAGGATCTATTCTATGCAAATGGATCTGACCATCAGTTCTATAAAGACGTTGAAGCTTTGGATCCATCTCATTCAAAATTTATTCTTGTTACAGACGAGGGATCTAATTCTTTGATTCTTAAAGCAACAGGTGTTCTTAGCGGAATGGGCTGGGGTAAGGAGAAGATTTATCTATTGATGGATAATACTACTAAATTCTTGGAGAAGTACCCTGCATTGGATTCATCAAAGCAGTAAGAATATGCTTCAATGAGTTTGTTGAAGAAAATAGGAATTATAATGATAGCAACGGTGGGAGTAATCCTGCTGTTGCTTTTGTTGTTATGTGGGGCAATCACAATCCCGGCTGTCCAGACTTCAATAACTCAGAAAGTGACCGAAATGGTCAAAGATAAATTTGGTGTCGACATTTCTGTTGGCTACGTCGGCATCAACTTTAAGGGTAATGTGGTGATGGAGGATCTCTACCTCCCCGACTGCAATAATGATACTCTTGCCTACATCCAAAGATTAGAGGCTGGTTGCAATCCGGCTACAGTTTGGCATGATTCCAAACTTACGCTTTCAAAAGTTTCTCTCGACAGTTTCAAAATCTATGTGTCAAGTAAAGTCGACGTCTACAATTTTAACTACCTTATAGACGCATTCTCGTCGGCTGACACAACTGATGTCGATACAACTCCATCTAAATTCGACTTGGAATTGTCTGACATCTCCCTTAAAAAGGGAATCCTTAAATATGATATTATTGATTCGTCGTACGTTGGCTCTTACAATTCCGACAACCAGAAGGGATTGCCCCTACAGCCGATGTTCGACTATAATCATATACATTTGTCTGGTGTGGAGATTATCGGTAGTCTGCAATCAATCCACACCGACAATCTGCGTGCTGAAATCACTCATCTTTCTGCGACGGATGATCTTTCCCACGTCAGAATCAACGATCTTAAAATTCTTGATTTTGCGATGCTTTCGGATGGCTTCTCTTCTAAGCAAATTGCATTGCAAACGCCTAAATCAAATTTGATAATCAATGATGTGACGTGGTCTTATCCTGCCATTCTTGACAATATTGATGATGCTCTCCACCGTGGTGAATACGCTGTGGATATAGCACCGTCGACTGTGGTGCTTTCGGAAATAGCACCGTTTGCTCCTGTCCTTGCTCAACATCATTCCCCAATCAACCTATATATGACGGCTAAAGGTAAATTGCCGAAGGTGAACGTGGATGTGCTTCAGGTGGATTGTGAGGATGCATCACTCCACGCGGTGGCTTCAATGAGTGATTGTTACAACTACCCAAATGCGAATTATAATGCCGACCTGTTGGTTTCGGCCGACAACGGAGATTTCCTTGCTATGGTTGATACTTCGTTGCAACACAATGATATAATCAAACGATTATTCCCGTTTGCCACTAATCTTAAGGCTTCCGGAAAATCCACTGATTTAGAGTTTAACCTTGGTGCTAACACTCCTGTAATCAAACTGAAGAGTGTCGGTAACCTTGTTTATGATAAGAAATCTGATGCTCTCAACGTGATGGCATCTCTGAACACTGATACTGCAGATATTGCCAAACTGATTGGTGATACCACTCGTTTGATGGCCAAACTTGATGTTGATGCAGATATGAAAGTGGATACATCTGGATTGTTGGTAAAGGCTAAAGGTGCTGTGCCATTCCTTGCCTACGATAAGATTGTAGCGACGTCGCTAAAGATAGACTCCGCTTCATATTCATCCAACTCTGCCACTGCGGACATCTCATTCTCAGAGCCATTTGGTTCAGCAGCTCTCTCGGCTTCATATATTCCGTCGGAGAAGAATATCTATATGGTGAATGGAGGGGTGAAGAATTTCTCTCCGTATAAGTTGGGAGTCATGGATTCCACTTGGAAAGACCTTTCCGTCTCACTCAATGTAGATAGCCGAACAATCTTATCTTCGATCAACGATGCTGTCGGCCAAACAGATATTGACTCTTTGATTATCATCAACGGCCAGAAGAAACTTGATATCGGAAAGATCAGTGTCACTGCCGACGATAGAGATTCGCGTCGACAGGTGCAGATGCGTTCACGTCTTCTTGACGTTACTTTTGGAGGACGCTATAATGTGAGTGCTATTGAGGCGAGTGTGGTGAATATTCTTCATCCATATCTGCCGACTTTCTTTGATCATAAGATTCAGACTGGAATAGATACTACGATTGCCAACAATGCTTTCCGTGTGGAGGCGGTGGTGAATGATGTGAAGCCGGTTTGCGAATTCTTTGACGTTCCATTATCCGTGACGGGAATGAAGATGACGTTCAATATCTCCGACTCTTTGAGTAGGATGGGAGCATTCGTAAATGTGGATAGCATCGTCTATAATGGTATCGTGGCAAAAGGAATTGATTTCTCATTTAAGCAGAAAGAGAATATGTATGTTGGTGATATTCAGACGATAGTCTATGCCAACGAAATGAAGCCAATCAAGTTTGATCTATCTACTGAGCTTGAGAACGATGTTGCTCTTACCACATTTACATATGATAATTTCGATGAGGAGCAGAAGATCATGGGTGACATCAAGGCATTGTTGACTTTTCCTAAAGATTCTATCACAAAAGATGTTCTTCTAAAGACGTTCTTCATGCCGAGCGACCTTTTGCTTCGTGATTTGCTTATCGGATTTGAACCGTCGGTAATCACGGCCAAGCAGGATGGCTATACTAAAATCGAGCATTTTGGTTTGACGGAGGATACTCGTCAGATTCTTCTTGTCGACGGTGCTGTAGGAAAGAGTATCAATGATTCTTTGAAGGTTTCATTCGACAGTATGTCCATCTCAAGTGTACTTTCCAAATTACGTATGGGATTGCCATTCTCTGGTTTCATCACAGGAGACGTGACTGCGAGGGGAGTGATGGGAGATATGCCACGCTTCGGAACTAAGAATCTGCGTGTAGATTCAATGAGTGTTGATTCAGTGTGGATTGGGGATTTGGATATCAAGTGCGGATGGAGTCCGGAGAAAAAAGCAGTCGGAACAAAGATAACTATTTCACGAGACACATCAGTGGTTGCAACTGCAGGAGGAATTGTATCGCCTGGTACGGATTCATTACGATTAAGATTTAATGTCAAGGAATTCCCGTTGTCTACAGCTCAAATTATGACAGATGAATATCTTGATAAGTTGACGGGATCTGTCTCAGCCAATATCGA
The DNA here is from genome assembly GCA_045641065.1 of Paludibacteraceae bacterium. GTDB lineage: Bacteria > Bacteroidota > Bacteroidia > Bacteroidales > Paludibacteraceae > UBA1723. The sequence goes on along the minus strand of JAZUGF010000127.1, from coordinate 27,775 downwards.
CGTCAACGGCAAGATCTCCGAGCCAGAGGTGAAGGGATATATTTATTTGGATAAGGTGGTGGCGAAAGTCAAAGCTAACAATGCGTCATATCGTATTAACGACAGTATCCTCTTTACACCTACCAGCATGACAATCAAGAATGCTAAGATTGTGGATGACTATGGACGAATTGCGAATTTGGATTGTAATGTCCAGCATAACAATTTCAAGAATCCTAAGTATGTTGCAACTCTTACTCTCAACGACTTCCTTCTTCTCAATAATCCGAAGAGCAAGGATGAGATGGTGTATGGAAAACTGACTGCAGATGGGCGTATGCGTGTGGCTGGAGATGCTGATGGAGCGTCGATTCGTGGAAATGTGACAACTGGACAAGGAGCTGTGATGACGGTAGTATTGCCTGAAGATGCATCATCTGCCACTCAATATTCCACAATTGTGTTTGTATCGCACGACGATACTGTCGCATTGAAGAATAAATATGATGAGACCAAGTTTAATATCGACGCGAGTGTTGATCTAAAGGTAACGGACAACACAGCATTGACGGTGATCCTATCTCGTACATCAGGAGATAAATGCTCATTGAAGGGTGGTGGAAACATGCGTGTTGAGTATACAACTACTTCAGATGAGATAAAACTGTATGGAGATTATATTGTTGAAGAGGGACAGTTGAAGATGAAGATCTCAAGTTTGCCTCAGAAGACTTTTGCAATAGAGAAGGGTGGTACAATCAACGTCGGAGGAAAGATAGAGTCATTGAAATTTGATTTGTCAGCCTTGTATACTACACGAGCTGATCTTGCCACTTTGGATGAATCATTCTCAAATGACCCAACATTGACCAATACACGTCAGACTGTTGGTGCACGACTTGGCATCAACGGAACAATGGATAAGTTTAATCTTTCCTACGATGTCACGTTGCCTAATGCAGGAGACGATCTAAACCAACGTCTACAGGGAATTATCAATACTGACGATTTGAAAATTAAGGAGTTTGCCTTCATCCTAGGATTTGGTACATTCTTCCCAATATCGTCGACTCAATCAAGCAACGTCGGCTCAAGTGTATTGACATCTATCGTGTCAACAAATATCTCCAACGGAATGAACACACTATTTGGCGACGTGCTTGGAAGCAGCTGGACGATTGGAGCGGATATGTCGTCGGCACAGACAGATGGTAGTGATATGGAGATGAGCCTATCGCTTTCACGTTCCTTCTTCAACGACCGTTTGATCTTCAGTACCGATTTCGGCTACCAGAACAATTCTAACACAACTGGTGAAGACGAGTTGACTAAAAACTTTGACTTGGAATACAAATTAAATAAGAGTGGTTCATTGCGTTTGAAAGGATACCACCATACCAACACCGAATTCTATCGTTCCGGCACCAGCACCGAGGGACTTGGTTTCGTAGTCACAAAAGAGGCAGATACTTTCAGAGATTTATTGAAGATAAGAAAATCTAAATGATTGAAGGTTGATTGAGTGACCGCTTCCGGAAATCCCTAAGCGTGCATTGTTTTGGTTTGAACAACATAAACTACATTTTCTTTCTCAAAAACACCTGAAAAATATAATTTTCATCAAAATTATTTTGATTTTTAAAACTTAATTTGTTCCTTTGGCATGGATATAGAACTATGTTATTTGTCATTTAGTCATTTGAAGAAAAGATAAGCCTTGCAACGGCCTTGCAACGTTGACATATTTCTATATTCTTAAGAATTATATCATTACACTGTTTGTTTTGGATGCGAAGTATTAATGAAATTATTAATTAAAACTAGATGGATATGAAGAAAGTACTGTTATCTCTAATGCTGTTTGGAATCGCAGCATCAGGTTTTTCGAAGGCCGTGTATGGATCGTACACAACATTCCCTAACGCAAAAGTGTTTAGTTATTTTAGCAAGCCACAGTTGGCATTCAGCCAGTCTAATGGCCAGGTGATGTTATCGCTTAATTACAATGATGCATCATCATTTGTTGCTTTTGATGAGAATAGCACATTGATTATCGAGTTTGAGAATCAGGCTGTGTATTTGCCGTTGAACAAAGCAGAACAGGTAATGCAGAAGCAGCAGGTGATTGGTAGTGCGGATATGCACAGAGGAATCATCTATCAGACAAACGCTAATTTCGATGCAGATCAGAGTGTGATCGACAAGATTGTGAATGATCAGCAGAATATTAAGAGTATCCGTGTGACATTTGCCAATTCGGATACAAAGGAATGGGGCATCGATGAGAAGTATCAGGCAAAGCTTACATCCAAGTTGATCAAGAGTTACAATAAAGTGCAGGCGAAGTCGGCAAGAAAGTAAGATAAGCCTTGCAAAAAATATTATAGTCCAGGGTAGAGATATCCTAGGCTTATTGATTAAAAATAAGGAGGAAGATTTAATAATCAATGTTTTTGATTATCTTTGCAAAAGAGCTGAGAAGTTCAGCAGTTATTGTTGGTTTTATTTATAATTAAGGAATAGAAAACAGTATAAAATCATGGTGGACAAAAATAAAATTCCTTCAATTCTAAACAAGCAGATAAATTGGAATGAACTCTACTTCTATCAGAAGTCAGATGTAGTGTATCAATTATCATTTGTATTCTGTGACAGATTTATCCATCTCTACAAAGATCGCACAAGAGATCAGGTTATACAGGCTGCACGATCATGCAAACAGAACATTGTGGAGGGACTTGCAGATGGAGTCACATCAGTAGAGATGCAGATAAAGTTGTTGAATGTTGCAAGAGCATCATTGAAAGAGTTGAAGGAAGATTTCGAGGATTACCTAAAGTCTCGACATCTACGTATTTATTCTGCAAGTGATGTGGAGTATGCATCAATGTTGGGATATTGTCGTTATCATAACAAGCTCAAGGATTATGAACCATATTTTCAGCAATGGACTGATGAAACAATGTGTAATTATGGAGTGACGTTATGCCACATGATAGACAAAATGATGATGAGTTTTTTGGAGAAGTTGGATAATGAGTTTGTTACTAATGGTGGAATCAGGGAGCGAATGTATAATGCCCGCAATACCTATCGTCAACAACAGGAAGATAAGATGAAACAGTATGAAAGGCAGTATCCATTGATGCAACAACGCATAGCTGATTTGGAAACACAGTTGGCTAAAGCACAAGAAGAATCAAAACAGTGGAGAGATGCGTATGAGGATTTGAAGCAACGTGCACTAAAGGTTTATTATGAACAGAAGGCAGAGATAGAGGAATTGAAGGGTAGGTTGTCAGAATTATAGAACCCTAGAAATTCTAGAATGCCTAGATTTTCTAGTATGTCTAGAATTTCTAGTATTTTAGAAACACTAAAAAAGCAGACTCAAAATTGAATCTGCTTTTTTTGTGGTACCACCAGGAATCGAACCGGGGACACAAGGATTTTCAGTCCTTTGCTCTACCAACTGAGCTATGGCACCAACGTAGTATGTCTTTAACAAAATAAGTGCCCCGAACGGGACTTGAACCCGTACAATCGCAATGATTACAGGATTTTAAGTCCTGCGTGTCTACCAATTCCACCATCAGGGCATCATCTTGTAGATGAGCGGAAAACGGGACTCGAACCCGCGACCCCGACCTTGGCAAGGTCGTGCTCTACCAACTGAGCTATTTCCGCAGTATGTAAAAGATCGTTTCTTTTTCTTTTGCGAGTGCAAAGGTAGTCTAAATTTTGTTTCTCACAAACTTTTATTGATGTTTTTTAAGCCGATTTGTTCCTTTTTTTCACAAAATGCTGATTATTCCGTAGTTTTCTTTAATTTTGTAGTGTCATTGATATTGGCGATAGCTTATCGTTGTCATCGTTAACGTTATCGTCAACGTAATAAAAGAACTTATGAACCCAGACAAATTAAAAAAAATCGACTACAGATATATCAGAATGGCAAGAATATGGGCTGAAAACTCATATTGCAAACGTCGTCAGGTGGGTGCATTGCTTGTCAAAGACAAGACTATCATCTCTGATGGCTATAACGGTACACCTTCTGGTTTCCCTAATATCTGTGAGGATGACAATGATACTACTTTCCCTTACGTGCTTCACGCTGAAGCTAACGCAATCGCTAAAGTGGCTCAAAGCAATAACAGTAGCGACGGTGCTACTCTTTATGTCACTGCGTCGCCATGCATTGAATGTGCTAAACTGATCATCCAGGCTGGTATCAAACGTGTCGTCTATTCTGAGAAATATCGCTTGACTGATGGCATTGACCTTTTGGAACGTGCCGGTGTTAAGGTGGAATATTTGAATGAACAGGATTATAAAGAGTGAATTTAACATTGAAAAACCTTATAACATGAATGAAAAACTAAAAAAGGCATTGGTTCCGATTGTTCTTGGAGTATTCACTGCTGCCGCTTTCATATTCGGTGTGAAATTCGGTGTGAGATATGTGTATACTACAGAGAGCTTTTCGAAAACTCCACATAAGACATTTGAAGGTGAGGCTGACGTGATTGCGGCAAGAAAAATGACGGATGTCCTTCACTATGTGTCTAAGATGTATGTTGATACTGTGAATATGACTAATCTTGTAGATCGTGTCATTCCACAATTGACTGAGACTCTTGACCCACATACCGCTTATATCAAAGCTGAGGACCTTCAGATTACTAACGATGAACTTGCCAGCAGCTTCTTCGGAATCGGTGTGCAGTTTAATCTTCACAACGACACTATCAATGTGGTGCAGGTGATTTCGGGCGGCCCTTCTGAGAAGGCTGGTCTACGTGCTGGCGATAAGATCATTGCCGTCGACGATAGCTCTTTTGTCGGCTCTAAATTGAATAATGAGTTGGTCGTGAAGAAACTTCGTGGACCGAAGGATACTCACGTCAAACTTGGAATCAAGCGTAATGGTGTGGCTGAGACTATTGACTATGAGGTGATTCGTGGTGAGGTAGCTCAGGAGACAGTTGATGCTTTCTATATGGCTGATGATCAGACTGGTTACGTGAAGATTGACCGTTTCGGTGAGAAAACCCATGCTGAATTCTATGAGGCTTTGCTTCGTCTTCAAACTGAAGGAGCACGACGTTTTATTATAGATTTGCGTAATAATGGAGGTGGTTATCTTCCTGTGGCAGGTGAGATGTTGGATTATCTTCTAGACGAGGGAGATACTATCGTTTATACTTGTGGACGCGGGGAGACGCGAGAGAATCCAATGGAGGTGTTGATGTCTCGTCGAGATCCGATTATCTCTGCTCCGATTGTGGTGCTTATCAATGAGAATTCAGCTTCAGCAAGTGAGATCTTCGCTGGTGCCATCCAGGATAACGATAGAGGAGTCATCGTGGGATGCCGATCATTCGGTAAGGGACTTGTACAACAGCAGATTCCAATCTCAGGTGGTGCAGCATTGCGTCTAACTGTCGCTAGATATTATACTCCTTCGGGAAGATGTGTGCAGAAATACTATGGTAAGGATTATGACTACCGTGCTGAGACTGCCCATCGCTACGAACATGGTGAGATGACTAATGTGGATAGTATGAAGAAGGCTGCGGAAAATGACAGTTTGCAATTCAAGACTTGCAAGCTTGGTCGTATTGTCTATGCAGGCGGTGGTATTGTTCCGGATATCTTTGTTCCACTTGACACAAATATGACTTCATTTGCAAAGAAGGTTCTTTTGAGTGATGTCATCTATGATTTCTCATATAAATATATGGATAATCATCCGTCGGAGATTGAAGCATACAAAAAGAGAAATGATTTCAGAATGACTTATAAGAACTTGATGCACGAAAGTGTATATCATGAGTTCTTGGCATACGCTAAAAAGGAAAAGAATTTCATTCCTGCTGCTAACGAGCCGGCATTGTCACAGCAGAAAATCATGCGTCTGCTTGTATCTTATTTGATTCGATCAATCCATGGTTCGGATGATCACAAACAGCGTCCATTCTATTGGGCTTGCAATTTGGAAGATAAAGTGTATAAAGAGGCATTGAAGGCATTCGTTAGCCCAGAGATGAAGATGATTTTGGAGAGAGAAAAGTAACGAAAACGAAAACGAAAACGAAGATGGAGACTGTAGAGATAAATTCGGCTAAAGCGTGGATTTTGGCAGCACGTCCTAAGACGTTGGCTGCTGCGGTGGTCCCAGTGTTGGTTGGCTCAGCGTTGAGTGTATATTTAGGCGACGCAATTGTTTTCGACTGGAGAAAATTTGTAATCTGCTTTCTATTCGCGTCGCTGATGCAGATAGCTGCTAATCTTATCAATGACCTTTTTGATTTCTTGAAGGGTAGCGACGGTAAGGATCGACTTGGTCCGGAGAGGGCTATGGCTCAGGGCTGGGTTACAAAGAAAGCTATGATGATAGGAATTGCAACAGTGGTTGGTTTGGCTGCTACTTGTGGAATATGTATGCTGCCTATTATAGATGAGTCACAGATATGGACAATGTTGGGAGTCGGAGTGTTCTGTATCTTCTTTGCATATTTCTACACATCCGGACCATTCCCTCTATCATATAATGGATTGGGTGACGTTGCTGTCGTAGGCTTCTTTGGCATCGTAGCCACTTGTTTCACATGCTACTGTCAGGCTCCGAATTGTTTTGCTGATGCACGATGTGTTGTCGCTGGAATATCGACAGGATTGGCAATCAACGCTTTACTTGTGGTGAATAATTATCGTGACCGTGAGACAGATGCTAAAGATGGCAAACGCACGTTGATTGTGAAGTTTGGAGAGAAATTTGGAGAATTCCTATATTTAGGTTGTGGATTGGGAGCCATGTTGCTGATGTTCTACGTATTCAAGACCAATCCAGCCAGAGTGCATTGCTTCATACCATATTTGATATTACATATGTTGTCGTACACTAAATTGATTCAAATCAAGCGAGGCAAAGCGTTGAATCAGTTGATTGGTGAGAGCTCACGCAATATGATGGTGTTCGCTGTGTTGGCAGTGTTGGCTATGTTGATATGATTAAATGCTAAATTATAAACGCATAATGTTAAATGAAATCCGCAACCAGATGGCTGCGGATTTTTTCTGATGTGATTTGTGCTAATAATTCAGTCCGAATGCCCATAAAGGAATGATGTTGCCAAATCCATATTCGATGTCATCTTTCACAACAAATCCTTTTTCTATTGATTCAATCTGTTTTTGACCTTTCTTTTTCCCTCCTATTTCAAACGACATATCATCTATTATGAAATCAGTCACAGAAGAACTTATTACTGACTGACGTACTCTCATTTGATTCATAAAGAAAGTTTCTCTTACATTTCCAATATTAGCTGTGCTTGGAGTGAGTTATTTGTATCGCACAAAATCGGTAGGAGTTTCTTCCAATTTGTGCTTGAAGAATTCATAAAGTCGTTCCATATTAGTCGTATTTTCAACAAATTAGCCAATTTGCACGAAAAAAATGCAGTTTTGGTGGAAAACTGCACGAAAAAAATGCAAATTTCTAATCAGTTTTTGAATTATATAGAAGTGGTCCATTAGGATTGTTAAAGCACATGTTTTGCATTTTCTATACATATTTATATGTTTATTCCGTTTTTTATGTCATAAATTGGTTGAAAACAGGCAAAAAAATGCATGCGATTTTTATGTTTTACAATATATTTTGAAGTGAAGAAGCAAAAGGCGACGTGAAGATTAAAAAACAGTGCTGAAAAACCTAAATCTTTGAAATGTTGATAAATAAGCTTATTTTTCTTCTGTTTTTGTTTGTCATGTTAAAATATATGACTATTTTTGCATTCTAAATGATAGAATATCAGTAAAAATTTAAAAGTAAAACAAAATGCCTACTATTCAACAGTTAGTTAGAAAAGGAAGAGCTAGTCTTGAAGACAAGAGTAAGTCTCCTGCGTTGGATTCATGTCCACAGAGAAGAGGTGTTTGCATGCGTGTTTATACAACAACACCAAAGAAGCCGAACTCTGCAATGCGTAAGGTAGCACGTGTGAGATTGACAAACCAGAAGGAGGTTAACGCCTACATCCCAGGTGAAGGCCACAACCTACAGGAGCACTCAATCGTAATGGTACGTGGTGGTCGTGTTAAGGACCTACCAGGTGTACGTTACCACATCGTTCGCGGTACATTGGATACTGCAGGTGTAAACGGACGTACTCAGAGACGTTCTAAGTATGGAGCTAAGCGTCCAAAGCCAGGACAGGCAGCACCAGCAAAGGGTAAGAAGTAATTATAACCTTACCGACTAGCAAAATTCTTTTTTAAGTAAAAACAAAAAACTAAGTTTTAGTTTTACTGGTAGCGTGATGAGGGTTGAGTAAATGGCCAAGAGGGGCCGTTGAAGCGACAGAAGCAACCAAAACAAAAACGATTAAACAAAATGAGAAAAGCAAAGCCTAAAAAGAGGATCATTTTGCCAGATCCAATTTTTAACGAAGTAATGGTAACACGTTTCGTTAACCATTTGATGTACGACGGAAAGAAGAGTACAGCATACACTATCTTCTACTCAGCATTGGAGACTGTAAAGAGCAAGCTTCCAAACGAGGAGAAGGAGCCACTAGAGATCTGGAAGAAGGCTCTAGAGAACGTAGCTCCACAGGTAGAGGTAAAGTCACGCCGTGTTGGTGGTGCAACTTTCCAGGTGCCTACAGAGATCCGTCCAGAGAGAAAGGAGTCTATCTCAATGAAGAACCTTATCATCTTCGCTCGTAAGAGAGCTGGCCGTTCAATGGCTGATAAGTTGGCTGCTGAGATCGCAGACGCATACAACAACCAGGGTGGAGCGTTTAAGAAGAAGGCTGATATGCACAAGATGGCAGAGGCTAACCGTGCATTCGCTCACTTCAGATTCTAATCAATCTATTTTTAACACTTCAAATTAAGACAAATGGCAAAAGCAGATTTGCATTTTACGAGAAATATCGGTATCATGGCTCACATCGATGCTGGTAAGACTACAACATCAGAGCGTATTTTGTTCTATACTGGTCTTACACACAAAATCGGTGAGGTTCACGATGGTGCTGCGACAATGGACTGGATGGTTCAGGAGCAGGAGCGTGGTATCACTATTACATCAGCTGCAACAACAACATACTGGAAGTATCTTGACAAGAAGTACAAGATCAACTTGATTGATACTCCAGGACACGTTGACTTTACTGTAGAGGTAGAGCGTTCACTACGTATCCTTGATGGTGCTGTAGCAGCATTCTGTGCAGTAGGTGGTGTAGAGCCTCAGTCTGAGACTGTATGGCGTCAGGCTGACAAGTACAATGTGCCACGTATTTGCTACGTTAACAAGATGGACCGTTCAGGTGCAAACTTCTTCGACGTAGTAGCACAGGTTAAGGAGGTTCTAGGTGCTAACCCATGTCCAATCCAGATTCCAATCGGAGCTGAGGACACATTCAAGGGAGTAGTTGACCTAGTAAAGATGAAGGCTATCGTTTGGCATGATGAGACAATGGGTGCTGCATATGATGTAGAGGATATCCCAGCTGATCTTGTTGACGAGGCTAACGAGTGGAGAGAGAAGATGCTTGAGGCTATCTCTGACTGCGACGACGCAATCATGGAGAAGTTCCTTGAGGGTGATCTTGAGTCTATCACAGAGGATGAGATCAAGGCAGCTATCCGTAAGGGTACACTTGCAATGAAGATCTTCCCTATGGTATGTGGATCATCATTCAAGAACAAGGGTGTACAGACAATGCTTGACGCAGTTTGTGCTTACCTTCCAAGCCCACTTGATACTCCAGAGATCATCGGTTCTGAGCCAGGTAACGAGGAGAACAAGATCGTTCGTCACCCAGATGAGGACGAACCTCTATGTGCTCTTGCATTTAAGATCGCAACAGACCCTTACGTAGGTCGTCTATGCTTCTTCAGAGTTTACTCTGGTAAGCTAGATGCAGGTTCATATATCTTCAACGTACGTTCGGGAAAGAAGGAGCGTATCTCACGTTTGTTCCAGATGCACTCTAACCACCAGAACCCAGTTGAGGTTGTAGCTGCTGGTGATATCGGTGCAGGAGTAGGTTTCAAGGATATCCGTACTGGTGATACTCTATGTGGTGAGGACGAAAAGACACACATGGTACTTGAGTCAATGGAGTTCCCTGATCCAGTTATCGGTATCGCAGTTGAGCCTAAGTCACAGGCTGATATTGATAAGCTTGGTATCGGTCTTGCAAAGCTTGCTGAGGAGGACCCTACATTTACAGTTAAGACAGACGAGCAGTCAGGTCAGACAGTTATCTCAGGTATGGGTGAGCTTCACCTTGATATCATTATCGACCGTCTACGTCGTGAGTTCAAGGTAGAGTGTAACCAGGGTCGTCCACAGGTTAACTACAAGGAGGCTATCACAATGACAGTTGACCACAAGGAGGTTTACAAGAAACAGTCAGGTGGTCGTGGTAAGTTCGCTGATATCGTAGTTAAGGTTGGACCAGTTGATCCAGACTTCCAGGGCTCACTTCAGTTTGAGGATGTAGTTAAGGGAGGTAACATTCCTAAGGAGTTCATCCCATCAATCCAGAAGGGATTCCAGGCTTCAATGAAGAATGGTGTGTTGGCAGGATTCCCTGTAGACCAGTTGAAGGTTGTAGTTGTGGATGGTTCATTCCACCCAGTAGACTCAGACCAGTTGTCATTCGAAATTGCAGCAAACCTAGCATTCAAGGCAGCATGTGCTAAGGCACGTCCAGTATTGATGGAGCCAATCATGAAGCTAGAGGTTGTTACTCCAGAAGAGAACATGGGTGATGTAATCGGTGACCTTAACAAGCGTCGTGGCCAGGTAGAAGGAATGGAGACAAGCCGTTCAGGTGCTAGAATCGTGAAGGCAAAAGTTCCATTGGCTGAGATGTTCGGATACGTAACATCATTGCGTACAATTACATCAGGTCGTGCAACTTCTTCAATGGAGTTCTCACACTACGCAGAGGTTTCTTCAGCTATCGCTAAGGCAGTAGTTACAGAGGCAAAGGGTAGAGTAGACTTGCTATAAGACAAAAACAGTGTATCCTCAGCAATGAGGGTACACTTTAAATCCAATAGAGATTAAATTATTTTTTATACAGATTCAAAGCGATGAGTCAAAGAATTAGAATTAAATTGAAGTCTTACGATCACAACTTGGTAGACAAGTCAGCTGAGAAAATCGTTAAGACAGTGAGAACTACGGGAGCTACAGTAAGTGGTCCAATTCCGCTACCTACTCACAAGCGTATCTTTACAGTTAACCGTTCGACATTTGTCAACAAGAAGTCAAGAGAGCAGTTCCAGCTTTCTTCATTCAAGAGATTGATTGACATCTATTGCACAACAGAGAAGACTGTAGATGCACTAATGAAGTTGGAGCTTCCAAGTGGAGTTGATGTAGAAATTAAGGTAAACTAATAGTAATCGAAAAGAAATGCCAGGATTATTAGGAAAGAAAATCGGAATGACATCCGTATTCAGTGCCGAGGGTAAGAACGTACCATGCACTGTTATCGAAGTAGGTCCTTGTGTTGTTACACAGATTAAGACTATTGAAAATGATGGTTATGCTGCATTGCAGTTGGGCTTCGACGAGAAGAAGGAGAAGAACACAAACGCAGCAGAGATGGGTCATTTCAAGAAGGCTGCAACAGCACCAATGAGACACTTGGCCGAGTTCAAAGAATTCGATAAGGAGTACAATCTAGGTGATGTTATCACTGTAGATTTGTTTGAGGGAGCTCAGTTCGTAGATGTAATCGGTACATCTAAGGGTAAGGGATTCCAGGGTGTAGTTAAGCGCCACGGTTTCGGTGGAGTACAGCAGTCTACACATGGTCAGCACAACCGTCTTCGTGCTCCAGGTTCAATCGGTGCTTGTTCGTACCCAGCAAAGGTATTCAAAGGAATGCGTATGGCTGGCCGTAAGGGAGGTGAGCAAGTTACAGTTCAGAACTTGCAAGTGTTAAAGGTAATTCCTGAGAATAACATCCTTGTTTTGAAGGGTTCACTTCCAGGAGCTAAGGGTTCAATTGTAATTGTAAATAAGTAATGGAACTAAGCGTATATAACGTAAAAGGACAGGAGACAGGAAGAAAGGTCACATTGAATGATTCAATCTTCGGAATCGAGCCAAATGACCATGTTATCTACTTGGCTGTAAAGCAGTACATGGCAAACAATCGTCAGGGTACACACAAGTCAAAGGAGAGAAGCGAGATCTCAGGTAGTACAAAGAAGTTGGGTCGTCAGAAAGGTGGCGGTGGAGCTCGTCGCGGTGATATCAACTCACCAGTATTGGTAGGTGGTGCACGCGTATTCGGACCTCAGCCAAGAGATTACTCTTTCAAATTGAACAAGAAAGTGAAGAAGCTAGCACGTAAGTCAGCATTGGCATACAAGGCTAAGGAGAACGCTATCATTGTTGTAGAGAATTTCGATTTTGAGGCTCCAAAGACAAAAGAATTCGTTGCTTTTACAGAAAATTTGAAAGTTTCTGATAAGAAAAACGTTTTGGTTTTGTCAGAACCAAATAAAAATGTATCTTTGTCAGCCAAGAATCTTCAGAAGTCTCAGGTGTTGCTAACACATGAGCTAAATACTTATAAGATTTTGGATGCAAAGTGCTTGCTTTTAACTGAGGCTGCTCTTGCAGAACTAGAGAATACTTTAAAGGATTAAAAGAAATGGAGATCATATTAAAGCCAATCGTAACAGAGAAGGTTACTGGTTTGCAGGATAAGCACAATCGCTACGGATTCAAGGTAGTGATGAGTGCTACTAAGTCGCAGATTAAAGCTGCAGTAGAGGATTTGTATGGCGTTAAGGTCTTGTCAGTCAATACTATGCGTGTTGATGGCAAGAATAAGTCACGTTATACAAAAGCTGGTGTGATCGCAGGTAAGATGCCTTCATACAAGAAAGCCCTAGTTACATTGAAGGAGGGTGAAGCAATAGACTTTTATAGCAATATTTAATAAAAATGGCAGTTCGCAAATTTAAGCCCACAACACCGGGGCAGAGACACAAAGTTATTGGTGCGTTCGAGACAATTACCTCGAGCACACCAGAAAAATCTCTTGTGAAAGGCATGAGAAAGACTGGTGGACGTAACAACGTCGGTAAGATGACAATGCGTTACATCGGTGGTGGTCACAAGAGAAAGTACAGAGTAATTGATTTCAAGAGAGAGAAAGACGGTGTGCCAGCAGTAGTAAAGACAATCGAGTACGATCCAAACCGTTCGGCTCGTATCGCTCTATTGTTCTACGCTGATGGTGAGAAGCGTTACATTTTGGCTCCTGCGGGATTGCAGGTTGGTCAGAAGCTTATGTCTGGTTCTGATGCTGCACCAGAGGTAGGTAACTCGCTTCCTTTGCAGGATATTCCACTAGGTACAGTTATCCACAACTTGGAGTTGCATCCAGGACAGGGAGCTGCACTTGTACGTTCTGCAGGTACTTTTGCTCAGTTAACATCTCGTGAGGGTAAGTACGCAATCGTAAAATTGCCTTCAGGAGAGCTTCGCAAGATTTTGTGTGCTTGCAAGGCAACAATTGGTACAGTTGGTAACTCAGACCACTCACTTGAGAGATCAGGTAAGGCAGGTCGTTCACGTTGGTTGGGACGTCGTCCTCGCACTCGTGCTGTATGTATGAACCCAGTAGATCATCCAATGGGTGGTGGAGAAGGTCGTCAGTCGGGTGGACATCCTAGATCAAGAAAGGGTCTTTTGGCTAAGGGTTACAAGACACGTTCACCAAAGAAGGCTTCTGATAAGTACATAATTGAAAGAAGAAAGAAATAATTGAAATAAAGTATTTTTTATGAGTCGTTCATTAAAAAAAGGTCCATATATCAACCTTAAGCTTGAGAAGAAGGTTCTTGCCATGAACGAGAGTGGCAAGAAGTCTGTAGTCAAGACATGGGCTAGAGCTTCAATGATATCTCCGGATTTTGTCGGACATACTATTGCAGTTCACAACGGAAATAAGTTTATTCCGGTATTTGTCACAGAGAATATGGTAGGACACAAACTTGGCGAATTCTCTTTGACGCGTAACTTTAGAGGTCACGGTGGTAACAAGAAGAAGTAATCAGCGTGGTTAATTTAAATTAAAAGTTCGAGAAAAATGAGTTCAAGAAAAAAAGTATCAGCTGATGCAAGAAAAGAGGCGAAGAAGTCCCTTTATTTTGCAAAGTTGAATGATGTTCCTACTTCTCCACGTAAGATGCGTTTGGTCGCTGACATGGTACGTGGAATGGAGGCTTTCCGCGCTTTGGGTGTCCTAAGATATTCAACTAAGGAAGCTTCTATCAAACTAGAGAAGTTATTGCGTTCTGCTATTGCTAACTGGGAGCAGAAGAATGAGACTAAGGCTGAAATGGGTCAGCTTTACGTAAGTAACATTTACGTAGATTCAGCTCGTCAGTTGAAGAGACTTCGTCCTGCACCTCAGGGTAGAGGATACAGAATCCGCAAGCGCTCTAACCATGTGACAATTTTTGTAGATGCTATTTCTAACGAGACTAACGAATAAAAGATGGGACAGAAAGTTAATCCAATAAGCAACCGTTTAGGAATTGTAAGAGGTTGGGATTCCAATTGGTACGGTGGAAAGAAGTACGGTGACACAATCCTAGAGGATTCAAAGATCCGTAAGTACTTGTCTGCTCGTCTTGCTAAGGCTAGTGTTGCTAGAATTATCATAGAGAGAACTCTTAAACTTGTTACTATTACAGTCTGCACTGCTAAACCTGGCATTATCATCGGTAAGGGTGGACAGGAAGTTGATAAGTTGAAGGAGGAGTTGAAGAAGATCACTGACAAGGAGATCCAAATCAACATCTACGAGGTTAAGAGACCAGAGTTGGATGCAGTTATCGTAGCAAGCAACATTGCTCGTCAGGTAGAGGGTAAGATCGCTTACCGTCGTGCTGTAAAGCAGGCTATCGCTTCTACAATGCGCATCGGTGCAGAGGGTATCAAAGTGCTAGTTGCAGGCCGTTTGAATGGTGCTGAAATGGCGCGTTCTGAGATGTACAAGGAAGGACGTACACCACTTCACACATTCCGTGCTGATATCGACTATGCACAGGCAGAGGCACTTACTAAGGTAGGTATTATTGGAATCAAGGTATGGATTTGCCGCGGCGAAAAGTATGGAAAGCAGGATCTTTCTCAGCAGTTCGTAGCAAGCAAAGAGACTGTACGTCCAAACAATCCTGCTGCTAAGAAAGGCGGTTTCTCTAAGAAAAGAAAACAATCTGTTTAAGAGTTAAATTAAGGAAAGATGTTACAACCTAAAAGAACTAAGTTCAGAAGACAGCAGAAAGGTCGTGCAAAAGGTATTGCACATCGTGGAGACCAATTGGCTTTTGGATCTTTTGGTATCAAGGTACTTGGTACTAAGTGGATTACAGGACGACAGATTGAGGCTGCGCGTATTGCTGTCACAAGATATATGCAACGTCAAGGTCAGATTTGGATCAGAGTATTCCCTGACAAACCAATCACTAAGAAGCCTGCTGACGTACGTATGGGTAAAGGTAAGGGTAACCCTGAAGGATTCGTTGCTAGCGTAACTCCAGGTAGAATTCTTATCGAGGTTGAGGGTGTTCCATTCGAGATCGCTAAAGAGGCATTGAGATTGGGAGCTCAGAAACTTCCAGTAACTACAAAGTTTATTGTTAGACGCGACTACGATGCGCAAAATCAAAATGCTTAATCATGAAAGTAGCAGATATTAAGAACATGTCAAGCAAGGAGCTTCAGGAGAAGATTTCTTCTGAGGAAAAGAGATTGAACCGCATGCGTCTTGACCATGCGATCACTCCATTGCAGAATCCATCTCAAATTAAGTCTCTTCGTAAGGACATCGCGCGCATGAAGACTATCTTGGGTCAGGCAGAGTCTAAATAATAATTTTAGAGTTTGAGAAAATGAGAAATTTAAGAAAAGAAAGACAGGGAGTTGTTTCAAGCAATAAGATGGACAAGACCATTACTGTTGCTATCAAGTGGAAAGAGAAGCACCCTATTTACCAGAAGTTCGTCAATAAGACGAAGAAATATCACGCTCACGATGAGAAGAATGAGTGTAATATTGGTGATGTTGTGAGAATCATGGAGACTCGTCCTTTGAGTAAGACAAAGAGATGGAGATTAGTATCAATCGTAGAAAGAGCTAAGTAATTATGATACAGCAAGAATCAAGATTAACTATTGCTGATAATAGCGGTGGTAAAGAGGCATTGTGTATTCGCGTATTGGGTGGCACAAAGAAAAGATATGCTACTGTAGGCGATATCATTGTAGTTACAGTGAAGAGCGTAATTCCTTCAAGTGATATGAAGAAGGGTGCCGTTTCAAAGGCTATCGTTGTTCGCACAAAGAAGGAAGTTCGTAGAGCAGATGGCTCATACATCAGATTTGATGACAATGCATGTGTATTGTTGAATGGTGCTGGTGAAATGAGAGCAAGCCGTATTTTCGGTCCAGTTGCAAGAGAGTTGCGTGCTTCTAATATGAAGATTGTGTCATTGGCTCCTGAAGTTCTATAATTAAAAAGTAAGGTAATGAGTAAGTTACATATTAAGAAGGGCGACTTAGTTTACGTTCTTGCAGGTAAGGACAAAGGTAAGACAGGAAAGGTTCTTTCTGTATTGGTAGCTGCAAACCGTGCTATCGTTGAGGGTATTAACGTTGTTTCAAAGAACGTTAAGCCAAGTGCAAAGAATCCTCAGGGTGGTATCGTTAAGATGGAGGCTCCAATCCATGTTTCTAATTTGAATTTGGTAGATCCTAAGTCGGGTGATGCACCAAAGCCAACTCGTATTGGTATCAAGGTGGTTGACGGCAAGAAGGTTCGTGTCGCTAAAAAGTCAGGGGAGGTTATTAAATGAATACAGCTAGTTTAAAGCAAGATTACAAGCAGCGTATTGTCCCTGCTTTGAAGGAGAAGTTTGGTTACTCTACAGTAATGCAGGTTCCAGTTCTTGAGAAGATTGTTATCAATCAGGGTCTAGGAGAGGCAGTTGCTGATAAGAAGGTGATTGAGATCGCAATCAACGAGTTGACTGCAATCGCTGGTCAGAAGGCCGTTCCGACACTTTCTAAGAAGGATATCGCAAACTTTAAGGTAAGAAAGAAGATGCCTATCGGAGTTCGCGTAACTCTAAGAAGAGAGAAGATGTACGAGTTCTTGGAGCGCCTAATCAAGGTTGTTCTTCCTCGTATCCGTGACTTCAACGGTATCAACTCTAAGTTGGATGGTAGAGGTAACTACACTCTAGGTGTTACAGAGCAGATCATCTTCCCAGAGATTAACATCGATTCAATTTCGAAGCTTATGGGTATGAATATCACTTTCGTAACAACAGCTAAGACTGACGAAGAGGGTCTTGCCTTGTTAAAGGAATTTGGTTTACCATTTAAAAAGTAATTAGAATGGCAAAAGAATCAATGAAAGCACGCGAGGTAAAGCGTGCTCGCCTTTGCGCGAAGTATGCTGAGAAACGTGCTCAGTTGTTGAAGGAAGGAAGATACGATGAGTTGCAGAACCTTCCAAAGAATGCTTCGCCAGTTAGATTGCACAACAGATGCAAGTTGACAGGTAGACCTAAGGGTTACATGCGTCAGTTTGGTATCTCAAGAATTCAGTTCAGAGAGATGGCATCTGCTGGTTTGATTCCAGGTGTAAAGAAAGCAAGTTGGTAATTATTAATTTTTAATTTAAATATTGTCAGGCATTTGTCTTGATTAATTTAATTTTATTATGACTGATCCAATAGCAGATTATTTAACGAGACTTCGCAATGCTATCAATGCAAAGCATCGCGTTTTGGAGGTTCCGTCTTCTAATCTTAAGAAGGAGATCACTAAGATCTTGATGGACAAGGGTTACATTTTGAACTACAAGTTCGTAGAGGAAGGTGTAAACAGAACAATTAAGATTGCGTTGAAGTACGACGCAGTTAACAAGGTTAACGCTATCAAGAACTTGAAGAGAGTCTCTACTCCAGGTTTGCGTAAGTATGTTGGTTACAAGGACATGCCAAAGGTTCTTAACGGACTAGGTATTGCAATTGTATCTACATCAAAAGGTGTTATGACAGATAAGGAGGCTCGTGACCTTAAGGTAGGTGGCGAGGTATTGTGTTACGTTTATTAATTAAGGAGGAAAGAAGATGTCAAGAATAGGAAAGTTGCCTATCAGCATACCTTCAGGCGTTACTGTCTCAGTTAAGGATAACGTAGTCACAGTTAAAGGTCCTAAGGGTGAATTATCACAGTATGTAGATCCAGCTATCGAAATGAAGGTAGAGGATGGTACAATTACTTTCGCAAGAAATTCAGAGGATGCTGAGTTCCGTTCAAAGCATGGTCTATACCGTGCTCTAGTGAACAACATGGTAGTTGGTGTTTCTCAGGGTTACAAGAAGGAGTTGGAGTTGGTCGGTGTCGGTTACCGTGTTTCAAACCAGGGTCAGACAATCGAGTTCTCTCTAGGTTATACACATGCAATTTTCTTGCAGTTGCCTGCTGAGATCAAGATTGAGACTAAGAGTGAGAAGAACCAGAATCCACTTGTTATTTTGGAGAGTTGCGACAAGCAGTTGCTAGGTCAGGTTTGTGCAAAGATTCGTTCATTCCGTAAGCCAGAGCCTTACAAGGGTAAGGGTATCAAGTTTGTTGGTGAGCAAATCAGAAGAAAGGCTGGTAAGTCTGCTGGTGCTAAGTAATTATAAATTCATGTTGTTATGACGGAAAAAGCTCTAAGAAGAATTAAGATAAAGAAGAGCATCAGATCAAAGGTATCTGGTACATCTTCAAAGCCGCGTATGACTGTCTTTAGAAGCAATAAGCAGATTTATGTTCAGGTAATCAACGACGAGACAGGTACAACTCTAGCTTCAGCATCATCATTGAAGATGACTGAGAAGTGTGCTAAGAAGGAGCAGGCTGCTAAGGTTGGCGAGGCTATTGCAAAGAAAGCTATCGAAGCCGGTATTTCGGAAGTGGTATTTGATAGAAACGGTTATTTGTATCACGGACGTATCAAGGAGTTGGCTGATGCAGCTCGTAATGGTGGTCTTAAATTTTAATAAACATGGTAGAAACGAAAAATGTTAAGCCTGTAAGCTCAGATGTTGAGTTGAAGGATAGACTCGTAGCTATAAACCGTGTAACTAAGGTTACCAAGGGAGGACGTGCATTTAGCTTTGCTGCTATCGTAGTTGTAGGTAACGAGTCAGGTGTAGTAGGATATGGTCTTGGTAAGGCAAGTGAGGTTACTGCTGCTATTGCTAAGGGCGTAGAGGCTGCAAAGAAGAATATCGTAAAGGTTCCAGTATTGAAGGGATCTATTCCTCACGAGCAGACTGCTAAATTCGGTGGTGCAGAGGTTCTTTTGAGACCAGCATCTCACGGTACAGGAGTTAAGGCCGGTGGTGCCATGCGTGCCGTATTGGAGAGCGTTGGTATCACAGACGTCTTGGCTAAGTCAAAGGGTTCATCAAATCCACACAACCTAGTAAAGGCAACAATCAAGGCTCTTTCTGAGTTGAGAGATCCATTCACTGTGGCTCAGAACAGAGGTGTTTCAATGGAAAAGGTATTTAAAGGTTAATTCTTATGGCTACAATTAAAATTAAGCAAGTTAGAAGTAAGATTGGTTGCCCAAAGAACCAGAAGGCTACTTTGGCAGCTCTAGGTCTCAAGAAACTTAATGCAGTTGTTGAGCATGAGGATAATGCTTCCATTAGAGGAATGATTGAGGCTGTAAAACAATTAGTAGTTGTTGTAGATTAAAAATTTGAGTGTAATGGATCTAAGTAATTTAAAACCTGCTGCAGGTTCTGTTAAGATACGCAAGAGAATTGGACGTGGTCCAGGTTCTGGTCTTGGTGGAACTTCTACAAGAGGTCATAAGGGAGCTAAGTCTCGTTCTGGTTATTCAAAGAAAGTAGGTTTCGAGGGTGGTCAGATGCCAATTCAGAGACGTCTTCCTAAGTTTGGCGAAATGCATGTATGCAATCCTAAGATCTACAAGGCAATTAACTTGTCAGACATCCAGGGATTGTGTGATGCAGCTAAGATTGATGTTGTTAACAAGGAGGCTCTACTAAACGCAGGTTTGGTTGGAAAGTCTGACAACATTAAGGTTTTGGGTAATGGAACACTTTCTGCTAAGGTAAAGGTAGAGGCTGCTGCATTCTCTAAGAGTGCAATCGCTGCTATTGAGGCTGCTGGTGGTAGTGTTGAAATTAAGAAGTAATGAAGGCAATTCAAACGATAAAAAACATTTGGAAAATCGAGGATTTGAGAAATAAGATTCTTTTCACATTTCTCTTGATTCTTGTATATCGTTTTGGATCATTTATAGTTCTTCCGGGTGTAAATCCGGAAGGACTTAAACCTTTGGAGAACCAGACAAGTGAAGGTCTAATGTCTTTGCTTAATATGTTCTCTGGAGGAGCTTTCTCTAATGCTTCGATTTTTGCACTTGGAATCATGCCGTATATCTCGGCTTCAATCGTGGTGCAGTTGCTTACAATCGCTATGCCTTACTTCCAGAAAATCCAGAAGGATGGTGAGAGTGGTCGTAAGAAGATCACACAGTTGACGAGATATTTGACTGTTTTCATATTGTTGATTCAGGGCCCTTCTTATCTTATAAACCTATCTATGCAGGCTCCAGGCGCAGTACCTACAGATTTCTTCTTTAAGATTTCATCTGTAATTATCATGTGTGCTGGTAGTATGTTTACGATGTGGTTAGGAGAAAGAATCACAGACAAAGGAATTGGTAATGGTATTTCTATTATCATCTTGATTGGTATCTTGGCTAGATTCCCAGACGCTATTGCTAAGGAGTTAGTTTCAGCCATTTCAGGTACATCAGGAGGTTTTATCATTCTTTTGTTAGAGTTTGTCTTCTTGTTTGTTGTTATTATGGCTTCTATTGCATTGGTTCAGGCGGTACGTCGTATTCCTGTACAATATGCAAAACAGACTGCTGCAATGGCTACAAAGTCTGGTTCTGCTGCTAGCAGATTCGGTGGTGCAAGACAGTATATTCCTTTGAAAGTAAATGCTGCTGGAGTTATGCCAATCATCTTTGCTCAGGCAATCATGTTCATTCCTCTATCAGTTCTTCCATTTGTTGCAAGTGATGAGACAGTTCAGTCTGTGCAGAACTTCATGAATTTGAATAGTTGGCAATACAATGTCGTATTTGCATTCTTGATTATTGTGTTTACATATTTCTACACAGCGATCACTATTCAGCCAAATCAGATGGCAGAAGATTTGAAGAGAAATGATGGTTTTATTCCAAAGATTAAACCAGGAGCAGAAACTGCAGAGTATATTGATGATGTAATGTCAAAGATCACTCTTCCTGGAGCAATCTTCTTGGCAATCATCGCTGTCATGCCAGCAATCGTATCTAGCTTGGTTGAGGTAAATCATCAGTTCGCTCAGTTCTTTGGAGGAACATCATTGCTAATCATGGTAGGTGTAGTACTTGATACTCTACAGCAGATAGAGGGTCATTTGTTGATGCACCACTACGATGGTCTAATGGAGAATGGTCCTATCAGAGGAAGAAGTGGTATGATGTCTACTGAAAGTGCTGAATAAATTTTTGATTTATGGCAAAGCAGGCAGCTATTGAACAAGACGGTGTGATTCTTGAAGCTTTATCTAACGCAATGTTCAAGGTAGAGCTAGAGAATGGTCACCAGTTGACAGCCCATATCTCTGGAAAGATGAGAATGCATTATATTAAAATCTTGCCAGGTGATAAGGTTAGAGTAGAAATTTCTCCTTACGATTTGTCGAAAGGAAGAATAGCATTCAGATATAAATAAAAAAACAAATGAAAGTTAAAGCTTCTCTAAAAAAACGTACTCCAGAGTGCAAAATTGTGCGTAGAAAGGGTCGTTTGTACGTAATTAACAAAAAAAATCCTAAGTTTAAGTTGCGACAGGGTTGATTTTTTTTATTTTTGCAAAAAAAATAAGATTTTATGGCAGTTAGAATTGTCGGTGTGGATCTTCCACAGAACAAAAGAGGTGAGATTGGTCTTACTTACGTTTATGGAATCGGTCGTAGTCTTGCTACAAAGATTCTTAACGAGGCTGGTGTTGATGTAAACATCAAGGTTAAAGATTGGACAGATGACCAGGCAGCAAAAATTCGTGAGATTATTGGTGCAAACTACAAGGTAGAGGGTGATTTGCGTTCAGAGGTACAGCTAAACATCAAGAGATTGATGGATATTGGCTGTTATCGTGGTATTCGCCATCGTCTAGGTTTGCCTTTGCGCGGTCAGAGCACTAAGAATAACGCTCGTACAAGAAAGGGTAAGAAGAAGACAGTTGCAAATAAGAAGAAGGCAACTAAGTAATTTAAGCTAAGTTAAGTAGCTAATTTTATAATACAATGGCAAAAAAAGCAGTAGCAACAAGAAAAAGGGTAGTAAAAGTTGATGCTAACGGTCAGTTGCATGTTCATAGCTCTTTTAACAACATCATCGTTACTTTGACTAACAATGAGGGTCAGGTTATCTCTTGGTCTTCAGCAGGTAAGATGGGTTTTAGAGGTTCTAAGAAGAATACTCCTTACGCAGCTCAGATGGCAGCACAGGATTGTGCTAAAGTAGCATTTGACCTTGGTCTAAGAAAGGTTAAGGCATACGTTAAGGGTCCAGGTAATGGTAGAGAGTCTGCTATCAGAACTGTACACGGAGCTGGTATCGAGGTTACTGAAATCGTTGACGTAACACCACTACCACATAATGGTTGTCGACCACCTAAAAAGCGCAGAGTTTAATTTTTTTACTAATTGTTCTAATCTTTTGGTTTTGAATGATTGCAAAAATCCTCTCTGCAATCGCGGCTAGATATTAAGAGATTAGGGTACTAATTTTTAATAATAATGGCTAGATATATAGGTCCTAAAACTAGGATTTCTAGAAGATTTGGTGAAGCTATTTTCGGTCCAGATAAGGTATTGAGCAAGAGAACAAATCCTCCTGGACAGCACGGTGTTAACAGAAGAAAGAAGTCTTCTGAGTACGGTGTTCAGCTAAACGAAAAGCAGAAAGCAAAATACACTTACGGAGTATTGGAGCGCCAGTTCCGCAACTTGTTTGACAAGGCTGCAAGAGCTAAGGGTATTACTGGTGAGATCCTACTACAGCTTCTTGAGTGTAGACTTGATAACATTGTGTACCGTTTGGGTATTGCCCCAACAAGATCAGCTGCTCGTCAGCTTGTATCACACAAGCACATTGTTGTAGACGGTCAGGTAGTTAACATTCCTTCATACTCAGTTAAGCCAGGTCAGGTTATCGGTGTACGTGAGAAGGCTAAGTCTCTTGAGGTTATCGAGAACTCATTGTCTGGTTTCAACCACGCAAAGTACGCTTGGTTGGAGTGGGATAACGCTTCTATGTCAGGTAAGTATCTACATATCCCTGAGAGAGCTGACATTCCTGAGAATATCAAGGAACAGTTGATCGTCGAATTGTATTCAAAATAATAATTAACGCATGGCTATACTCGCATTTCAGAAACCGGATAAGGTTATAATGTTAGAGGCGGATAGCTTTCATGGAAAGTTTGAGTTCCGTCCGTTGGAGCCAGGTTACGGTATTACAGTAGGTAATGCTCTACGTCGTATCTTGTTGTCTTCTCTTGAAGGATTTGCTATCACTTCAATCAAGATCGCAGGTGTTGATCACGAGTTTGATACTATCCCTGGAGTGAAAGAAGATGTTACTAACATCATTCTTAATCTTAAGCAAGTTCGCTTTAAGAAAAAAGTGGATGAGTTTGAGGAGGAGAAGATTTCAATTAACGTATCTGGAACTGAGGTATTCAAGGCTGGCGACATCTCTAAACATCTTACTGGATTTGAGGTTTTGAACCCTGACTTGGTGATTTGTCATATTGATCCAAAGGCATCGTTCCAAATCGATATGAAGATTGGTAAGGGTCGTGGTTATGTTCCTGCTGATGAAAACAAGGTTAGCGGCTCTGAGATTGGTGTCATAGCTATCGACTCTATCTATACTCCTATTAGAAACGTTAAGTATACAGTAGAGAACTATAGAGTTGAGCAAAAAACTGACTACGAGAAGTTAATTATTGAGATACAAACTGATGGATCTATCCATCCTAAAGATGCTTTGAGAGAGGCAGCAAGAATCTTGATTTATCACTTCATGTTGTTCTCAGATGAGAGAATCACTCTTGATTCTTCTTCTGATAACGATAACGAGGAATTTGACGAAGAGGTTCTTCACATGCGCCAACTCCTAAAGACAAAGTTGGTCGATATGGACTTGTCTGTACGTGCTTTGAACTGTTTGAAGGCTGCAGACGTAGAGACTCTTGGCGAACTAGTTGTATTCAACAAGACAGATCTATTGAAGTTCCGCAACTTTGGTAAGAAGTCGTTGACTGAGCTTGATCAGTTGCTCGACAACTTGAACTTGTCATTTGGAATGGATATTTCAAAGTATAAATTAGATAAAGAATAAATCATGAGACATAATAAGAAATTCAACCACCTTGGTAGACAGAAAGCTCATAGAGAGTCTTTGCTTGCTAATATGGCTTGCTCTTTGATCAAAGCAAAGAGAATCAATACTACTCTAGCTAAGGCAAAAGAGTTGAGAAAGTATGTTGAGCCTCTTTTGACTAAGGCAAAGGACGATTCTACATCTTCACGTCGTGTTGTATTTGGTTACCTACAGGACAAGGAAGTTGTTAAGGAGATGTTCCAGGAGGTTGCTCAGAAGATCGCTAACCGTCCAGGTGGTTACACACGTATCATCAAGACTGGTTACCGTCTAGGTGACGCTGCTGAGATGTGCTTCATCGAGCTTGTTGACTACAACGAAAACATGCTTAAGGGTGATGCTACTAAGAAGGCAACTAAGACTCGTCGTTCTCGTAGCAAGAAGGCTGCAGAGGTAACTGAGGCTGTTGAGGTTGCTGCAGAGACAGCACCAGCAACTGCAGAATAATCTGAATAGATTTTCTCAAAATAATAGAGTTGTCTACGTATGTAGGCAACTCTTTTTTTGTCTTATATTACCATTTATATCTTTCTGCTGCTATTATCAACTCATTTGCGATCCTTTGTTTCAATGATAATGGCTCAATAACCCTTATATGTGACCCGTAACCAAGCAATTTTCTCTCTAATTCATTGTTGATGATGATTTCTAATCTAAACTCTTTGCTGCCATCTTCGTATTCTTTATATATAATCTGACTTTCATGCAGTGGTTTAGTCTCAACATATGGTGCTTGATTGGCTGATACCCAAATGATTATGATTTCGGGTTTTGAATCTAACTCACGTGTCACACCAATCATCTCGTTAAAATATTTCTCAGGATCAAATAATGTGTTTTTCTCATACTTGTGTTGAGTGTCTTTCCTGACATCTATTATTCTATCTAAAGCGAG
The DNA here is from genome assembly GCA_045641065.1 of Paludibacteraceae bacterium. Taxonomy (GTDB): domain Bacteria; phylum Bacteroidota; class Bacteroidia; order Bacteroidales; family Paludibacteraceae; genus UBA1723. The sequence goes on along the minus strand of JAZUGF010000127.1, from coordinate 2,291 downwards.
AGTTTTTAAGTCTCGTTTATTTGACATCCCGATTACAAACCATCTGTTGTTGTATTCTTTAAGAATGTATGGCGATATATATATTCTTGATTCTCTTTTGGCTTTGAAAGATTTGTATTCAACTACCAAGCTCTCTTTCTTCTTTATTGAGTCGAATAGTATTCCAAGATAATTTAAGCCTTTTAGTTTTGTGTTTGTCTCTAAGTATACAACTTTTTGATTATCAGTCTGACAAACGATTTTATCTTGCATTCTAGTAAGTATATCTTCTTGACCACTCAAATTTGAGAAACCGCTGTAGTGCTTTATGATTTCTAATGCACTGCTCAATTCATTCAAATCTTCTGCTGATAGTGGTAGTTTGGTGATGCTATACTCGGAATCTTCATATGCATAGTATTTCTTGTTCTTGACGATTATAGGGGCGTTATACCCAAGTTTGTCGCTACGCATCAACTCTATATCGCGTTGTATCGTTCGTGTGCTTATTCCGCATATACCTTCTTTGTCAAACAACTCCTTCTCACACGCTTCTCTTAAATCTTCCAATGTCCATTCTCGTTGTTTTCGTTGAAGACATTCATCTATGACGCGTATTCGCATCAGTGTATTTCTGTTTATAGGCATCTCTACGATTATTTTAATGTTTTCATGCAAATATGTGAAAAAAATCTCAAACTACGACAATACGTGTCGTAGTTGACTCCAAACTTTGCATTGTAAAACAAAAAATAGTAAGATTATGATACAGAAAGAGATTTTCGGCACAAAGTTATCCGCTAAACTTTGGTTGGATGACGTAGAGGATACATGTTTGGAGCAGATAGTACGTCTTGCGTCGCTTCCTTATGCATTTCATCATATAGCTGTTATGCCCGACGCGCATACTGGTGTTGGAATGCCTATTGGTGGTGTGTTGGCGACTAAAGGAGTAGTGGTGCCTAATGCGGTGGGGGTAGATATAGGCTGTGGTATGTGTGCCGTCCGTACTAATTTGAAGGCAAATGAATTGATTAGAAGCGATATTACATCTGTAATGAGACATATCCGTAAGAATATCCCACTTGGGTTTGAACATCGTAAAACACCTATGGATGAAAGTCTGCTTCCTCCTGCTGATTTTGAGAAGTTGCCTTTTCTTAAAAATATGAAAGATGCGATGGCTCGACAGTTAGGAACACTTGGCGGAGGCAATCATTTTATTGAGATTCAGAAAGATGTGAATACCGACGACGTTTGGGTGATGCTCCACTCTGGTAGTCGCAATGTAGGATTGTGTGTCGCCAAGCATTACGCTAATATTGCTTCTGAATGGTGTGCAAAATGGCATTCTGAGACACAGCCAGGGTTAGAATTTCTACCTATTGAATTTGATAAGGGCAGAAACTATTTTCGTGAGATGGAGTATTGCAAGCAGTTTGCGTTGGCGAATCGTAAGGTGATGATGGATATTATTATGGACGGAATCAGACAAGTTAAGCCGGATGTCGAATTTGATCCTACAATCAATATTGCTCATAACTATGCCTCATTTGAAAAGCATTTTGACGAAGAAGTGATTGTGCATCGTAAGGGTGCGACGCGTGCTGGAAAGGGAGAAATCGGCATTATTCCGGGATCTATGGGCACTAAGTCGTTTATAGTGGAGGGCTTAGGAAATCCGGATTCATTTGAAAGTTGCTCGCATGGTGCAGGTCGACGTTTGAGTCGAGGAATGGCACGTGAGACGCTCTCATTGGAAGAAGAATGCCGTAAGATGGATGAGAAAGGAATCATACACGGAATGCGACGCGATGGCTTGGATGAAGCTCCTGGAGCATACAAGGATATTGATCTTGTGATGCAGTATGAGTCGGATTTGGTGAAGCCGATTGCAGAACTTTTGCCAATGGCTGTAATCAAAGGCTGATATATTCTATAAGAATAGCAAAGAAGATGTGGAAATCCACGTCTTCTTTTTATTGTTGATTATTAATGAATTATAAAACTTTAAAATTTGATGCCCAGATCAAATTAACGTTTGAATTTTTAAGTTTCAGAGAGTTGAGTTCGGTATTTATGACTATTTTGTAGAGACGGGGTATGTCTGTCTCTACTATTGAAATAATATAATAGAAGCATTCAAAAAGTTGTTGTGTAACACTTTTTTGGCTAATTTTGCAACGTTTACGTCCTTAAAAAATAATTAAAATGAAATTGTTAAAGAGTGTCTTGAGGCAGATGTTAGTCTCTGCTTCTGTTGTATGTGCATCAATGACTGTGTTTACATCCTGCGATTCCAGGGAGGATTG
>JAZUGF010000126.1:0-37411 GCA_045641065.1 Paludibacteraceae bacterium | reverse complement strand
ATTGGTTTCCATAAAGATACAAAATCTTTATGAGACAACAAAGCCCCAGCTTGAGAAAGTTGGGGCTTTTTTATTTTTTTTCGTTGATTTTTAAATACGAAAAGAGGGCATATCAATTTTGATACACCCTCTTTTTTTATGGGATTTTATAAAATTTTGTCCGTAAAATGTTACTTTTTAGTATGGAATAATGGTAATTTAGATTATAATGGTATTTTTGTAAAAGTAATATTGATATTTATTTTATGCAAAATATGACGTTTAGGTTATTGAAATTCTACTAAACATACCAAAAACACCCTAAAATCAAAAAAATATTGCATATAGTTGTGTATGAGTAAATTAAACCGTACTTTTGCGTCACATTAAAAGAGAGAAACAATGCAGCAACGATTTTTCGCATATTATTATTTTCTATTCTTTTACTTTAGAAGGTAAGAGCGGGATTTTGTTGTGTAAAAGATATAACTTATCAAATTACAATCCCGCATTCGTTTGAATGTGGGATTTTTTGTGAAATAGAGATGAAACGAGTAGCAATTCAAGGAGTTAAGGGCTGTTTCCACGAGATCGCAGCACGTGAATTCTTCCAGGGTGAGGAGATCGATGCTGTAGAGTGCGAGACATTTGAGGAACTTTTCGAGACAGTTAAGAGAGAGGGTATCATTGCCACTCTTGCCATTGAGAATACAATCGCAGGAAGCCTTCTTCAGAATCACATTTTGCTTAAGGAGAGCGGATTAAAAATCGCTGGTGAACAGAAGATTCGTATCCGCCACAACCTTGTTGCCTTGCCAGGCCAGGAGTTGGAGTCGATCAAGGAGGTATATTCACATCCTATCGCATTGATGCAGATTCGTAACTTTCTTGAAGATCACAAATTCCTAAAGGCTGTTGAGTGGGATGATACAGCGTCGTCTGCAAAGATGATTGCACGTGAGCAATGTATGGGTAAGGCTGGTGTATGTAGCGAGTGGGCTGCAGAAATCTATGGTCTTGAGATTCTTGCAAAGGGTATCGAAACAAACAAGCGTAATTTCACTCGTTTCTTGGTGATTTCTGATCCTTGGACTGTTGATGATCTTAAAAAGGATCAGACTCCTAACAAAGCATCTCTAGTATTCCGTCTTCCTCACGACGAGGGTAGCCTTGCAAGAGTGCTTTCAATCATGTCATATTATGGTATGAATCTTACAAAGATCCAGTCGATGCCAATCATCGGACGTGAGTGGGAGTATGAGTTCTACGTGGATCTTCGTTTTGAGGATTACTTGAAATATAAGCAGAGTCTTGAGGCTTTCCAACCGTTGACTTTGGATTTGATAATTCTTGGTGAATACCGTGAAGGAAGACAAACTATTTAACGATAACGTTGACGAAAACGAAAACGAAAACCGTTGACTATTATTAACGATAACAAAGAAACTTAATCAATATGAATATCACACCGGCTGATAGAGTTTTAGACATTCAGGAATACTACTTCTCAAAGAAACTAAGAGAGGTGGCTGAGTTGAATGCACAAGGAAAAGATATTATTAGTTTGGGTATCGGTAGCCCCGACAGAATGCCATCGGAAGAGGCTCTTAATACCCTTAATGAGGTTGCTCGCCAGCCTAACGCTCATGGATACCAGTCGTATCAGGGAATTCCTGAACTACGCAAAGCATTTTCTGATTTCTACAAGCGTTGGTATGGAGTTGATCTTGATCCAAACAAGGAGATTTTGCCTTTGATTGGTTCAAAGGAAGGAGTATTTTTCTTGTCGCTTACTTTCATTAATCCTGGCGACGGTGTGTTGGTGCCAAACCCTGGTTATCCTACTTACACTTCTGCTTCTAAGATTATCGGAGCAAGAATGATCAACTACGATTTGAGTGAGGAGAACGGTTGGCAGCCAGACTTTGAGAAACTTGAGAAGATGGATTTGACAGGCGTGAAGATGATGTGGTGTAACTATCCTAACATGCCTACAGGTGGAAATGCCCGTCGCGAGACATTTGAGAAACTTGTAGATTTCGGTCTTCGCCACAATATCATCATCGTCAACGATAATCCATACAGCTTTATCTTGAACGACAAGCCAATGAGTATCCTCTCTGTGCCACGTGCAAAAGAGTGCTGCTTTGAGCTTAACTCAACAAGTAAGGCACTTAACATGCCAGGTTGGAGAATCGGTATGTTGGCAGGAAATCCAGAGTTGATCTCATACGTGTTGAAGGCTAAGAGCAACGTCGACTCGGGAATGTTTAAGCCAATGCAGATGGCTGCAGCTAAGGCTTTGGCTGCTGGACAGGATTGGTACGACAGTATCAATACAGTCTACAGAGCAAGAAGAAAATATGCTGAGGCTATTTTGGAATATATCGGTTGTACTTATGATAAGAGCCAGGTTGGTATGTTCATGTGGGGTAAGATTCCTGCATCTTGCAAGAGTTGTGAGGAATTGGCAGACAAGATTCTTTACGATTGCCGTGTATTTGTAACTCCGGGATTCATTTTCGGAAGCAACGGCGACAGATATATCCGTCTTTCATTGTGTGCGACAGAGGAGAAACTTGCTGAGGCACTTCAGAGAATTAAAGACAATTTGAAAATGTAAATGATATGGAACTAAAAAAGATAAATTTGACAGGTGCATGTGACAGCCGTCCAATGGTGATTGCTGGACCATGTAGCGCAGAGACAGAGGAACAGACTCTAAATACAGCTCGTCAGCTACACGCTCAGGGCATCAAGATATTCCGTGCTGGTATTTGGAAGCCACGTACAAAACCAGGTGGTTTCGAAGGAAACGGAGAGGTTGCTTTGGAGTGGATGAAAGAGGTTAAGAAGGAGACAGGAATGTATGTTTCTACAGAGGTTGCAACAGCAAAGCATGTAGAGCTCGCATTGAAGTACGGTGTTGACCTTCTTTGGGTAGGAGCCCGCACGACAGCCGATCCATTCGCAGTACAGGAGATTGCCGACACATTGAAGGGAGTTGATATCCCAGTGTTGGTTAAGAATCCAGTCAACCCAGATTTAGAGTTGTGGATTGGAGCGTTGGAGAGATTGAACAACGCTGGTATCACTCAGCTTGGCGCAATCCACCGTGGATTCAGCTCATACGACAAGAAACTTTACCGTAACCTTCCACAGTGGCATATTCCAATCGAGTTGCACCGTCGTCTTCCTGAATTGCCAATCATCTGTGACCCAAGTCACATTTCTGGCCGTCGTGATCTTATCGCTCCACTTTGCCAGCAGGCTATGGACCTTCAGTTTGACGGTCTAATCGTGGAGAGCCACTGTGATCCTGATAAGGCATGGTCCGACGCTTCACAGCAGGTCACTCCAGATGTTCTTTCGTTGATTCTTGACAGCCTTGTAGTCCGCACAACAAATGCGTCTACAGAGAATATCAATGCACTTCGTAAGCAGATCGACGAGATCGACATGTCAATCCTTGAGATCTTGGCTAAGAGAATGCGTATTTCACGTGAGATTGGTCAATACAAGAAGGAGCACGATATGCCAATTCTTCAGAGCCAGCGTTACGATGAGATCATCTCCAAGAGAGTTGCCGACGGAAAGACAATGTCAATGGGAGAGGAATTCTTGAATACTGTATTTGAGGCTATCCACGAAGAGTCAGTCCGCCAGCAGGCAGAAATCATGAATAAGTAATTAATAATTAATGGTGAATAGTTAATAGTTGACGAAAACGAAAAACTATTAATTATTAACTATTAACATTTAACTAAATAAAGGGGATGCGTATTTTAATTTTAGGTGCCGGCAAGATGGGTACATTCCTAACAGATGTACTTTGCATGAAGCACGACGTCGCACTATACGATAAAGATCCACAGAGATTGCGTTTTGTGTTTAACACACAGCGTATGACATCACTTGAGGAGGTGAGAGAGTTCAAGCCAGAACTTCTAATCAACGCAGTGACTGTGAAGTATACAATTCAAGCATTTAATGAGGTTATGCCTTATTTGCCAAAAGATTGTATCATTTCTGATATCTCATCAGTTAAGACAACATTGCCAAAGTTCTATGCTAATTGTGGTTTCCGTTTCGTCTCAACACATCCAATGTTTGGCCCAACATTCGCAAGTTTGTCGGATCTACGTACACAGAATGCTATCATCATTGCGGAGGGAGACTGTTTAGGAAAAGCATTCTTCAGAGAATTGTATGCATCGTTGCATTTGAATATCTTTGAATACACATTTGAAGAGCACGATGAGACAATGGCGTACTGCTTGTCTATCCCATTTGCTTCGACGCTAGCATTTGCATCTGTTATGAAGCATCAGGATGCCCCAGGCACAACATTCAAGCGTCATATGGCAATTGCAGAGGGCGTTTTATCAGAAGACAACTTCTTGATCTCGGAGATCTTGTTCAATCCTAACTCATCAAAGCAGCTTGCTCTTATTCAGGAGCAGCTTGCGGAGCTTCAAAAGATCGTGGAGAGCAAAGATTACGACAGAATGTTGAAATATTTGAACCAAGCACGCGAAAATATTAAGTAAAAAAATCGCGAATTTTATACAAACAAGGCCGTCTAACACCGTTAGATGGCCTTTAATTTTTAAATCATATTCTTGGAATATCTCTTCATGCAAAAAAAATGCCCCATTTCACCGTGTTTTTTCACTGTATTTGAAGGTAACTTCACATTTGTGTTTCGGAAAATATCAATTGGACAGCATTGAAATGTTTAATTGATTCTGTACATACAACCTATCTTTGCAATGTCAACAAACAAAGAATTGTTGATGCAAAATTGAATTAGAATAATGTGTTAGATTGAGTATATATGTGCATCATCGGCCGTGAGGTTAATGATGTGAAGAATGAAGCCAGGCTATTAACGTAGTCTGGCTTTCCTTTTTAAAATATATTGTTCTAAACGTATGGTTTTGTCCTTTTTTTATATATATTTGCCATGACTATGGAAAACACGAAAGGGAAGTATTGGACAAAAATCGCTATTATGGCAGCAATTCCGGCTATTTTAGTCGGGATTATATATGTGTGTACATTAAGGCCGACAATAGATTTGTTGGATGATTCCAAAGGAGTGAATTTGTTTACTCAGGTAGACTCTTTAAGTGGAGGTGACTCAAAATGTAGACTACAAAAGACTGCTGACGGTGTGGATATGATATTCACGCTAGGTTCTTCTATTGCTTATCCATATGTCGCTATGGAACTTCATTATGCAGACTATTCCCCTTTCCCAGCAGAAAACTATGTCGTTGAGGCTGAAATAGTTAGTGATGAAGATTTGCGTCTCTCTGTTAGATTACAGGAGGAGTTTGATTTTGGAAACAGAGGTAAGGCTTATCCTAATGCTGTTTATTCTTTTTTATCAAAAAAAGGAGTAGAGACATTAAATATTCCAGTAGAAAAAATCAAAGCTATTCCAGAATGGTGGTATGCTCAGAATCCGCAGTGGTCGGATATTGAGAGCTTGAAATATCAGAATGTCAATATCATTAGACTTTATGCGGACAATTCTAATGAGAAGGATGTAGAGCATAAGATAACAGTGAAGTCTCTTCGACTTGTGCCAGATGCTGATAACGGATGTCTGTCGGATGCAATTAAAGTTATGCTTGCATTCTGGGCTATACTTGCAGTGGTTGCTCTTTATCTTCGTCGTCATAATGGCCAAAAGGAAGAGAGTGAAAATCCGACTCAGGAACAACCGCAAGCACAGCAAGTCGTCTATGTGCCTTATGAGAAGCTTGACACTGAGAAGGAAAGCACTAATTTAAAAGAAGAGGTTCTAACTTTCATTGGTAAGAATTATCCAAATCCGGAATTGAAACTTGCTGATATTGCTAAGGCATTATCTATGACTGAAGATAAGACATCTGAGGAAATCCGCGTCGCAACTGGAAAATCATTTAAGGCATACCTTAATACTATAAGAATCGAGGAGTCTAAGCGTCTTTTGAAGGAGACGACGATGCAGATTTCTGAGATCGCATTCTCTGTGGGATATAATAATGTCCAGCATTTCAACCGTGTATTTAAAGAAAGTGTTGGAGTTGCCCCTGGAGCGTTCCGTGATGGAGCAACGGGAGGAGAAGATGTAAAAGTTGAGAGTTGAAATCCTTGTAGAGACGCACGGACGTGCGTCTAACTATTTTAAATAAACCATTTCAAATAATTATTTGCACCAGATTGCGTCTGTTTATAAAAAAGAGTAATTTTGCGAGAAACAAAGAACAGAGAAAATGGCAGAAATGAAAAATCTTGCCCGTCAGACTGCGGTCTACGGCATTAGCAACATCCTTGGAAAGTTCCTAAACTGGTTGCTTGTTCCACTTTACACTTATGTGCTCACTTCAAGTGCAGAGTATGGAGTAGTTACAAATCTATATGCGTGGACTGCACTCTTGCTTGTGATCCTGACATACGGATTGGAGACTGGATTTTTCCGTTTTGCAAATAAAGAAGACGGTGATGCACAGACTGTTTTCGGTACAGTTCTGACTTCAGTAACAGTCACTTCAACAATCTTTGCTATTTTGGTGATGTTGTTCTCCAATGATGTCGCTGTTTGGCTTGGTTATCCGTCGCATCCAGAGTATGTAACGATGATGGGAATCATTGTTGCGATTGATGCCGTCGGTACAATTCCTTTTGCTTATTTAAGATATGAGAATAAGGCAGGAAAGTTTGCTATTTTCAAATTGTTGATGATCCTTGTCAATATTGGAGCGAACTTGTTCTTCTTGATTCTTTGTCCAAAGATGAAGAACGATTGGGGAATCAATCTTCCTTTTTATGATGAAAATTATGGAGTAGGCTATATCTTCGTTTCTAATTTTATCTCCACTCTTTTCGTTACATTGTTGCTTTTGCCAGAGATTCGTAAGGCTAAGAAGCCAGACGCAGCATTGCTAAAGAAGATACTTGGTTACTCGCTTCCATTATTGTTGCTTGGAATCGCAGGAATCATGAACCAGACAATCGATAAAATTATGTTCCCGTATTTGATGCCAGATAGAGCTGTTGCAGAATCTGAACTTGGAATCTACGGAGCATGTTTCAAGGTGGCTATGGTTATGATGGTCTTCACACAGGCATTCCGTTATGCTTACGAACCATTCGTTTTCGCTCAAAGTAAGGGTGAGGATAAAAAAGTACAGTATGCTTTGGCGATGAAATATTATGTCATCTTTGCTTTGTTGATCGCATTGGGAATGTCATTGTTCATTGACTTGTTCGCATTGTTGGTTTCACCAGCCTACAGAGTTGGAATGACAGTCGTACCATTGGTATTGCTTACATATTTATTTCAGGGAATCTATTTTAATTTGTCAATTTGGTATAAATTGACTGACCGAACACATTGGGGCGCAATCCTGTCGACAATCGGATTAGTGATCACACTGGTGGTGAACATTGCGTTGGTGCCTGAATTCAGTTACTATGGATCAGCAATTGCGTCTTTCCTATGCTATATGGTTGTGACAATAGTGTCATATATAATGTCGCAGAAGTATTTCCCAATCGACTACGACAACAAGAGTATGGCAATCTATTTTGTACTTGCGTTAGGACTGTATGCAATATTCCATTTCTTTGCACCAGAAGGAATGCTTTTAAGAATGCTTATGGCGACGGGATTATTGATAGTATACATTATTATATTGTTTAAGAGAGATTTCCCAGCGTCTTCACTTCCAGTTGTAGGAAAATTCTTTAGATAAATAATAAAAATGTATAGACGACTTTAGCTGAAGAATAACCTAATTTTTGTTGTTTACCAAACAAAAATCACAATTTATTGTTCAAAAATCAACAATTGTGAATTGCATATTTATTCTCATTTTTTTGCATTTGCGTTTTTTTAGCAATGTTCAAAAAAAATGTTTTAATACTATGTTGTTAAACAATAAATCGTTGGTTTTGACTCTAAAATACAAAGAAATAATCGTTAAAAAACTTTAAATGTTATGTTTTTTTGTTATTTTAGCGACCTGTTTAGAGTTAGTCCTGCTCTAAAGTATGTATGAAAATAGAAAAAAAACAAAAAAAGATATCTAATATCTAAGATATGAAAAACTTAATATCTTACAAAAAGTCTGGTTTGAGTGCTTTGCGAAAGGCATTTTCATTAATCGTAGTATTGTGTACGTACCTTCAAGGCGTAAATTCTCAGGAATTGATTGTTGATGGATGGTATAATGTAGAAGACGAAGGAGAATCCGCGTCTAAAGTAGTTCCAATTGATGAGTGTGGTGTTGTATATCGTGTTGATATTGTAACTACCAACACAGCGCAGAACAGACAATTCATTATTAAGTATAAGGAGTCGGGATCTGCATTGAATGAAGTTACTTCTGATATTTCAACAAGTGTATTGACTCTTGATAATAATCAGGAAGGCAAACCAAGATGTAGATTCACTATTGTAGGAGGTGAGAAGCTATCTTCATTTTTCTTGAATTTAAGCAATTCAAAAATAGTAGTGACAGAGACAGAGCCTGCAGATGCAGATGCGGTAAAAATCACAGCTAGTTCTACAAAAACAGCAAACCTTGGATCAAAAATAACATATACAGCTAAGTTTTGTTCTTCAAATAAAAACAGTGATCTAACTTACAAATGGCAGATTAGTAATGGAACAACATGGGTAGATGCAACAGACCCAAGCACAGAAAAGACATATGAGTATACAGTGATGTCTGATATTAAAGCAGTTAGATGTGTTGCTTCATATACGGATCCGTTAGGAGAGGTACAGACAATCAATTCAAATGCTATAGATATTACAACAAACAAACCTACATTCGATATTGTAATCGAGGGTGAGGGAGTAAGAAACATCAATAGTATCGAAAAAGAGGTTCCGTCTTGGCGAGATGTAGTTATCAAGATGGTGGACCTTCCTTCTGCGAATGTATCTAATCCAAAGATTTCATTCAAGGAAATGGGAGAAGGCAAGAAATATTCAGCTTTAACAGAGGCAGAACTTAGTGATGACAAGACATCATGGAGCTTCTATGCCAACAAGAGTGGATGGATGAAGGTTGAGGTTGATGTAGAGGTTCCTGCATCAGACGGTACTTCAAAAACAGTCTCTTTGGAAAAAGAGTTTATGTTCCGTTTGGTTTATTCTCCAGATAAAGAAGATGCCGTACAGGAGTTGTTCTTTGATGACTTCGGTTATTTCACAGGTAATGAATATCATTATGTGAAGTATAATAGTGGTGAGATAACAGATAAAGATGCAGTTGAGACATTATCATCAACATTGCCAAGCAATGTAAAATGGATGTCCGACCAAAATGGATTTATCAAGGAGCATAAATTCGCTCTTGATGATAAAAAGGTGATTAGTCGTTTGCCGTTAGATTCAGATGGAAAGGCAGATCGTTCAGATTGTTGGAATGGCACTTATACTGATGAGAATCGTCCATATCAGTGTTGGTGTGAGAATGGATATCGAATTGAAGATGGTTATTATGCATTTGTTCCAAATCCAGCAATGGCTGATGGAGGTGCAAAAGACAGTGGTGAAAGCGATTATTGGGATGGTACAGACCATACAGGAAGTGCAGATGGAACAAAGCAGGGAGCTATGTTGATGGTAAACTGTGCGGATGTACTTGGAAAAGTCATTTATGAGAGAGACTTTGAAATTACTGGAGAATGTACTAATGTGATGGTGTTATTCTCTGCATTTGTAAGTAATGCTCAGTCATTAACAGCAGGAGGTTCTCCTGTAAATATCCGAATGGATATTTATGAGAAGGGTGGCAAAGAAGTTCTAACTTCAATTGAGTCTGGTGATGTTATCACAAGAAATTATGGACCAAACTCATGGTCCAACTTGACAGCATTGTTCCCATTGTCTAATGGAGATGACTCAAAAGGATCAAAGTTCTATACTTTGAAAATCACAAATAACGCAGCTTCAGGATCAGGTAATGATATCTTGCTTGACGATATCTCTCTAAAGGTATGTTTCCCTGAGATTGAGGTTGAGGCTAACGTAGGAGACAATGAAATTCTTGAAAAGAATAAGATCGTGATTTGTGGAAAGAATAGAGATTTGACACTGAGAGCATTCAACCGTGCTGGTATCAAGAACTATATCCCTAATCCATCTTATTTGTTCCAGTATTTTGATGATGCTACTGAAAAATGGATTAATCTTCCAAAATCTGCAAGTGATTTGGAGAGTGCAATCCAGGATGTAGAGTATTTGGATATCACACTTGGAAAAGACGGATTCAACAGTGATACTAAGTTCCGTGTCGTAGTAGGAAACTCTCCTAAGACAATCGTTAAATTGGTGACTGATGGTATTCCAAATCCAGATTGTGAGTATACATACGCTATTTCTGATACATTCTTTGTAAACTTCAAGCCAGTAGGTGAGGATTTAAGTTTGTTTGGATGTATCGGAGAGACAATCGCGGTGAATGCTGATGCAAATGGACGTCCAACAATTTCATGGATGGATTATGCAGGAAATGCATTGACAGTTAATGATTCTATCAAGAGCATTAAGGGAGACAAATTGGAGTTTGTTATTCCAGAGTCAATCTTGAATGCAAACAAGATGTCTGATACATTATATATGTTGGCAACAACTGAGGGTGGTCTTTGTACAGATACTCAGATTGTAGCAATCACTAAGTATGATGATTTGGACTTCAAGTTTGCAAATGATACATTCTACTGTGAGTTTGATAGTTCTATTAAAGCTATTGATGTTTATCCTACAAGTGGCATCAACTATGAATGGACACTTAACGGTGCATCAACAGTTGACCAGACAGGTTCTGTGTTCAAGGTAAATAAGTCAACACCTGAAGTTTTTGATAACACAGTTTCAGTTACAGGTACTGCTACTGGATACTGTCCGATTACAAAGACAACAGAATTCAGCATCTATCGTCGCTATAGCTTGAGTTTGACTGTTGATGTTGAAGGCAAAGACGAGAAGGTCGCTAATCTATGTTTGCCAACAGATGGAACAAGCACTGCTCATGTAGATTTGAAGGTAGAGAAAGTGTTCGCGGATAAACCAGCACCGTCTCATGAAAAAGAGAAGGTTACTACTTATTTCTGGTATAGAAAAGATCGCGATAGTAAGGACTCTACTCTTATCCATGAGGGAACTGAGACATCAATTGTAGATCGTTTGCAAGATAATAATATCTATACATATTCAGTGACTGCTCTTGATGAGGTATGTTACAAGGATAAATCAGTCGCAACATCTGATAGTACAATCATTAACGCTAGAAAGCCACTAATCGTTAAGTTGACAGAAGACAAAACTGAACTTTGTAAGGATGATGATGTTACATTGACAGTTAAGTTGTCAAATGCGTTGAACGCAGATACACTTGTATCTAACTTGTTTGAGAATGATAGTGAGCTTACATCTTTAGTAGGATTCCCTAAGGCCGATACAACTAATACACATACTTACACTCCTAAGAACAAAACAAAGGAGAAAGCTACAAAGAATATCAGAGTTGAGGTGATGGATATGATTTGTAGCCCTACAAAACCAATTTCTGATGAGGTAAGCTTTGATGTATTTGTACCACTTGTTGTTTCTCTATCTTCAGACGCAAACAATGGAACAAAGTGTATCAGAAAAGATTTGAAGGATGATTCAGTAAATGTTACATTGACTGTTGAGCAGGGTAATCCTCGTTCAATTGAATGGTTCGACGGTAAGTATCCAGGTCTTGTATTTAAGCGTCCTGTTACTGTAAGTGCGAATAATAATGGAGTAAACAAGATTTCCGTTAAGGCATTTGATGATGTTTGTCGTACTTCTGAGGCAGCAGCATTTGTAGAGGGTGCAGACACTGCAATCACAGTAATTGCACAGGAACCTATTGAAATCAGCCTTGCTGCCGATAAAGATTCAATTTGTAATGGAGACCCTGTTCAGTTGACAATGAACGTTAAAAATTCATTGGTAATTGATCCGGTTGTAAATTGGTTTGAGAAATATGATGGTGCAGAGCTTCTAGCATATAAAGATATGTCTACATCATCAGTAAAGAACCATGTGCCAGAAAACAAAACTGATTTTGCAGTAGAGAAGACAATGATCGTTAAGACTATTGATGAGATTTGTAATAGTGGAAACGAGGTTGCTGCTGAGGTTCCTTATAAGATCCTTATTCCAATCAAGTTGAAGTTGCTTCATGATGCAGATTTGAATGGAACAACTATTCAGAAGTGTATCAGAGAGGACAATGTTGATGATATTGTTAATTTGGAGGTTAAGGTTACTGAAGGAAATCCAAATGAGTTGATATGGTCAGACAACAAGTATGTTGGACTTGTTTACAAGCGCGAGTTCCATGTATCTCCAGGTACAAACTCTATTTCAGTAGTTGCTACTGATGGTGTATGTCCAGCATCTGCAAATGATAAAGATGCTTTGGATATTGTTGCTGCGACTCCAATTGTATTGACTCTTGAGGCTAAGAATCCAGATGTATGTGATGGTTCTGATGTAGTATTTGATTTGACTGTAGAGAATTCACTTGATCCAACAAATGTTGAAGTAAAATGGTATGATGAAGGTACTGAAGTTTATACTACTAATGGAGCTACTATTACTCAGAATCATACATCTTCAAATTCAACTACAGCTAAGTTGAACAAGACAATGGATGTTAAGGTTGATGATGATATCTGTAGCTTAGGAACAAAGGTTACAACTTCTGCTGATTATACAGTATTTAAGCCAGTTCAGTTCAACTTGACTTCTGATGCTATTGAGTTTGGAGTTAAAAACAAGAAGTGTTTAGGTCAGACATCTGCTGGTTCACAGACAAGTGCTGAAATCCAGGTTAACTTGACTCAGGGTAATCCAGTTAAGTTCGTATGGTCAGATGACGTAGTTTGGGAGTGGAGCTGGGATGGTTCATCTACTAATACAACAAGTCGTACATTCAACTTGAGCCGTGGTAAGAATACATTGTCTGTAGTTGCATACGATAATGTATGTAATAAAGAGGATGATGACACTTACAAAGGTCAGGGTGAAAATATTGACATTGAGGCTAGAACTCCAATCAAGGTCACTTTGGCTTTGGCATCTGGTAGAGATGTAATGTGTAAGGGTGAGGATATCTCTCTTGTCGCTACAGTTCTAAATGAGATGGATGGTGAAAAGACTATGTTGGAGTGGAATGAGAATCACGGTGTAGAGAATGGTCTTGTAGAGAATGGTTCATACACAACAGACGTATTTACACCAACTGAGGGTAAGAAGAGTTATAGAGTAAAAGCAAGTGAAGATGCTGAGACTCCAATCTGTCCATCTCAGATAGATTCATTACCTGTATCGGTTCAGGTAAATACAACATTGAGACTATATGTTTCAGATGATGCTATCTGTCAGGATACATCAGGTAAGGATACTGTAGCATTGGTTAAGCTAACTGCTCACGTTCTTACTGGTAGTCCTAAGGGAGTTATCTGGAGCACAGGTGATACAACAAAGATGGTTACAAACCATGATTCATGTTACTCATTCTTGAGTGTAGCTCCAATGGAGAACATTGTTTATTCAGCTTACGGATATGATGATGTCTGTGTTAAGACAACAACAGCTTATGCTGATGAGATTGATGTAGATCATAGAGTTTATGTTACATTGTCTGCTGAAGACTACAAGGTACAGATGGGCAATGAGGTAGAATTCAAAACTGAGTATTCAATTCCTGCAGATGGAGTTCGTTATTATGAGATGGTTTCTCCAGAGGAGACTGAACTAGAGAGAAATCATGACTCTGAACTTAACTGGCAGTTGGATGAGCCTGGTCGTTACCAGTTCATTGTTAAGTTGGATAATGGTAATTGTGGCATACGTAATTCAAATGTCATTACAGTTGATGTTGCTGATTACGTAGTAGTTCCAAATGTTATTACTCCATACAATGATAATCCTAAGAACGACAAGTTCATGGAGGGCTACGATGTTAAGATCTTCAACCGTTATCAGGAAACAGTATATGAGGGAACTGAAGGTTGGGATGCAACTTACAGAGGCGAACTTGCAAGTCCAGGAACATACTTCTACATCTTGACAAAGAAAGATGGAAGAGTATTGAAGGGTACAGTTGAGGTTTATAGAAAATAATGTGAATGATAAATATAATCACGATGAAAAAAGCGCTTTTCACTTTAGTGATTTCCGCACTGCTTGCGACTAATGTTTGGGGAGTAGAGCGAAGATTTGGAACAGGTTTTTACGAATTCGATTCGTCTAAAGAAAACAAGAAGGTAGACGAGCAGCCAATGTCAGTATATAAGGATGGCTTCTTCGTATTCTTCAGAGAGAATATAGCTTATAAATTCAAGCCTGGAAAGAATTTGGATTTGTCCCTAGTTGAAGAATGTCCAGAGTTGAATGACTTGGGTATCCAGGGTACATTTGCTTACGATAGAAACAAAGGTAAGTTGTATTTCTCAAAGAAAGATTCACAGGGTAACTCTGAGCTTTACGAGGCTACAGACGACAATGGTAAGTGGAAAGATGTAAAGAAGCTAAAGATCAAAGGTACCATGGCTCAGGCTAAGGAGGTACATGGATCATCTTTGGCAATCGGACGTTGGAACCATTATGTCCCAGGTGTAAAGGGATTCTATAATCCTTGTATCGGACGTGCAGGAAGACGTATCTATTTCTCAGGTGAGTTCATGGCTGGTAAAGGAGGTCGTGATATTTGGTATATTGACCAGGACAAGGATGACGATGGAATGTGGACAAAGCCAGAGCCAGTAAGCGACTATATCAATTCACAGAATAAAGAAGATTATCCTTTCGTTGTTGCCGATACTGCTTTGTATTTCGCTTGTAATAAGGTGACTGGTAAGGGAGGTATGGATATCTATGTTAGCCACAAGGGAGCTAAGGAGCAGGAGTGGGGTAAACCTGAAAATTTGGGTGAACTTTTCAATACAGCTGCTGATGAGTATAATATTGTGGGTAACGCATATTCAATGTATTTCTTGTCTAACCGTAAAGGTGGTAAGGGAGGTTTTGATATCTACTATCCAAACAAGTATGATGTAAAGAGAACAAATGAGTTGACTCCAGACTTTACTTGTGATGAACCAAAGGGATTCAACTGGGTGTTGTTCTTCTTCGATTTCGGAAAGACAGATATGAAACCAGAGTATGAGACTCAGTTGGATGAATTGCTTCGTGCAATGAATGAGTTCCCTGGTGGTAAGTTTGAGATTTCTGGACACACAGACTCACGTGGTTCTGCAGATTTCAATAAGAAGTTGTCTCAGAAGCGTGCTGAATATGTACGTAGCTTGTTGATTGCAAAGGGTTATCCAGCAAACTTGATTGTTGCTGTTGGTCGTGGTATGGAGCAACCAGTAATTCCAAACGCAGAGTTGGAGGAGCAGCACGAGCAGAACCGTCGAGTTGAAGTTAGATTGTTGAACGAATAAGGAGAAAACATAGAATATGAAGAAGATATTTATTGTATTAGCATCGTTGCTATTTACGATTTCTGCTTATGCACAGCAGGATTTGCTAATGACTCAGCAATTTTTCTCACGTATCAACAAAAACCCAGCCGGTATCGGTAACTTTGAGCAGATTGATGCGTTCTTGCTAGGACGCTTCCAGTGGGTCGACATTAAGGATTCTCCTAAATCGGGTATCTTCAACGTTCAGACATTTAAGGATGATCTTAACTCTGGTTTTGGTTTTACAATGAGTTATGATGATTTAGGTCCTGCAAAGGGAAGCTTCAATCCTAAGTTGGTTTATGCATATGTATTGCGTTTACGCGAGGATATGGTTCTTTCAATGGGTTTGGGTGCTGGAGTCCAGTATGCTTATTTTGACGCTAGCAGATATACAGTAGATGATATCACAGAGATCACTGAAGATCACGATTTCATAAATGACAGAGAGAGTGGAGTTCATCCTGACGTTGACTTCGGTCTTGAGTTCTCTAATCCTAAGTTTATGCTAGGTGTATCTGGAACTCACCTTTTGAAGTATCAGTCTTCTACAACTCAGTCGGCTCTTCATATCAATGGTTACGGTCGTTACTTCTGCGACTTGAATGAGAATTTCGTTCTTGCTCCAGCATTGGCATATACTTGGCATGAGAAGATTGCTGTTGCCGAAATCAATGCAATCTTGTTCTATAAGAATTTCCTTTGGGGAGGTATGACTTACCATCCAGATATGTTCCAGAAATTTGGAACTAACCCTGTTGCATTCATGGTAGGTGCTGAGTACAAGAATTTCCGTTTCGGTTATACATTTGACTATAACTTCGGTAATGTATCTAAGTTGTCTGGATCAGCTCATGAAATCATGATGTCTTACAGCCTTCAGACAAAGAAGACAAAGGTGCCTTACGAGAGATTTGAGTAATAATTACTCACATAAGATAAAGCCGGTTTATCATTTGATAGACCGGCTTTTTTATTTTATTTTGGAGATTATATGGCAGTTGTCCAAAATGAGGATTGTAAAGGGCAAATGTTTGATTTATTGGGCCCTGACCTCATTTTCCAACGCGAGTCCGAAGGACGAGCGTCTAAAACAACGAGTGTGTCTGGACAACACGTATAATTGCCTTTTTTTATTTAAGCAAAATCAGCTGTTTATTTAGAATACAAAAAATCTGATATGCATTTCTATATCAGATATAAAAAACATGGGTTCAGAAGAATTCCGAACCCTTGAAGACGTAGTAAGATTTTAATGTCGTTATATAGAGTTTGTTTTATGTACGCATTAATGACACTTTATATGATGTCATGCCTCCTTCCCATTTTACCACCATAATGTAGACTCCTGGAGTCACCTGGCTTGTAAAATGTCGCTGCATGTCCGACAACTTATGTTGCTCTACCAATGTGCCGGAAGTAGATAATACATCTACAGTCACGCTGGTGTCAATACCTGAGATTCTGATATTATTACCGTCGACAAATAGCGAAGGCATTATTGATACAAACATCTTTGTATTAGAGACTGTCGTATCTGCCTCTCCACTGCCTATTTCATTATCCGCATACAACGGTGCTAAAGCCTCGGCCCACAAATGATGCATTGCCTGTCCACCACGTGTTTCTGCATTTGGATGTACTCCATCCGAACCAAGTAGTTCGGGATGCTCCAAGAAGTGATTATAGAAATCTGGACCAGGATGCAAGCTGTTTTTCTCTGTCAACTCATCCACAGTTTCTAGAAACTTTGGATTTACCTGCCAACCTGCTTTCGACTCGTCTGTGGCGATGATACGTGCTAAAATTGGCTCAATACCGTGTGCTTTAGCAGAGTCGATGATCGTCTGCATATTATTTCTATAATTGTTGAGATTCCAATCTCCACCTCCCCATGCATCGTTGGTTCCCATCTCAATAGCCCAATGCTTCACATTACCTGCATAACGTAGGTAATCACCTAAATGAGCCACAACCTCTGTGCTGTTGATGCATCCTATACCTCCACGCAACATGGCTGGAGTGTATTTGGGGAATCTGCCGTTGATGATGTTAGCAGTTGTGGAATCGGTATCCTGCTGCTTTATTCCCATCTGGCTGATACTTGTTCCCATAAAGAACCAAGTGTCATCTCCACCGTTGGAAACATCAAAAGCCTCGATTTCAAGAATCTGACCAACCTCTTCTTCACTAACAAATCTGAACCATGACATTCCGTCGAAATCAATATAGATTCCACGTGCCATCACGGGATTGTCTACGATTTCTGCGGCTTCAGTCCAATCTCCATCCTGTCCATTTGTGGAGTTGGATGATGTGAGTATTTTGAAGTTGCGTAGTGGTGTGCCAGTATGACTGCATCCTGATGTGAAGTCTGTGGCCCACGCACAGTCTCCGAATGATTCCCATGTTACAAAAAGACGAGATGGGCCTGCACCAACATTCAGTGCTATGTCCTTAGCTGTGCACTGTTTCCAGTTGGTGAGGTCTCCGTCTGTAAGGTAATAATTGTCGCCGCTGCTTGTGTATGCAGTCAAATCTCGGCTCAACAATTTGTTAGGAGTGATAGCCATCGCGGTTCCTCCTAACGACAAAAACAAAAATTTACCTAATATATTAATCCAATTGTGCATAAATGTCTATTTTAGTAATTGTCATTAAGACGTTGATTATCGCGTCTCAATTACGGATGCAAATGTATATAGAGATAGAATGACTGATGTGGAATATGGTTTCAAAAATATGGATATTTGTTTCAACGCATTATTTATCTTTTTTTATCAGTCTTTTTTATTAACTTAGCGGATGCTACTAAACTACATAACAATTTGATATGGCTAAATATACCTATTATGTAATTGTAAACGATATTGACAATGACGACTGTCAACAATTTCGTTATACATACAACAAGATGGAAATGCAGATTACCGTCGCAAAAAATAGTTTTGTGATAATTTACGAATCGAATACGGAGAAGGAACTTTATAAGATATGGTATTCTAATGAAGTGGAAGACGCTGTAAGAAAGAGTCTGCTTGCACAACTAATCTTCTTTGGTCATAACTGTGATTTTGAAAAGGTAGTGATTAAAGAGGGCCATTCTGATGAAACTAAGACAATCGGGAAAGCACGTGTTTATAATTTGATTCCGAGCGACGTGAATGTTGATCTTACTCCGCTTAAAGACAAAGAGTTTGTAGCTGAGTATTTGATGAAGCGTGTCAAAAGTAAATATGAATCTGGAATCGCTGCCGTATTCTCTTATATATATGCAAAATCCAAGATTTGTGAGGAAGATAAGTTCACATATTTTTGGAGATCTTTTAATGGCATTTATACAAGTATTGCGAAAGAATCGGTGAATATTGGTACTTTGGAGAAGGACCAGATGAAGAAAGAAAACGAGATGCTTCGAAACTGGCTTCGTAATAGATCTTCCCAAAACTTTATGGTGTCGTCACTTTTTAGTAAAATTTGTGCTAAAGACGGTGACTATTCCGTCGCAGAAAGGAAAATCAAACATTTCTTCTATACCGTTCGTGACAAGGCTGCTCGTGCGAGTTGGACTAAAGACGATGTTCGTAATGCACTTGATGCACCAGGAAACAGGAATATGAATCTGGCAAAGTTGTTGGGACTTGAAGAGTACATTAATCCTGTATATCCAGATTCAATGCAGATTGAGATTGAAGGCAAACTATATTCTTCAAAAAGTACTTTATATGGTTATTTGATGACGGAGTTGGCCTACCAAATCAGATGTGCGTATTTCCACGCGGAAAAACCAATTCTGCTTCACACTACGTTGAATAATCCAGAATTCCGTGGTCTTGAACTTGCTAACGCTCTCCTTGAACATTATCTGGATGAGCATATTAAGTCAGAGGTGATCAGAAAAATAAAATTGGAAAGAAGTTTGGAGGGGTGATAAGCCCCTCCTTTTTTATCTCGCTTCCTTTGGTGAATTTCCAAAGGCTTGCTTGAATCGTCTGCTGAAATATAATGGATCATTGAATCCGACGGCATATGCGACGTCGCTCACTGACATATTGCCATCAGCCAATAGATTCTTTGCCATGTTGAGCCTGTACTCGGTAAGAATCTCCATGGCTGTCTTATCTGTTATGGCTTTCAAACGTCGGCAAAGTGTCGACTTGCTCATTCCCAAATCCTGACAGAACTCGGTCAATGAGTAAACTGGATTAGTATAGTTTTCTTTTACCAAAAGTAGGATTTTCTCTAACAATGGATTTATCTTCTCTGTCGACGCGGGTTCTTCTCCTTCTAATGTTTTAGTCAATGCTGTCACTTGAATCTTCTGATGCCACATCAAGAAATTGCAGATCTTCACAAGCAACTCGTCGTCGGCAAATGGTTTTGCAATATAGTCAATGGCTCCAATAGATAGTCCTTTCAATCGTACATTATCATCTGTCTTGGCAGATAAAAATAGCAGTGGAATATTCGACGTGATCAACTCGCCACTCAACTTCTCATACATCTCCAATCCATTCAAGTTTGGCATCTCCACGTCGCTGATAATCAAATCCGGTACATACTTCTGTGCCTGTGTAATACCTTGCTCTCCATCGTGTGCCTGATGCACCTCCACGTATGGCGACAACAAATCGGTGATATTCTCAAGGATTAGCTCATCGTCGTCGACAACCAATATTGATTTTCCAGAAAGCAACTCTTTGTTGATTCTCAACTCTACATCTGGTTTCTCCACTGATATGGTCTCCAACTTTTCATCCTGGCACTTAGGCAATGTGACAATCACTGTTGTGCCATTGTCAATCACACTTTCTATCTGAAGCTCTCCCTTATTCTTACGGACGTAGTCAAGCACAATTCTGAATCCAAAACCGAAACCTACCTCTTTCTCTGTTCCAGATGTAGACTTTATATTTTCGCCGGACAGAATCTCATTGATCTTTTCTTTTGACATTCCCACACCTTTGTCTGCAACTTTGATAATTGTCTTATCCTCTGTCTCCGTCAATTCTGCGGATACAATTTCTCCTTTTGGCGAGAATTTGATGGCATTGGTAATCAGGTTGCGGATGATGGCTGAGAACATTCGTGAGTCAGACCATGTGGCATACTGTGCCGTTCCGATTTGATGAAGCTTGATCTCTTTCTCATCAGCCAGACCAGTCAATAGTGAGATGGCTTCAGCTATCAAGCTATTGGAATCGACTGCCGACGGGTGGTAGCTTGACTGTGTTGTCTCACCGTTTGCCCACTGCAGAAGGTTGATCATCTGATTCTGCAACCCTTCCGATTCGTCAGCCAATTTGGAAATCAGACGTTGTTGCTCGGCTTGTGTATAGATGTGTGACAACATTCGCTTCAATGTGGAGACGATTGCAAACATCGGATTCTTAAGGTCGTGTGCCACCACTGAAACCAACTGATCTTTCTGCTTCAATGTGGCGAGCAATGTTTCATTTTGAGCTTCAATAGCCGACTTCTGCTCAGATAGCATTTTGTTAGCGTCGTTCAAATCACTTGTCCTCTCATCCACCATTCGTTGCAATTCTTGACGGTGCTCTTCCATTCTACGAATTCGTGCTTGGTAGAAAAAGTAGAGTAGGGCTGCCAACAATAGTATGACAATGCAGTAGAACCAAATTGTATTCCACCATGGTGACGCTACTGTGATTGGTAGTGTGATTGATTGCACAGGAGTGTCGCCAGAGAATACCGCTAACTCCACTGTGAAATCTCCTGCAGGAAGATATGCGACGTCGATGCTACGTTTCTTTCCTAAATCTACCCAATCAAGTCCGATCTCTTGAATACGATATTTGGGAGTGAGATTGTTTGTCAAAGAGAAATCTACAAGGTCGAAACCTAATGAGAATCGATTCTGATTGTACGATAGATTCAGTTTCTCCATTGATTTCAATGGATGTGGAAGGATATCGCTTCCAACCTTAATTGCCTTTCCACGCACGCTCAATTGTGAGAATGCCATATGGTCGACGGTTCTGTTCGCATTCACGTTTGGCTGTACGCAGACGAATCCATCTTTGCATCCGAAGTAGATATTGCCAGATTTGTCTAATAGGCATGCTCTACCTGTGAAATAGTCGTAGGATGGAATCTCGTTGGCTGACATGACAATGTTGTAAGTCTGATTCTTTATGTCGATTGCTAAGATTCCGATTGATCCACTTGCCCATAGGATTCCGTCATTGTCTAATAGCAATGAGGAATAGTCTCCTGCTGGCACGTAATCCAACATGCCAAGGAATTTGTCTTCTTTATCAAAACAGTAGATTCCTTTGTTTGTTGCGGCAAATAGTATGTTGTCTGCGTTGCTCACACAGTGGTTGACGTGCAACGGATTGCTCGATAGTGATTTGTCGACGTCGGGGAGCAACGGTTTGAATTTGCCTGAATGGTTGCTCCAGATGGTTCTTGCTGTGTAGATGATGATGGCATCGTTTGGTTTCTGACATGTTCCTTCCACCCACACGTCAGGGTAGTTGCACATTGCTGAATCCATCAAAACAAGTTTTTCCCATCTGCCATCTTTGCCTCGGTACACTCCGTCGCCAGCAGCTGAAACGTAGATAGAACCGTCGGACATACGGTAGATATTTTTCGTAGTATAACGTGGATTCTCAATGCCGTTGTAAGCGATCTTTGAGATATTTCCAGTCTTCATATTTAAGCGGTTACTTTCGCCACCCCAGAACCCGATTAGATAGTCATCGTTCTCTTTGACAATAGTCAACACACTGTTAGACGACAAACCTGTGATATTGCGCTTCGCTTGTAGTTTGGAGTCAAACAAAAGCATTCCGCAACCATCTGTACCCATCATAACATCTCCGTCGGCTGTGGCACAGAAGGATGCTCCTACAGCCACTGGAATTCCCACGTCTTTAGATTTGATATAGGTGTAGTCGCTTATTGATGTGGTACGCCAAACACCAGAACTTAGTGTCGGCACCCACACGTTTCCTTCTTTGTCGACAAACAATGATGAGATTTTCGCAAGTGCATCTTCCGGCTCATTCAACGGAACAATCTTGTCGTAAGTGAAATTTGCACCGTCGAACTTGCATTTCCAAAGTCCGTCGTTCATGGTTCCGATCCATATATTACCTTGGTTGTCGGATGCCACCGCACTCACATTATCAAACGGAGCATTGACTTTTGTCAAAACGGGTGTGCTATTCTCGTCGCTAATTGTTGCCACCCAAACGCCTCCGTCCATTGAGCAGACAAGGATATGGCTGTCGTCGAGATAGTGGATAGTGGAAACTAATTGATCTTTTAGGAAAAAGTAGGGCGACGCGTTACCATCCTTCTCTATGACTTGTAGCCCGTCGAATCGGCCTACCCAATAGCGTCCAAACTTATCTGTGCAGACGTCAAGCACATGATTCCAATAGTTGTGTGCAGTACGTTGAAACTGGTCTGTAGCGTCGTCAAAACGGTAAAGGCCACAGGCAGTGGATAGAATTTTCTCCCCATTGGGTTGAGTGGAGAATCCCTTTAGATTATGCTTGTAAACGTCTTCAGGAAGGAATGACGAGATGTCTTCAAATGATCCCGTCGACTCATTGTATGAGAAGATGACGGAATTGGAACTTGAAAAAGTCGGTTTGCCATTTGGTAAAAGGAATGTGTAGGCGATATCGTTTCTCAGCATCACTGAGTCGGTGAATAGATTGAAGTTTTTGAAATTCATTCCGTCGAAACGGCTTATTCCAAATTGCGTTGCCATCCACATGAATCCATTCGTGTCCTGGCATACCGCATTGACGGAGTTGCTTGTCATTCCGTCTTCCACAGTATAGTGAGTAAACAATAAACGTTCAGCTTTTACCCCGACAAAAGATAAAAGCATCACTATGCACATTGAGATTTTATTGAAAGTCGCCATCCTTAACATTTCCTTTACTACAAAAATAAAAAAAGAAGTTAAGTTTTGCAAGAGGCAATTGTAGAGACGGGGCATGCCCCCGTTTTCGTTTTCGTTTTCGTTTTCGTTTTCGTCTTCGTTTTCGTCAACGTTTACTCTTCGGTTTTCCGTTTCGTTTCCACAATATCGACGCAAGGATTCCCATAGCCAAACTTAATGTCCAGACGTAGATGAATGATACTCTTAGACCGAAGGCATCGGCGATGTTGGCAATCAAGAATGGGCCGAATAAGAAACCTGTGCCGCTGATGGTGTTGACCATGGCGATACCTGCTCCTGGTGTGACATCTGGTTGACTTCCTGCCTGACTATATACGATTGGCACAACACAACTCATTCCTATTCCTGTGATGAATAGGGCAATCACGGAGATGGCGAAGGCTGAGTCGCCAAAAGAGGCAGCGCTTGCAAACATCGCTAATCCAAAACATGCGATGCAACTGCATACCACCAATATGAATGTCTCTGAAAATCTGTTTCTTACAATGTCGCCCAAGAATCGTCCTATTGACATGAATGCTGCATAGGCTGCCAATCCTAACGGAGCAAGATTCTGTGGAAGTGTGATCACCTCGTTCATATAGGTTGTGCTCCATGTCGACACAACTCCTTCAATCACACGGCTGAAAAGTGCGAAGAAGGCAATTAAAAGCAAAATGCCCTTTGGGAAAAGCAGACGGAATTTCTTATCCTCCGCATTTTTCTTTGGCCTCTCTCTGATTAGGAAACGACGCAATAGAATCAATTCGGCGTAGACGCATCCAGACGCAGTGGCAAAATGAGCCCACGTCGGAATGTCGAAAGTAAGAAATGCTATGGCGACTAGAGCTCCGGTAAGAGTCCCGACGTAGTAGATAGCATGAAATTTGCTTAGGATGCTTCGTTTGTAAGCTTTCTCAACGAGGATGGAATTTCCGTTGATCGCTATATCAAATAGCGACACGAACATACCGTAGCCCACGCAAACGGGGTATAACAGATACTTCGATGGCATGATTGGAATCAATGCGAATAGCGTCGCCACGATGAATCCCATCAACGTCAGATTCTTGCTCCCATAACGGTTGGCAAGATTAGAGCAGACAGGCATAATGAGTAGTCCTCCAATCGACATGGAAAGCTCCATCAATCCAAGGCCGGTGAAATTAAAATCGTAGATGATTTTCAAGGCAGGCATTCGTGAGAATAGGGTAGCGAATGTGAAACCTGCGAAGAAATACATAGTCATCAGTGCATAGCGGGCATGGTTCTTCGCCAGACGCAAATCCGCTGCTGAATAAATTTTATCCATTTTAGAATTTAGTTTATATTCTAGTGTTTGTTGTATGTATAGACGGAGCATGCCCCGTCTTGTGGATTTCAGAATATCGTAGAAACGGAGCATGCCCCGTCTTGTTGGGTTCAAATTATTTGAAGACGTGTCATACCCCCGTCTCCCCCGACGAAATCGAGCGCAAAATTACAAAATTTTACCTATCTAATTCTGCATTCCGCATTTTTAATTTAGCATTTATTTTATTCCTCTCGCTATCTTCACCACATCCCAAGCTACATTAATCTGTTTCATTGTCTCTGTAGCCTGACGAATGGCCTCGTCGCCCAAAGAAGCGGCATTGTCCGGATGATATTTGACGGCAAGTGCACGATATGCTTTTTTGATCTCTTCTTCTGGTGCGTTGCTATCTACTCCAAGAATTGTGCAAGCATCTTTTATATAGTCATCTTCAACATTTGATTTTTGACTATTGTTTTGCTCTTCGTTATGGTTTTCAGTTTTCTTTTTCTTCTTATAATTGCCGTTTCTATACTTTTTTAGAAATAGGGTATAGATGCTGTTGTATTGCTCAGGTGTGATATTCAGACTTTTTGCGAATCTCTTTATCAGATTTTTCTCTTTGTCGTGGTATTTATTGTCGGCATGCGCTACGGCAAACAACTCCATAAACAACTCTGATTTTGAAGAAAAACTGAAGCTGTCGTTGATGGTTACGAATACCAGACTCATTTCTGGTGTGATTTTTAGGAGTGTAAGAAACTCTTGAAGAGCCTCTTTTTGTTCGCTTTCGGTCCTATAGTATCTGTTGATTGTGTTGACGACGCTTCCCAATTCATATGTGGTGAGTTTTGAGTCGACTTTCATCACTTCTGCAAGCAATACAAGAATGCAATATTTGAATTTTGATTCTTTGTCGGAAAATTCAGTGTATGTGTATTTGGGGTGATCCTTTGTGAAATGAATCTCATAATCTGCGTCGGATTCAGATTGCCTTCTGTCGTTCTTATTATTACTTTCTTTTTTATGATTTTTTATCGTGTTGTCATTTGATTTTTTCTGTTTGTCGGATTTGAGATAAAGCATATACAACAAAAATGCCCCCGATATTAGCGTTATTACTCCCGCTATAGTATGTCCTTCGTTAAATAATGTGGCACTTATTATTGAAAAGCAACAAAAAACAATGATTTTCATATGGAATCAATTTCCTGCAAAGATACGATTATTTTGATAGATTGACGAATTACTTTATTCCTCTCGCCATCTTCACCACGTCCCAAGCCACATTAATCTGCTTCATGGTCTCTGTAGCCTGACGGATGGTCTCTTCACCCAAATTCGCAGCATTGTCGGGATGGTATTTCATTGCCATTGCATGGTAAGCTTTCTTTAATTCCGCGTCGGAAAAATTACCAGATACTCCGAGAATGTCATAAGCTTCATTCACAGAGATTCTATTCCTTGATTGAGTGTTCGACTTATTGTTAGAATAATTAGAATTGTTAGATTTCTCTTGTTTTTTAGAGTCGTCGTTTTTATTTTTTCTTTTTGATTGATTCTTCTCGTTGTCTGCTTTATATTTCTTCGATTCGTATTTCTTTTTGAAGATAGCGAGTATGCTTTTGTATTTCTCATCTTTTATATTGAGATTTTTTGCAATTTCTTTAATAACACTTTCTTCGTATGAGCTGAAATGGTCGTCGGCATAAGAAAGAGCCAACAACTCCATGATGAGTTCGGATTTGGCTAATTCGTTGAGACGTCTGTTGACCGTTTGGTATACTACTTCTACGTTTAATTCGATATTGAGAATCGACTTGAACGTTTTGAGAGCCTCTGTTTGTTTTTCTTCAGTCTTGAAGTGTCGACGGATTGTATTTTTGACTATTTCCAATTCGCAGACCATCTGTTTGCCATCGGCTTTCATCACCATAGAGTAAAGCACTAAAAGAGAATATTTGTATTCTGTTTCCATAGCTTTATTCGTGGCATTGCTGTTTGATTGGTATATTTTACGTGTCTTTTTGATTATATCCCATGCCCAATTGACATTTGTTAAATTTGACCAGTTTTCGTCGTTGTTCTTTTCTGGCCCATATTGTTTTCTTCTGGTGTTTTTGTAGCTATTATTTGAGACAGAGTAAATCTTTTTCAGCTTTTGATATGCTTTTTTGATTGTATCGTCGCTGTCCTCGGGATTGACACCAAGAATTTTATATGCTAATAGTTCATCTGCGGATAAGTTTTCTTTACTTTGGTTTGTTTCCTCTTTTGTTTGGGAAAATTTATCCCACCACTTCTTTTGTTCTTCAGATTTTTTGTTTCCTGCAGATTTATCTTCTTGGTATAATTTCCCCAATCTATGACTAAAAATCAGCATCAAAACAGCTGCAACTAGCAGCACCAATCCGGCAGAGATACAAAATTCCATTTCATAATTACTAAGATGAGAGAGAGAGTGCCAAATAAGGAATGTCCCTAATCCAATTCCGCATAAAGCAGAAGATTTAATGATTCGAAATTTTTTTGATGGGGCTTTAAATATTATGTCAATAATATATTTCAAGGCAACAGCTGCAAATTTGGGAAATATTGCTGTTGTTCCAGCTATTGTAGCATAAGCTCCCAAAAATATATTGCCTTTTATAATTAGCAAAATACTGAATGCAATTAAAGCAATGCCGATTAAGACTCCTATCTTGTCGTTCATAATTATTATATTAACATATATTATATGCAAATTTCTACGAGCGTGCCTGCAAATTTAGCATTTATAATTCAGCATTCAGCATTTTACTTCATTCCTCTCGCTTCCTTCACAACCTCCCAGGCTCTATTGATTTGCTTCATTGTCTCTGTAGCCTGACGGATAGCCTCTTTATTGTAATGGATATCATCTACGGAATTTCACAATACAGTCAATACAAACGGGTGATCCAGTGTTTGGTTCTATAAATACATTAGCTGGATGCATATCCTCTAAATGCAGATGATCTGAAATATAATTGATTCCTTTTCCGTCTCCATTATCTTGAAATCCTTTTGACGCTACCATAAAATAAATCTCCTCCTTTGTTGCCAATCGCTGACACTCTATATATGGCTGTGTTAAAATTATCCTAAACAATTCATCGTCATCTCGTCTATTTTCCAGTTTGCTGGTGATCCTTGGCTGCCTGAAGCATTGCAACTTGTTTCAAGGCTTTCTCTCGCGTTGTTACATACGATGATCGCCCCAATGAGGAGCGGACCAGCTGAGCAGATTCCTGCATGCTCTTGTTGATTAAATCGAGGAATGTTTCTTGTGCCATTGTATATTTGGTTTATAAGTAAATCAATATGATTGTATTCCATCATTTTTATGTCAAGTTTTCGTTAAATCTGCAAAGTCAATTACAACATGAAGATCAACATTGCAAATATAAAAAAAATAAGGCATTTTTACTTTATTCCCCTCGCCATCTTCACCACTTCCCAAGCCACATTGATCTGCTTCATCGTCTCTGTGGCCTGACGGATGGCCTCGTCGCCCAAGGAAGACGCATTGTCTGGGTGGCATTTTACAGCCAGTGAACGGTATGCTTTTTTGATTTCTGCATCAGAGTACGACTTCTCAATGCCGAGAATAATATAGGCATCTTCCTCCGATATTCCATTATATTGGCGATAACTGCTTTGTTTATCCCTTTTTTCGTTTTCGTTATCGTTTTCGTTAAAAATATCTTTTTTCTCTGGGTATGCTTCATTATAGTATCCTTGCTGGTATTTCATGATGAAGATAGCGTAGATACTTTTGTATTCCTGAGGAGTGATATTTAGTTTGTCTACTATTGTTTCGATCATTACTTGCTCGTCGTGGTTGAAATTGCCGTCGGCATACGCGACAGCCAACAATTCCATGATAAGCTCTCTTTTTGCGATATAATTGAGATTCTTGTTGATGTTATCACAGATTTGATTTAGAATTATCAAATCATTGTCGAGTATGTTTTGAAATTTTTTAAGAGCTTCATTATGTTCTTCCTCGGTTTTAAAATATCTGCGGATTGTCGACTTTGATCTGTCAAGTTCATGTTCCTTTATGTCATTATCTGCCTTCATCATCTTCGACATTAGAGCTATGATGCAATCTCTGTAGTCGGAGAGGTCAAGCACATTGTGCTTTTTCTTATAGTCTAAACGTCGCCATGATAGACGAGACATTATTCCTATGAAAACGACAGAAACAGTAATGAACACCAATAATGATTTGTAAAGAATTGGTGGGCCAAGAATAATTAAAAGAACTACTACTGCAATACAAGAAAACAAGATACGAATGTCATGTAATTCCTCCTTCGATACTTCATTTTCTCGCGAACTCTTGTTTTTGTTTATGATCTCGAAAATGTAATATACTGAGGTCAACGAAAAGAAGGCTGCAATTAAAAATAAAATTACTTCCATATATATAGTTATTTAATGCCTCTAATATTCTTTACAGTCTCCCATGCTTTATTGATCTGCTTCATCGACTCTGTAGCCTGACGGATAGCCTCTTCACCAAGATTATCGGCAGATTTTTTCTTAAGGTAAAGCCGCAACTTAAAATGAATGGCGGCTATGATTAAGAAGCTTTGTTATAGTCGTCTTGCCATTGCGGCAGCACTGGTAGCTATATCGTCGTTATATTTTTCTGTATTTTTTTTATAAAAGACGATGTTGTAAATGTAGAGTGCCAAGAAACATATTATCAAACCCCAAAGAAAAGGATCCATTGTGGATATCGCTTCGCCTGTTACTGTGTATCGTGTTCCAGAAATGAATTTCATTCCAGCCATGTAGATTACACATGCGATTCCCAATACATACCATAATGGATTTTTGCTGTATACTCCCCAAATGCCAATGATGCTAAAAAAAAGAGTGATTTTAGGAGTAACTTTGGCTCTCTCGTATGTATCTAAGAATGCAACTTGTTGTGCCTCATCCATTCTAAGGAATTTTTTCATTACATATTCCGAAAGATTGTGTGATTCAGCTTGTTTGATTAGATCCTCTCGTTTCATATCTGATTATTGATTATAAAAGCCGCAACCCATAAAAATGAATTGCGGCTTGTATTATGTCGACGTGAATAATCGCGTCTAAACTTTTTACTTGTTAACCTGGAACTTAGTCACACCGTTCTTGATGAAGTCAACGATCTGGTTTGCAGCAGCAAGACCAGCGTTAGTGTTAGCCTCAGCTGTCTGAGCACCCATCTTCTTTGGTGTTGAGAAGTAACGGTCCTTGAAGCACTTGAAGTCCTTGTCAGCCTTTGGCATGATATCAGTGATGTACTTAAGATCAGCACGCTCAGCCATAAGCTTCCACAAACCAGCCTCATCAATAACCTCCTTACGAGCAGTGTTGATAAGGATAGCACCCTTCTTCATCTTGCTGCAAAGGTCGTAGTTGATGCTCTTTGTAGTCTCTGGAGTAGCAGGGATGTGTAGAGAAACGATATCACAAGTAGTGAACAACTCCTCCTGGTTCTTAACAGCGTGAACACCTGCATCCTCGATAACGTCTGCTGGGCAGAATGCATCGTAAGCGTAAACGTCCATGCCGAAGCCCTTAGCGATACGAGCAACGTTGCGACCAACGTTACCGAATGCAAGGATACCAAGCTTCTTACCCATAAGCTCTGAACCGCTCTTTCCGTTGTAGAAGTTACGTACAGCGTAAACCAATAGACCAAGAACTAGCTCAGCTACTGCGTTAGCGTTCTGACCTGGAGTGTTCATAACAACAATCTTGCGAGCTGTTGCTGCTGCAAGATCAACATTGTCGTAACCTGCACCTGCACGAACGACGATCTTAAGGTTCTTTGCTGCATCCATAACCTCAGCATCGATGATGTCTGAACGGATGATGATAGCGTCTACGTCTGCTACTGCCTCAAGAAGCTGCTGCTTCTCTGTGTACTTTTCAAGAAGTGCGATCTCGAAACCAGCGGCGCTGATGATATTCTTAATTCCCTCTACAGCTGCTGCTGCGAAAGGCTTCTCTGTTGCGATTAATACTTTTGCCATTTTTTTTGTATCTTAAAATGTAAAGACGGGGCGTGCCCCGTCTCTACGGTATTTATAAAAAGTAAAGACGCGAGATCTCGCGTCTCTACGAATTATCTAATTTATTTTACCTTTGCCTCGAACTCCTTCATTGCAGCGATAAGAGCGTTTACGTCTTCCATTGTACAAGCGTTGTAAGTAGAAGCACGGAAACCACCAACTAGACGGTGACCCTTAACACCAACGATGTTCTTAGTCTTAACGAACTCAAGGAATACCTTCTCCATGTCTGGAGTGTTGTACTTACCACGAAGTAGGAAAGGAATGTTCATTCTTGAACGTGAACCTGCCTCAACAACTGGAGTAAATACAGTTGAGTTCTCAAGGTAGTTGTAAAGAGCGTCACATCTCTCGATAGCACGCTTCTCCATAGCCTCAACACCACCGTTCTCCTTGATCCAAAGTAGAGTCTCGCGGATTGCGAAGATACATACACATGGAGGAGTGTTGAACATAGAACCGTTGTCTACGTGTGTAGAGTACTTAAGCATTGTAGGGATCTTACGATCAGCAACCACCTTGTCAACGAAATCGTTGCGGATGATTACGAATGTAGCACCTGCAGGTCCTAGGTTCTTCTGGCAACCACCGTAGATCATGAAGTACTTGCTAACGTCGATTGGACGAGAGCAGATATCAGAACTCATGTCGGCGATCATTGGAACTGGAGAGTCGATGTCCTCGAAGATCTCAGTACCACGGATTGTATTGTTTGATGTGATGTGAACGTAGTCAACATCAGCAGGAATCTTGATGCTCTTTGGATCTGGGTAGTATGTGAAGTTTCTGTCTGCAGAAGAAGCGATCTCCTGAACCTCACCCCAAAGCTCAGCCTCTTTCAAAGCCTTCTTTGACCATACACCAGTGTTAACGTAAGCAGCCTTAGTCTTCAAGAAGTTGTAAGGGATCATGCCAAACTGCAAACTTGCACCACCACCGACGAAGATTACGGAGTAGTTGTCTGGAATTGAAAGTACCTCCTTCATTAGAGCTACTGTCTCATCATAAACCTTCTGAAAATCTGCTGAACGGTGAGATACCTCAAGTACAGACTGACCTGTCTCTCCCATCTCTAGCACAGCCTTAGCAGTGTTTGTCAAAGTTCTGTCTGACAACTTGCATGGACCAGCGTTGAAGATATGTTTTCTCATACTAAACTGATTATATTAATTGTTTTTATTAACGTATCTGTTCGCCTCCTTTTTTGAAGAAGACGTTGCAAAAATATATCTTTTTTCTGATTTAGGAGTCTTTTTTCTAATCTTTTTTAATATCAAAATGAAATTTTTTATGCACATTTAATCAAAAACAAGGCTCTTTAATTGACAATTTGTCAGTAATATTCCTTAAATTCGTGCAAAATGATTTTTGATACTTTGAAAAAAGCCGTTATTCGTGCAAAATGATTTTTTTGTTTGGATTTATTGCTCTTTTTGTCAAAATGATATGTAAAGAGGGTGGTTTGTCATTTTTTTGTGCTGTTTTTGTGCCGTTTGTTTTCGTACTGCGTAGTCCAACGTGACACTGTCGCGTTGGACTCATAAAAAAAGAGCCACATCTTACGATGCAGCTCTTTATTTTTTAGACTTAGAGTCTTACAATTACTTGTTAACTGAGAACAAAGTCTTAACAGCTCCGTTAGAAGCTAGAGTTGTGTTAACTGTACCAGAAGTGATTGTGTAATCAGCTGTAGAGTTAGCACAAGCTAGAACCATAACGATGTTCTTTGCGTTCTTGTCAGCAACTGCCTTACCAACAGCCTCAAAACCGTTAGCCTCTGTCCACATCAAGTATGAAGTACCAGCGTCAGAAAGCTCACACTTGTAGTTCTTACCCTTCTGCTCAACCTCAAGCTTAACAACCTGAGACTTGTCAGCGAAGTGACCAGAAACCTCAGATACCTTGAAAGAGAAAGAAGTTAGACCCTCTGCTGAAGCTGAGTAGTTACCACCAGCTACAACATTGATAGACTCCTTACCCTGAGCAGCTACGTTGTTCTCTGCCTCTTCCTCTGTATCATCACAAGATGTAAATGTTGCTGCACCCATAAGTGTAGCCAAGATAACTGCAAGATTGAAAATCTTCTTCATGTTAATTTGATATTTTAGTTAATAATTTCAAAAATCGTGGAAACAGGTTTTTCATTGTTTAGTCCCTTTTTCCGTTTGCAAATCTAAGAAAACAAAGAATACAATCAAATAGTAATAGCAAAAAAAAATGCTAAAAATTCTTAACAACATATTTTTTGTAGAAAAAGAATTGCTTATTCTAATTGAAAAAAAACGAATGCTCTGAAAAACTAATGTTACTTTTTGATAATTTTGTTCCCAAAATGTATTTGCAATTATTTGTATTAAGACATAAATAACTATAAGATGAAAAAAATTATACTCTCAGTAGCTCTGTGCTTGGGTGGAGTTTTTACGATTAATGCACAACAAGATTTAAAGAAGAGTGTTTGTGTAGTAAAACAGAACTATACCGACGCAGAAAAAGATGCTTATGAAAAAACTGCGTCTACTTTGTTTTCTAACTCCTATATGTCTGCTGCTCGTCAGTTGAGAAAGTTCACAAGTTCTTTCGGATCTGGTTTTATTTATAAGGCCGACGACGGTAAACTTTACGTCATTACTAACAAGCATGTGGTAAAGGATGCTAAGGCTGTCCAGTTGTTGTTTAAGACAGAGAGTGGAGACAAGACAATTCCGAATTGTAACGTAGTAGCTAAGTCAGACTCTACTGATATCGCCATAGTAGAGTTTCCTGTTCCGGCTGGTGAGTTCACCCCACTTGCATTCTCAGCAGATCCTGTCACAGATGGAACTTCTGTTTGGAGTGCTGGTTTCCCTGGCTTGGGCGACGAGCCTGCTTGGCAGTTAGGTAATGGTATCGTATCTAATGGTAAATATAATAATAAGACTCTTACTGATGGCGCTAATATCGACGTCATCCAGCATACGGCTCAGGTGGATCCAGGTAGTTCGGGAGGTCCGTTGTTGATTCTGAAGGAGAATAAAAAGACAGTCACTAAGGAGGAGGGTGTAGGAAAGAAGAAGAAGACAGTTACTGAGACAATTGTCGAGAAGGAGTACCAGGTGGTTGGTATGAACACGTGGAAGGCATACCGTCGAGAGAACGCTAACTTCTCACTTATGGCTAAGGATATTAAGAATATGGTGAAGAACGTTAATGTTGTGTCTTCATCAAGTTCTAAGAATGCTGATCAGTTACAGGTTCAGGTTGAAAAATTTATGGAGTCGTTCAGCGAGTCTGGTTCTGATATGGCAGCTTTTGTCTCTGATAAGATGGTGACAAATATGCCTGAAGAAGAGATGGTGACAATGTTAGGTTCAGTTTCTGACGCTGCAAACAGCACGTTGAGAAACGGAGATGCTATCGAAGGTTTGAAAATAATGGTGGCAGATAACATCAAGAATGGAATCAAAAAGCCTAAGGAGTTAAAAATCAGTGATGTCTCAGTGAACGACGACAAGGGTACTGCTACATTTAGTTATGGAAAGAAACAGTTTACTTCTTCATGGGAGAAAAACTATGACGGTTGGAACTTGACATCTACAGATATTCTTAAGTCAAAGACGAATTCAGAGGTGGAGTCGGGATTCCGTGTGCTCGACATAAGCGGAAACCGTTATGTGGAGTTTAATGTCATGACACCAAGATCTGAATACTATTATAAAGATGAACGTTATGGTGACGTCGTAAAAATCACAGACAAGGTTAAGCTTGGAATCAATTACGAACGTTTCTTCTCAAAGTATGTAGGATGGGGTGCAACCATTGATTTTGGTAAAGCGGAGTGTTACACTCTCGACTCTATCAACACTTATAATGGAAAGAAAGAAGCTGAGGAGACATTTAGAGAACGTACTTATGGTTCTTTGTTCGTCGGATTGGGTGCACAGTGTCCGATGGCTATCAACAGAATCTATTTTGCTTTGGATTTTAAGGCACAGGTAGGTCTTAGCTATGGCGTTGAGAAGGAGAATGAATATGATCATGATTCTGATCTAGACGCAAGTTTCAATAGCAGTCTTACTGCTAATCTCAACGTCGGATATATGTTTAAGGAGGACAGAATATTATATCTTGGATTCGGCACAAATCGAAAGAAGTATATGGAAGGACCTTTCCGTTCAGATTTTAACAAGTTGAAATATTTTGTTGTGAAGGTAGGATACATGTTCTAAAGATTTGATAATTAAATTTGTGTGGCATGAATAAATTAAGAAGTATTGTTGTATCAGCTTTCATCAGCTGTTTTTCGGCTTTTGTCGCTAATGCGGCGGTCGGAAAAGAGATAGTGTACGACGAGGGTGTAATCACTTTGAACAATGGAGAGACGATAAAGTGCGAGATCGACAATTCCACATATTTCAACAATCAGGTGCTTTATCGTGTTAGCCCTAAAGACACTATTGCGTGGATCAACTCAAAGGATATCCATACAATGATGGTTATGGATGCCGAAGGTCACTATTATGCTTTGGAGAATATCAATTACGTCTATGACAAGGAGTACTTGAAGGGCACTGTTAAAAAGATGAATGTCTCGATGTACAACGTCGTGGAATATGGTGCTATGAATCTATACTCACATATGGTGAAGGTTTATCAGAATGGAGTGTGGACTCACGACATTTATCATTATGTTTGCCGCAAAAAAAGTGATGATTATGGAGTGTACGTCGGGTTTATTAGAGATGTGCATCAAGGAATCATGTCGAAAAAAACAAAAAAGGAAGCAGAATCAAAATTGGATAAACTATATGAAAATCTCTTTGGCGACTGCCCTGAATTGTGTAAGATGATTCGTGAGAAGAAGCTTACTTTCCTTAATATCGAGGATATTGTCCGTGAGTACAATCTTTATAGAGTGGAGATGGATAAAGATAAGAAGTAAATCGGTATAAAAACTCAGGTTATAAATATTAAGCGGAGTGTGTTTCACAGACATGCTCCGCTTTTTGTATCTCTCCAAATCATAACCTATATATTCTTCTGGATTTAATTTAATCCACAAAAAAGAGACGCCGTATTGCGACGTCTCTATGGATTATTTTCTGATATCCTAATTTACTTTGCGATGATTGGCGCAACGTAGTTAGGCTCCAATGTCTTCTCGTCTACACATGGGAAATCGTTCTTCCATCCCCAGTGACAGCATGAGATGTTGTTCTTGCGGAACACTTCCATGATATCCTCGTACCACTTTGTACGAATTTCCTGTGATACGTGGTATGGATAAACTCCAAACTCTCCACAGAATAGTGGCAAACCAAGTGAGTCAGCTACGTTCTTCGCAATCATGATCTCTTTCTCGATTCTGTTGATGTCCCACTCTCCACACATGCCTTTCAAATTCTCTCTCTCTTTCTCGTCTGCAATCGACAAGAAGAAATCTTTGTCGACCAACACGTCTCCAGGATACTGGATCTTGCCATTGTAATTCTTGAATGATGCCCAATGTGCCTTGTAGTGTGTGATCACATTTGGATTATAGTAGTGGAAACTCAAGATTAGATTCTTGTCGTTCTCTGGTACCTTCAAATCTGGGAATGTGTTTGGAATCTGCCAGTGGTTAGAACCAATGATGATCTTTCTTGTAGGCTCGTTAGCACGGATTGCCTTTACTGCCTTTGCAATCAACTTGTTCCAGTTCTCAGGATCTGGAGTTGTTACCTCGTTAAGAAGCTCGTATGCGACCTTATCCTCTGGAGTGTTCTTCAAGAAATCCTGGATGTCCATCCAAACCTTTACGAAATTGTCCTGTGCCTCTTCCTTCTCAAACAATGTGTTTGCCTGACCATTCTCGCTGTTGAAGTGGAATGAACGGATGATGTGAAGATCACAGATCATCTTCAAACCTGTCTCATCAGACCATTTAACTGCTGAGTCAAGAAGGTCGAAACCAATCTTGCGGCGAGTAAGGTCCTCGTTGTACATAAGCTGCTCCTCGATTGGAACACGTACGAAGTCGAAACCTAGATTCTTGATCTGCTCGAAATCCTTCTTAGTGATGTAGTTAGGATCGATGTCTACACCTGGACCTCTCTGGCTCAACCAGTGGTCAAGGTTTACTCCACGGTTGATTGAGAAACCGTTTTCTACTGCAGTGTTTGTTGAATCTGCCTTTGGCTCAGCTGTCTGCTGACCAGCGTTACCTCCTCCGCATGATGTCAATGTTGCGACACCAGCACCAAGGATTAGTCCTAAGAATTTGTTATTCATATTATATACTTTATTTGTTTTCTTTAATGATGTAAGCAAAGATATTAAAATATGTTAACATATGACGTAAATATCTCGTATAAAAAAATGTGGAACGTGAAATTATTATCATATACCTCAATAAGCCACGGTAGCCCAATGCCTACGGCATATGGTCAACCATGAGGGTGATTTGAACGTAAAATTTTCGTAAAATGATTCGTAAAATTTTGGCGTATAGGTCAAATTGCGTGGTATTTTTATAAGCTATGCTTCTATAGGTCAAATTGCGTGGTAAAAATGTCGGATAGAATTTGCATAAATCGACAGAAGAACAATACATTTGCATTGCAGTTTGAAGCATAGTGG
>JAZUGF010000125.1:0-35747 GCA_045641065.1 Paludibacteraceae bacterium | reverse complement strand
AGTAAGTCAAATTATTGTTCCAACCCCTTGGCTCACAGAACGACATGGCTACGATCCGACTTCCGTTACGATTAAAGAGATTATATCCGGCACGTCTTTTCCTGTTGCATCTTGTGTTTTTTTTAAGATTTCGTTCAGTTCTGTTTCTAAGTCGTAGAAATTAGAAATACTTGTCTCCTCAATGGTATAATTGTTGTTAACGTTAGTTGTATCTGCATTGAGATCGTTTGATCTGCAAGTTATCGGGGATAAAACAAGTGATGCTGTGCAAATTAGGAATATGAATTGTTTTGTCATTCTAATGTTTGCTTTTTATTATGAAAAAATCGCCAGCCACATAGGTAACCGGCGATTATATGATTTAGATTTGTTCAGTATTAGAACTTCAAATCATCAAATGCTTTCTCAGAGATTTTGATGTAGTCAGCTGAAACGAAAGCCTCCTGGTCGTTGAAGCTGATTGTAGCCCAACCATTCTGGATAGAAGAAACCTCAATCTCTGTACCCTTAGCCAACTTACCGATGATTTCGCAAGTAGTGTTAGGCTCTTTTCTAACGTTTAGGTTAGAAGACTGTGTGTTAACGATGTATTTAGCCATTTTCCTAATTTTTTAATGTTTGGTTAATAATAAAAGAACGCTATGAAAAGCAAGGCTTCCATAGCGTTCATTTGTTTCCTTGCTAGAATTAAAGACCAGCCTTAGACTTTAGCAACTCAACAACTGCCTGTGCTGCAGCCTCGAATGTAGACTGCTCGTCAGCTGTGAATGTAGCCTTTACTGACTCGTAGCTCTCCTTGATAGACTTCATCTGATCCAACAAAGCTGGGATATCAGCGTTAGCAACCTCTGCTGCTGCCTTAACACCATCCAAAGCAACCTGAAGTTCCTTCAAAGGACCATTCTCTGCTGGAGCCTGAGTCTCTGCTGGAGTTTCTGTTGTTGGTGTTGACTCAACCTGTGCTGGAGCATCCTTCTTACAAGATGCGAATGAAAGTGCCAAAACAGCTGCACTTACGAATAAAATCTTCTTCATTATCCTGTATTTTAAATTTATTAATTCCTTTTTCAATTGTATCGCAAATATAAAAAAATATTATTTGCATTAGTACTAATTTTAGTTTTTTTTGTTTATAAAAGGTATTTTTATTTGCTATTTTTGCATATATGGACAATTTACAAGCATATTTGATTAAAAAAATCGGTGAAGTTACAGCATTTTCTACAAATGCAGACTGCCGTTTCGTTGAGAATTCCCGACTTTTCGTCAATCCTTTGGATGTGGCCTGTTGTAAGCAGATTCATAGCGACATTATAAAAGTCGTTGATGAATCTATGCGAGGGTCGGAAATTCAAGATTGTGATGCATTAATCACAAATTGTAAGAATATACCACTTTTAATCCGCACTGCAGATTGCGTCCCAGTTGTGCTTTATGATCAATGTCGACGTGTGGTTGCAAATATTCATGCTGGTAGAGTAGGGACACAAAAAGGGATTGTCAAAAAAACTGTGGAGATGATGCAAAAGGAATTTGGATCAATTCCGTCGGATATAATAGCAGCTATTGGACCACATATTTGTGGAAAATGTTATGAAGTCGACGCTGCTTGTGCTGCTGAATTTGGAAAAAAATATATAGTAGGGTATAGTTCTAATCAAAAACCGTTGATAGATATTGCTTTAGCTTGTAAAGATCAGTTGGAAAACATCGGCGTCGAGAGCAATAATATTAATTTTTCTGATATTTGTACTGCAGAATCTACTGAATGGCCTTCGTGGCGAAGGGATAAATGCAAAGAGAGATTAGGAACATTCATAATGTTGTTGTAAGATTTATCTACAACAACAGATTGATTTAAAAAAAATAGACGGGGACATGCCCCGTCTCTACAAATATTTGATGAATTATTTAGCCTTAGCCAAAGCCTGCTTGATATCCTCAATAAGATCATCTGCGTCCTCAATACCGATTGATAGACGGATCAAATCTGGGGAAATTCCACCTTCGATCAACTGCTGCTCTGTAAGCTGACGGTGAGTGTGAGATGCAGGGTGAAGTACACATGAGTGACAATCAGCAACGTGAGTGGCGATTCCGATCAACTTCAAATTATCCATGAACTTGATTGAGAACTCGCGTCCACCCTTCAAACCGAAACACATAACTCCACAAGTCCCCTTTGGACAATACTTCTGCTGCTTAGCGTGGTCTGGGTCGTTCTCTAGCTCAGAGAAGTTGATCCAAGCAACCTGCTCGTTAGCCTCCAAGAATTTAGCGATCTTCAACGCATTCTCGTGGTGCTGCTTCATGCGAACGTGAAGCGACTGCAAACCAAGGTTTAGATAGAATGCGTTCTGAGGTCCCTGGATCGAACCAAGGTCACGCATTAACTGAACTGTTGCCTTAGTGATATATGCACCCTTACCGAATGCCTTTGTGTATGTCAAACCGTGGTATGATGGGTCTGGAGCGCAAAGTCCAGGGAATTTGTCAGCGTATTTATCCCAGTCGAAATTACCGCTGTCAACGATAGCTCCACCTACAGCAACGCCGTGTCCATCCATATACTTAGTTGTAGAGTGAGTGACGATATCTGCACCGAACTCAATTGGACGGCAGAATACTGGAGTTGGGAATGTATTGTCGACGATCAATGGAACACCGTGTGCGTGTGCGATTTTAGCATAACGCTCGATGTCGAAGATTCTAACACCTGGGTTAGAGATAGTCTCTCCGAAAACCAACTTAGTATTAGGCTTAAATGCAGCGTTTAGCTCCTCGTCTGTCATATCCTCGTTGACAAAAGTCACCTCGATACCCATCTTAGGAAGAGTAACACCGATCAAGTTGAATGTTCCACCGTAGATATTATTGAATGCAATAACGTGTCCACCAGTCTCGCAAATATTGAAAATTGCGAAGAAGTTAGCAGCCTGACCAGATGAAGTCAACATACCTGCAACACCACCCTCAAGTTCAGCGATTCTTGCCGCTACATTATCATTAGTAGGGTTCTGAAGACGAGTGTAGAAATAACCAGTTGCCTCAAGGTCGAAAAGTTTACCCATTGCATCTGATGACTCATATTTGAAAGTTGTGGCCTGAACGATTGGCATCTGACGGCTTTCTCCATTCTTAGGATTCCAACCACCCTGTACACAGACTGTATCAATTTTTCTGCTCATAAGACAAAATTGTATTTAATAGTTTAATTTTAATATGCAAAAGTATCGTCAAAAGATAAAATACAAAAGAAAAAGAATGATTATAGAATAAGAT
The DNA here is from genome assembly GCA_045641065.1 of Paludibacteraceae bacterium. Lineage (GTDB taxonomy): Bacteria > Bacteroidota > Bacteroidia > Bacteroidales > Paludibacteraceae > UBA1723. The sequence continues at coordinate 32,465 of JAZUGF010000125.1, read as the reverse complement.
GGAATGATTTCCTGATTTTGTAGAATATTATTCTGTTAAAAACCATAATACCATGGTTCAGTAGAATTTTAAAAATATGTTCTACGTTATAACGTAGAACACAATGTTAATTATTCAGGAATGAAGAAATTTTCCGGTTGTGGCTTTCCTGCATATTCATCGTCATATTGTTTGCTTAAGAATTTTTCCAGTCTGCCACGTCTGTATTTCTTGACCATTTTCTTCATATTTGGTCTGCAAAGTAGATCCATAATCTCTTTATTCTTGATATAATATTGTACGCAGGATGTTACTGCCTTGATATGCATCTCTTTTGAGTAGACGTGGATGATATTGTCTTCAATTGCAGTCTTAGTGCAAGCGGCAAGAAAAACGGATAGCATTTCAGTGCAGATCATCCATGTTTGTGAACTTTTAGGGTAAGAAATCAATATTTCATCTGATTTTTCATCCCATAGAAGGATATATCTTGCACAGTAAACCCACATGAGGTCACTTTTCTCATTGGATTCACAAGGGGTGTCCAAAATATAGTTGGCACACATAACTGCGTCTTTCCTATGTTTTTTACAATCTTCCGCATTTTGAAAACTATCGATGGAAAGGATTTGTTGAAGATATGCTTGCGACACTGCGGCTTGCATCTGTTCTTCCGTCAGAGCTTTGATATCTTGCTGCCCCGCCAACACAGTGGATGTGATTAGCGTAGTGATTAAAAGAATTAACAGTTTGAATTTTCCCATAATAGTAAGAATAAAAAAGGAGACAGAGTGGAGACGCGAGATCCCGCGTCTTAACCCTGTCTCCTATATTGATATAATCTTTTAGAATACGATATTTACAATCTTTCCTGGAACGACGATTACCTTCTTTGTTGGTTTGCCGTCAAGAAGCTTGATTGTCTGCTCGTTTGAAAGAGCTGTCTTCTCAACCTCAGCCTTATCCATGTCAGCAGGAAGTTCAAGAGTGAATCTTACCTTACCGTTGAATGAGATTGGATATTTAACGCTGCTCTCAACCAAGAATTTCTCATCGTAAGATGGCCACTGTGCGTCGCAAACAGAACCTGAGTTGCCAAGCATGTGGTAAAGCTCCTCACAAATATGTGGTGCGAAAGGTGCAAGTACTGTGACAAACTTAGTCAAAACCTCTGCGTTCTTGCTCTTCATACCTGTCAACTCATTTGCACAGATCATGAATGCTGCGATAGAAGTGTTGTATGAGAATGTCTCAATATCACCAGTAACCTTCTTAACAAGCTTGTGGATTGATTTCTGCTCCTCAGCAGTTGGCTCAGCCTTAACGACATCAAAATCATCACCAGTGAAGAACATACCCCAGAATTTCTTCAAGAATCTGTTAACTCCGTCGATACCCTTAGTATCCCAAGGCTTTGACTGCTCAACTGGTCCAAGGAACATCTCGTATAGACGCAATGTATCTGCACCGTACTTGTCTACGATATCATCTGGGTTAACGACGTTGAACATTGACTTAGACATCTTCTCAACAGCCCAACCACAAACGTACTTGCCATCCTCAAGGATGAACTCTGCAGTCTCGAATTCAGGTCTCCAAGCCTTGAATGCCTCAAGGTCAAGAATGTCGTTGTTTACAATATTCACGTCGACGTGGATAGGAGTAACGTCGTAATCCTTCTTCAAACCAAGAGATACGAATGTGTTAGTATCCTTGATACGGTATACGAAGTTAGAGCGTCCTTGGATCATACCCTGGTTGATAAGCTTGCGGAATGGTTCATCCTCGCAAACAACACCAAGGTCGAACAAGAATTTGTTCCAGAAACGGCTGTAGATCAAGTGGCCTGTTGCGTGCTCTGTACCTCCAACGTACAAGTCAACGCTCTTCCAGTACTGATTAGCTTCCTTGCTTACAAGAGCCTTGTCGTTAGTTGGATCCATATATCTTAGGTAGTAAGCAGACGAACCAGCGAATCCAGGCATTGTGTTTAACTCGTATGGATCACCGTCGGCTGTACACCAATTCTCAGCGTGACCAAGAGGTGGCTCACCGCTCTCTGTTGGCTTGAAGTCAGAAACTTCAGGCAACTCAAGTGGAAGCTTGCTCTCATCAAGCATGTGTGGCATACCATCCTTGTAGTAAACAGGGAATGGCTCACCCCAATATCTCTGACGTGAGAAGATAGCATCGCGTAGACGGTAGTTGACCTTAACCTCTCCGATACCTTTCTCCTTGATATACTTCTTAGCTGTCTTCAAAGCCTCCTTAACAGTAAGACCGTTCAAGAAACCTGAATTCATCATGATACCTTCCTTCGCATCGAAACTTTCCTCTGAAACATCAGCTCCTTCAATTAGAGGAATGATTGGAAGATTGAAATGCTTAGCGAATGCGTAGTCACGAGAGTCGTGAGCAGGAACGGCCATGATGGCTCCTGTTCCGTATCCAGCTAGAACGTAGTCGCTGATATAGATAGGAATTTCCTTTTCTGTGATTGGATTGATAGCGTATGAACCAGAGAATACACCGCTAACACGACGGTCGGCAATACGCTCACGCTCTGTCCTGCGCTTAACCTGTGCAAGATAATCATCAACAGCAGCCTTCTGATCTGCAGTAGTGACCTTTGCTACGTATTCACTTTCAGGAGCAAGTACCATGAAAGTAACACCGTGGATAGTATCGCAACGAGTTGTGAAAATTTTTAGTTTTAGATCCTGGCCCTTAACGCAGAAATCCATCTCCGCACCTTCGCTACGACCGATCCAGTTCTTCTGAGTCTCCTTCAAAGCCTCAGACCAATCGATATTGTCAAGACCATCAAGTAGACGCTGAGCGTAAGCAGAAACTCTTAAACTCCACTGACGCATAACTCTCTGCTCAACTGGGTATCCACCACGTACGCTGACACCTTCGCTGATTTCATCGTTGGCAAGCACACAGCCTAGGGCAGGGCAGAAGTTAACCTTTGTATCAGCAAGGTATGCGATACGATAAGTCAAAAGAACTTGCTCCTTCTCCTTTGCCGAGTATGACTTCCACTCTGCAGCTGAGAATTTAACTGTGCAGTTGTTTGCAGCGTTAACGCTATTGTTACCGTCTTTCTCAAACTTAGCGATTAGATCCTCAATAGGAAGAGCCTTGTTTGCATCGTTGTCATAGTATGAATTGAACATCTTGATGAAAGCCCACTGAGTCCACTTGTAGTAGTTAGGCTCACAAGTGCGGACCTCACGGCTCCAGTCAAAGCAGAAACCGATCTTGTCAAGCTGCTCACGATAGCGAGCGATGTTCTTTGCTGTAGTTACAGCTGGATGTTGGCCAGTCTGGATAGCGTACTGCTCTGCAGGAAGACCATAAGAGTCGTAGCCCATAGGGTGGAGTACGTTAAAACCTTGCTGACGCTTGTATCTTGCGAAAATATCAGATGCGATATAACCAAGAGGGTGTCCGACGTGAAGACCGGCACCTGATGGATAAGGGAACATGTCAAGGACATAGAATTTCTTCTTTGAAGAATCCTCCTTAACTTTATAAGTGGCGTTTTCTACCCAATATTTCTGCCACTTTTTTTCAATTTCAGAAAATTTATAATCCATTGTGTTTCAAATTTCTTTCTCTTCTAGGGATGTCTAGTCAATAGACGATTGCAAAGTTAGTAAAAAATGAAGAGAAATGAATATCGTAATTGCAAAAAGGTAGACGTTAATGGCAAATATAGGTATAGGATAATAACTATGTTCTGTTGATCTGGACAATGAACTTAGATGAACATAAATAAAAAAAGGCATCGCATTTTATTGCGATGCCAATTTTCGTTATGAAAGTCTTTTCTTAATACTCCCACAAGTCAGTCTCGAAGTTAATCAAGCGAGTTTTAACCATCTCTTGCTCCTTCTTAACATCCTCAAGTGTTGTATTGTACTCTAGCAAAGATCTGTTCTGAATGTTAGACTCTTTGTAGATGTAGCTAGAAAATCTTCTCTTCATGAACAAGTCGTCAAACGAAGGTCTTGCTCCATTATTCTTATCAGTGATAAGAACCTCTGTCTGTGACAAGAATGGACGAAGTGTCTCAAAAGGAATCCAGAATAGAGGCAATGTCTCTAGACCTGTATCTCCCTCTCTCTGCATCACTGGGCAGAAACCGATGATACGGCAATTGAAAGTAGACGAAATTCTATCGAAATACCAAACTTCCTTGCAGAAGTACTTGATGATATCACGGTTAGGAACGTCTGAGTCATCAATTACATAGATTGTATCATTAGTAATAGAGTCAAGTTTTGTCTCGTATGGCAACGCGAACTTATCCATCAAATCGCGGAATTTAACTGTGTGCTGATCGTCGAAGTGCTCGTACTCCTCAGCGTAGTCATAAACCTTGATTTTGCCATCCTGAACCAATCTAAACATTAGAGCAAAGAAACTTGTTCTGTTGTCAGCTGGGATTTCAGGGTAGTAAAGAGGAAAGTTCATCTTCTCACGAAGGTCAATAATTCTATAGACAACCTTTTGCCAATAGATATCATCGGCGCGTGGGTTTAGCATCTCAATAGGTTCAAGACCTTCTTTTGGACCACTTGTTGGCAAGTTAGTCTGCAACTCCTCAGAAATGTTACCAGCTTCGTCAAAGAATGACTGATCCTGAGCATTTGTAAGGTTTGCAAAAGCAAGCAAACAAGCAGTTAACAACAAATTAAAACATTTTTTCATGACTTAAACCTTTTTCAGTTTTTTAAGATTACTTAAGTGCAATTTCAACTGGAGAAAGCTGACGCTTAACTTTATCTGGACCTGTAGCGAATACATCAGACAAGTAAATTGTCTTACCCTTAACAAGTTTCTTGAATACGGCCTTCTGCTTATCAGTCAAACGAGAACCCTGGGCTGGCTCTACAATTGTATTACCCATTGAGTCTGTTGACTTGATAGAGAATGAAAGTACCTGGTACTTAACGTTCAAGTCTGCATCAGGAAGCTCAGCAACTACCTCATCTGCTGAGATAAGGTCAGTCTTAGCAATCTTACCTACATAGAATCTACCGTCCTTGCCATACTTCAACATTGCAGCTGGGTTAGGAAGTTTCTTGACTCTAAATGAGTGCTTTGCCATGTGAGTTGACTTACCTCCGATGTTAGCAGATACGCTGATATCACACATCTTACCAACCTGAGCTGGGTTAGGAATTACGTTCCATCCCTTAGCTGTCTTGTTGATTGATGCACCAGAAACTGAGATGTTAACATCACCAGAGTTTACACCTGGTACTGATACAGAGATAGGGTTGCTAAATCCGGCGTAAAGAACGTTCATCATATCTGCAGAAACTGTAGCTGTAGGCTCACCAACAACGTACTCAGTCTCAAATGGATAAGAGATCTCCTCACCGTTTGGCTTCTTCATCTTGATGTTACCTTTGTATTTCTGCTTACCAAGAGAAGATGCAGTGAACTCATAGATGTCCTTCTCCAATGGCTTACCATTGATCTCAATAACTGGCTGCTTAGTTGAGTCTGTAGCGGCCAAAACGATCTTAGCACGATACTTGTTACCTCTCAAGACGTATGACTCATCAGCGATAGCGATAGCCTGGATCTTGTTTACACGGAAGTCACCGGCATCAAGCTGACCAATGATGTGGTTCAAACACTCAGCCTCTGTATTACGAACATCGTTCTGAAGCTTTGTTACTGTAGCCAATACTGCGATAGCTGGCTGGTCCTCCAACAACTGCTTCTCCCAAGAGTAAACAGCACCCTCGATCTTCTTATCAGGAGTATCGAATGTCTGCTTGAATGAGTTAGCCTTTGTTGTGTCAGCGATATCACCGACCTTTACCATTCTCTGTGCGAACTCGCTGTAAGCGTTGATCTTTGCCTTCATTGTAGTTCCCCAGTTCTGGCCTTCTGGATCCTTAGCACGTGGAGACTTTCCTTCCAAAAGCTCACTTGCGATGTTAAGGTCACCAGCGTTCTTAATTGTCCACTCTTTCTTATCAGCCTCCTCACCATCAACAAGCATAACCAAAGTGTGCTTGAATGTGTCAAGGTACTGGTATAGTTTGTTAGACTCAGCAACCAATGAATCTACATATGGCTCCATTGGCTTAGCCTTTACAGGATTCTGATCCTTTAGAGATCCAAACTTGTACTCCAAGTTTGCATTGTTACCCTGAGCGATCTGTACGCTCTTCGTCATTGATTCGTAGATCGAAGTGTATCCGTTCAAAATCTGCGCAGACACGTTAAGTGCAAGCATGGCAGTTAGCACGAGGTACATCATGGCGATCATCTTCTGTCTCGGGGTTTCCGGACAGTTCGTAGCTCCACTCATAGATTAATACCTAAAGATTAGTTTACACTAATTTCGTTTAACAATTAACCACGGATAGTCATGGCGTTCAACATGTTGCCGTAAACAGTGTTAAGGCTCTTCATCTGCTGTGCTAGCTTCTCGATCTCAGACTTGTATGACTCAGCTGAAGATGCAGATGAGTTGATTGAACCAGCAACTGTCTTAAGAGCTGTAGTTACAAGAGACATAGCCTCACCCTGCTCGTTAGCAGTCTTAGCCTGAATCTCAAACATGCTGTTGATGCTCTGGATGTTCTTGTTGATACCGTTCATCTGATCTGCGAAGTTCTTAGAACCAGAAGATGCGCTGCTGATGCTAGCCTCGATATCCTTGTATGAGTTAACCAAAGAATCAGAAGAGTTCTTAAGGTTAGACTGAGATGCTGCGAAAGCACCTGCTGCCTGAGAAGCCTTGTTTACATTTGAGATGTAATCGCTTGATACGTTAGCAGCCTCTGAAAGGTTAGCCAACTGAGAAGCTGTGTTACCCAACTTAGAAACACCCTCAGAAAGGTTCTTCAACTGCTCCTCTACTAGCTCCTTAGTGTTAACTGTAGGGATAGAAAGCTCCTTAGAGTTTGAATCTGCACCTGCTGCAACTATTCCATGTGCTGAAGCCTCTGCACCTTCCTCTTCTGAGTCAAGCTCTGGCCATACTAGCTCCCAGTGATACTCCTTGTGAGGCTTATCGAAGATACCGATAGCAAACAAGATAGCCTCTGTAGCCATACCTACTGTAAGCATAACTCCGGCACCTGGCCAGTGCATGATTTTGAACAACGCTCCAACGATTACGACTGATGCTCCTAGTGAGTAAGCAACACCTGTAGCTCTTTTACCTGCAGGTGACTGCATAATTTCTACAATACCCATTTTTCGAATATTAATTTAAGATTGTTAATAATTTACTATTTTTTGTGTTTTTAGATTAATCCATACCGATGTAGCTTCTTACACAACGGAAACCTAGGAATGATCTGTTTTCTGTCTGGTACTCGTATGTACGCATACCACACTGCAAGAAGATGCTGACATCCTTCCAGCCACCACCCTTGATAACCTTTCTACGCAATACGTCTGGATCGCTTGACTTAGCGTTGTACTCGTAGTTAGGGTTCATATCGTGTACGAATGAATAGTTAGACTCGTGGAATGCAGTTGATGTCCACTCTGCTACGTTTCCAGCCATATCATACAAACCGAAATCATTTGGTGGATATGAAGCTACACGAGATGTGATTAGATAACCGTCGTCTGTGTAGTTACCACGCTGTGGCTTAAAGTTAGCCAAGAAACATCCCTTAGCTGTACGTACGTAGTAACCTCCCCAAGGATACATTGACAAATCCTTGCCACCACGTGCTGCGTACTCCCACTCTGCCTCTGTTGGTAGTCGGTAGTCCTGAACACGAACACCTCCATTCTTGATCTGGTATCCGTTGAATAGGTTTGTACGCCAATGACAGAATGCCTGAGCCTGCTCCCAAGAAACACCAACTACTGGATATTCACCGTAACCTGGGTGAGCAAAATACAACTTCATGTATGGCTCGTTGTAAGCGTAAGTAAAGTCACGAATCCAGCAAAGTGTATCTGGATAGATGTTAACACGCTTCTTTGAGATAAAGTCAGAACGCTTCTTCAACTCTTTGTAGATTGTCTTGTTGATGATGTGTCCCTGCTCGTTATAGTAAGAAGTATCCTTACGAATCATTACATCAGCACTATCCTTAGTTACACCAAGACCCTCGATGCTTCTGTTGTAAGATCCACGCATAACGTCAAACTTGTTTTCTTTCTTAGCAGCCTGAATGTAGTCTACCCATGAATACTGGTAAGACAAAATCATAGCGTTCAACTGTGGGAAGATGTCAATGTCGTCCTCACCCATATAGAACATACTATCGATAGCAATCTGCTGATCCTCGTTTGGCTTGTCCCAAGGAATTTCCTTCTTCCAATTTAGAACTGGCTTTTTAAGTTCGTTTCCTTTCTTGTCCTGAGTGATCTTGAACTCCTCGTCAACTAGAGACAACTTCTCGCGTGCGATAGAGTCACGTACCCAATGTACGAATTGGCGATACTCTCCGTTTGTAATCTCTGTCTCATCCATCCAAAATGCGTCAACAGAAACCGTCTTTGACTGTGATGTCATAGCCCAGTTTGCGTCCTGGTCGTTCTGACCAATGGTAAAGGATCCGCGCTTAATGTAAAGCATACCATAAGGAGACGGCTCTTTCCATGATTTTGAATAAACACCGACCAACTCGCCTCCTCCGTCTCCGGAACAGCTGCCGAGTAGCAATGCAATCACTGGTAAAATTAACAGCTTTTTCATGATATTTGAATTACTAATTTTATTTCAAATTTATTGTTTTACAAAATTCTTTCACTCTTGTACTTGTCTTTCTTCGAGAAATTCAAATCAAACGAGTACTTGACAACCACGTCATGTGAACCACCGGATTTAATCATTTTATTTAATGGTAACACATAACCGTAGCCAATCTGCATTCCTGAAATGACTTCAAAACTAAAGGCAAATGCCATCGAACTCCAAAACCAAGAGTTTAGACTGAATGTGAATTTTTCTTTATATGTAAGAATGTTGTTCATTCCTACTTGTAATGATGAAAAATCACTTCTTAGCATCAATGATGGTCTGTACAAGAACGCTTTACTTCTAGACTTTAATTTGTATTCTCCATATACTAGCATCATCGGTTTCAATGCGAATGGCTTATTTTCTACTATCTCAGCCTTTCCTGCATTCAAGTGATACATCGACAATCCTACATCAAACATGTTGATTTTTGCTCCTACTCCAAAATTCAGATCAAAAACAATGTCGTTTTGTTCTTCACTTGCTCCTTGACTATTTAGTATCGGATCTTGCTTGTGGTAATCATCTTCTCCTCCAATTCCAGAAGATGCTTTATCATAGTCAAATCTAAAATCCGCAAATCCTACATCCAAACCGAACGACAAGTTGCCTGTCTTTGTTTCAATTCGATGAGCATATTCCAAACCTATTCGCTGGAATTTCCATAAACCCTCTGTTTGTACAGAGAATACCACTCCGGCAGCTTGATCTCGTTGACTAGGCAAATGAGAATTAAAACTGAAAAATACATCTTGAGGATGATTCTCAAATCCTACCCATTGGGCTTGAAACTCTCCCAATACGTTGGTTCTCTTGTTGCTCGCTATTAACGAGGGATTGGCTCTTTCCCAATCTAAAACTGCACTCAACATATCAAGGTTGCTGAATTGCGAATACGCAATTATATCGCTGAAAAATAGCGACATAAGCAAAAACAACAACCTTTTTGCTCCGTTAGAAACGGATTTTAAGAGCAATATTACTTTTTTTTGCCGTAACTGACAAAAAAAATCAGTGTAAAAATTCAAAAAAAATTCTCTTTTTGATTTTTTCTGTAGTTGATTAGTACTCCTCCTCATTGAAAAAGAAATCTTCATTGCTTGGATAATCTGGCCAAATATCTTCTATACATTCGTATATTTCGCCTTCATCTTCCAACTCTTCCAAGTTCTCTATAACCTCCAACGGAGCACCTGATCTTGATGCGTAATCAATCAACTCATCTTTTGATGCAGGCCATGGAGCATCTTCCAACTTTGTCGCCAACTCTAATGTCCAATACATAAGCGTTTTTGTTAAGAATTAAACAACTTCATTTCTCTATTTTTTAGAGAGATTGCAAAAGTATATTTTTTTTTAAGTAAAACAACTTTCAAACCTATTATTTTACTAACACTTTTGCTTATTCATGCAGATTGACACCCAATTGTCTTTTTCTTTGACGAATTGTAAGCTAAAATTATGTTTTTTAGCAACTTCTTCGATTGCTGGAATATCTTCCTTGTAGAATCCACTAAGAATTAATTTGCCATTTTCTTTGATTGAATTGGCATATCTTGGGATGTCGTTAAGTAAAATGTTGCGGTTGATGTTTGCTAAAAATATGTCGTAGACGGAATTTAATCCTTCTACAGTGGCAGCATCTCCATGTCGTACGTGGATTTTTTCCTCTACTTTGTTCACCACTAAATTATCAATCGAATTTTCGTATGCCCAAATGTCTATATCAACTGCGTCCACTTTTTCTGCACCCAAGTATGCTGCTAGAATTGAAAGAATAGCTGTGCCGCATCCCATATCCATCACAGTTTTACCCTTAAAATCACAGTCCAGCATATTCTTCATCATCAATCCTGTCGTCTGATGGTGCCCTGTGCCGAATGCCATTCTTGGATTTATGATTATTTTGTATTTGCTTTCTGGCACATTTTTATGAAACTCACTGCATACTACCACTTGGTCTGCGACAACAATTGGTTGGAAATAGTTCTTTTCCCACTCTTCATTCCAATCTTTATCTTCTAGTTCGCCTATTTTATATGTTATGTTTGCATAAAGCTCTGATTCAGAAATAAGATTTTTTAATTCTTCCTCTGAAAATAGATCTTCTGCGACGTAGCATTTCAACACGTCGCCATCATTTTCAAATGAATCAAATCCGATTTCTGCCAAATCTCCACTGAATAGGTCTGCTATGAATTCTCCTCCATTATTGAATGACATTTCCCCATTCAGTTTAGCCTCTATCTCCTTATATTTTGTCTTATTTTCCATATCAAGTATTGTGTTGTGTTAATTATAATAGTTTATTGTGTCCTTTTTATATTAAAAAGAGGATAGACGCAATGACGCCTATCCTCTTATTTATGTTTTCAGACCATATTAGTCTTTCAACTTAGCGCAGATGAACTCACGGTTCAAACGAGCAATGTTGCTGATTGAAACGCCCTTTGGACACTCAGCCTCACAAGCACCTGTGTTAGTACAGTTACCGAAACCAAGCTCATCCATCTTAGCGATCATTGCCTTAGCTCTCTTTGCAGCCTCTACCTTACCCTGAGGAAGAAGAGCCAACTGAGAAACCTTAGCTGAAACGAACAACATAGCTGAACCGTTCTTACATGCTGCTACGCAAGCACCACATCCGATACATGAAGCTGCGTCCATTGCCTCATCAGCGATTGGCTTTGGAATAGGAATTGCGTTAGCGTCAGGAATACCACCAGTGTTAACTGAAGTATAACCACCAGCCTGCATGATCTTATCGTATGCTGAACGGTCTACCATCAAGTCGCGGATTACAGGGAATGCAGCTGAACGCCATGGCTCGATTGTGATAGTGTCACCATCGTTGAAACGACGCATGTGTAGCTGACATGTTGTAACCTCTGTATCTTTTCCGTGTGGGTGTCCGTTGATATACAATGAACACATACCACAAATACCCTCACGACAGTCGTGGTCGAATACTACTGGCTCCTTCTTGTCTGCAACCAACTTCTCGTTAAGAACGTCAAGCATCTCTAGGAATGAGCTCTCAGTAGAAATATTCTCCAACTGGTATGTCTCGAAAGCACCCTTCTCCTGTGGACCTCTCTGGCGCCATACCTTAAGTGTAATATTTATATTTTTTTCCATTTTGTCTGAATTTTCAAGTTTACTAGAAATTAGTTCTTGTAGTTACGAGTCTTACGCTCTGTCTCCTCGTAGTCAAGTGGCTCCTTCAAAAGCTCAGGGTCAGAATCCTCACCTGTGTACTTCCAACAAGCAACGTATGAGTACTGATCATCCTGACGAAGTGCCTCACCTTCCTCTGTCTGGAACTCCTCACGGAAGTGACCACCACAAGACTCATTTCTGTTGTAACCGTCGATAGCCATCAAGTAACCGATCTCCAAGAAGTCAGACAATCTCAATGCCTTCTCCAACTCAGTGTTTAGAGTGTTAGCCTCACCTGGGATGAATACATTTGACCAGAACTCTTTCTTGATCTCCTTGATCTTCTTCATTGCGATCTCAAGACCTTCCTTAGTACGACCCATACCTACATACTCCCACATTACGTGACCAAGCTCCTTGTGGATCGAATCAACTGAACGCTGACCCTTGATGCTCATCAACTTGTTGATCTTGTCCTGAACTGCCTTCTCTGCAGCTGCGAACTCAGGAAGCTCTGTACTCATTCTTGGAACCTGGATCTGGTCTGCCAAGTAGTTCTGGATTGTGTATGGCAATACGAAGTAACCATCTGCAAGACCCTGCATCAAAGCTGATGCACCAAGACGGTTAGCACCGTGGTCTGAGAAGTTAGCCTCACCAATTGCGAACAAACCTGGAACAGAAGTCATCAACTCGTAGTCAACCCAGATACCACCCATTGTGTAGTGGATAGCAGGGAAGATCTTCATTGGAACCTCGTATGGATTCTCATCTGTGATCTTCTCGTACATCTGGAACAAGTTACCGTACTTCTGAGCAACTACATCAGCTCCAAGACGCTGGATAGCATACTTAAAGTCAAGGTAAACTGCAAGGCCAGTGTTGTTTACACCGTAACCCTTGTCGCAACGCTCCTTAGCAGCACGTGAAGCAACGTCACGTGGTACAAGGTTACCGAATGCAGGGTAACGACGCTCCAAGTAGAAGTCACGATCCTCATCAGGAATATCGTTTGCTGTCTTAGTTCCAGCCTGGATAGCCTTTGCATCCTCAAGCTTCTTAGGAACCCAGATACGACCATCGTTACGTAGAGACTCAGACATCAAAGTAAGCTTTGACTGAATGTCTCCGTGAACTGGAATACATGTTGGGTGGATCTGAGCGTAGCATGGGTTAGCGAAGTAAGCTCCCTTACGGTAGATCTGCATAGCAGCAGAGCCGTTAGAACCCATAGCGTTAGTAGATAGGAAGTATGTGTTTCCGTATCCACCAGTACCGATAACTACTGCGTGACCGAAGAAACGCTCGATCTTACCTGTTACAAGGTTACGTGCGATGATACCACGAGCACGACCCTCAATGATAACAACGTCAAGCATCTCGTAACGAGTGAATAGCTTAACTGTACCCTTGTTAACCTGACGGCTAAGTGCTGAGTATGCACCAAGAAGAAGCTGCTGACCTGTCTGACCCTTTGCATAGAAAGTACGAGACACCTGAGCTCCACCGAATGAACGGTTGTCAAGAAGACCACCGTACTCACGAGCGAATGGAACACCCTGAGCAACACACTGGTCGATGATGCTGTTAGATACCTCAGCTAGACGGTAAACGTTTGCCTCACGTGCACGGTAGTCACCACCCTTGATTGTATCGTAGAATAGACGGTAAACTGAGTCACCATCATTCTGATAGTTCTTTGCTGCATTGATACCTCCCTGTGCTGCGATTGAGTGAGCACGACGTGGAGAATCCTGAATACAGAAGTTAAGTACGTTGAAACCAAGTGCTCCTAGAGAAGCTGCTGCAGATGCACCTGCAAGACCTGTTCCTACAACGATGATATCCAACTTACGCTTGTTAGCTGGGTTCACCAACTTCTGATGATTTTTATAGTTGGTCCACTTTTGAGCCAAAGGACCTTTAGGAATTTTTGAATCTATAGTTGCCATAATTATTGTCAATTATAAAAAAGGAATTAAGCAATGAAGCCGTAAATAACTACTGCCATAAAACCGAAGCAAACAATTGTTGCGAAGATGTTAGAAATCATCTTCCAACGGCACATCCAAGTCTTGTTGTTCCATCCAATTGTCTGCATAGCTGACCACATACCGTGAGTCAAGTGGAACCACAATGCGCACAACCAAAGAACGTAGATAACAACGTTAACTGGATTCTTAAATGTGTAAGAGATCAAACCTGCACCATCAGTTGCAGCATAAGTTGTTGTACCATCGTTAAGTAGCAACTCCTCGTTTCCTACCAATTCTGGAAGCATCATGTGTGCCCAGAAATGAGACAAGTGAACACCAAGACCTAGAAGCACGATAGCACCTAGTACGAACATGTTCTGAGAAGCCCACTCTACCTTTGGCTGATTCTCAGTCATTGCATATCTCTGCTCACCACGTGCTCTGCGGTTCTGCAATGTTAGCATGATTGCATACGCAAAGTGAACAAAAACTCCCGCAGCTAGCACAGCTGTACCAGCTACTGCATACCAGTTAGATCCTAGGAACGCGCAAACTCCGTTGTACGCCTCACCACTAATGATAGCCACTAAATTCATTGACATGTGAAATGCCAAAAACAAGATGAGGAATAGACCTGATATACTCATTATCAGTTTTCTTCCCACCGAAGAACTAGTTAACCACATAAATAAATTACGTTTAATGAATTATTTTTATTAATTTTTATTTCCTATTTTATGCAATACTCAGCAAAAATAGAAAGCGAAACGCAAATACGCAAACAAAAAAATCGTTTTTTACCAAAATATAGTGATTTATCAACAATCATATTTTGTTGTTCATTTCATGCTGAACATGTCCTTATTTTTATTCTAATAGACTCATATTATATAATAGCTTCGGATTTGTAATAATATACGGTTTTAAGAAAATTATTTCATTTTAATATCGATTTCTAATAAATATTTAAATGCATTGTGTAATTTGTGTGTCAAGATATTGATGCAAACTGAAAGTGTATTGTCTTTTATTTGAAACATAGTGGCGATTTTGGTTGGAATTTTATAACGTTGTGAATATATTCAAATAAATATACAATAAGTAAAAAAGGGCCTTTTTTCGTATTGTCAAACACTTTTTTGAATAATTTTGCGTTGCTTTTAAAATAAGAATTAATAAAGTAAAAACAAAAAAATATCAAAAAGAGGTTTTATGGAACCAAAAGAGCAACTAAGTACGTCTCAGCAGGCTGTGCCATCAGGTGCACCTACAGACAACAAGAAACTCATTTGTCTTGGTATTTGTATTGCAATCGGCCTTTTGGCTTGGCTTTTGCCTGCAGATGCTTTCGGACTTAAGGGTGACCCAACAGTTTTAGAGCAGCGTGTTATTGCAATCTTCTTGTTTGCTGCTGCAATGTGGATTACAGAACCAATTCCAATTTGGACAACTTCGGTTCTAACTATGGTCTTGATGCTTCTTACTGTTTCTAACAGTGCAATAGCATTTATGGCTCCAGAAAAGGGTGCGGAACTCTACCATGGCCAAGTTTACGGTGATCCAATAAGCTATAAGGCAATCATGGCTGCTTTTGCTGATCCAACTATCATGCTTTTCATGGGTGGATTCGTGTTGGCTATCGCAGCTACTAAGTATAAGATGGATGCAGGTCTTGCAAAGGCAATGCTTAAGCCTTTTGGAACAAGAGCTGAGTATGTTCTTCTAGGTTTCATTCTTATCTCTGCAACATTCTCAATGTTCATGAGTAACACTGCGACTGCAGCGATGATGCTTACTATCCTTTCTCCTGTGCTTGCTACACTTCCAGCTGATGGAAAGGGAAAAATCGGTCTTGCTCTTGCAATTCCTATCGCATGTAACGTAGGTGGTATTGGTACTCCTATTGGAACTCCACCAAACGCTATCGCAACTGGTTTCCTTGAGAAACAGGGTCTTGAGGTTGCATTTGGCGACTGGATGATGCTTATGGTTCCTATCGTGTTGATTATCCTTATATTCTCTTGGTTCCTTCTTGTTAAGATGTTCCCATTCTCACAGAAGAATATCGTTATTGAGGTTCCTGGTGACTTCGACAAGAGTCCTAAGGCTTATATCGTTTACGTAACTTTCGGTATCACAATATTCCTTTGGGTATTTGGTAAGGATCTATTCGGTATCAATGCAAATGTTGTGGCTTTGATTCCATTCGCAGTATTCTCTATCACAGGAGTTATCACAAAGAAGGATCTTGCTTTGATCGACTGGGATGTTCTTTGGCTTGTAGCTGGAGGTTTCGCTCTAGGTATTGGTTTGGACAAGACTGGTCTTGGAAAGCACATGGTCGACTCAATTCCATTGGCAGAGTGGCCTACACTTGTCATGATGATCGGTGCTGGTATCCTATGTATCGTGATGAGTACATTCATGTCTAACTCAGGTACTGCAGCACTTCTTGTTCCAATTCTTGCAGCAGCAGGTATGGGAATGCAGGAGCAGTTGGCATCTTTCGGTGGCGTGCCTGCACTTCTAATCGGAGTTGCACTTTCTGCATCACTTGCAATGTCATTGCCAATCTCAACTCCTCCAAACGCTCTTGCTTACGCTAAGGGATTCATCCAGCAGAAGGATATGGCAGTAGTTGGTATCATTGTTGGTGTATTCGGTATGGTTGTAGGTTACACTGCATTGATCTTCTTCGGAAACGCAGTGTTTGGAAACTAATTAATCAAAAAATATTTTGTAGAGACGCGAATAATTGCGTCTCTACTTTTTTATATTAAAAAAATGAAGAAATTTTTACTATCTATCCTTGTTGCTTGTGCATCACTATCTACATTTGCTCAGGACAACGCTGCTGCTGACACAGCAAGACATCGCCATCACCACCGTCATCATCGTAACGGTGTAGTATTTGAAGGTAACGACAAGAAGCCAAAAGTTTCTCTTTATGGTTTCGTTCGTAACTACTTCACTTACGATTCACACACAGTTCAGGCCGTTAATGGAGGTTTGTTCCACACTCTTCCTACAGATGAACTTCTTAACGCTCGTGGTGAGGATTTGAATCAGCAATCTTCAATGCAGTGGATGGCATTCACAACTCGTCTTGGATTGAATCTTCAGGGACCAAGATTGAATGAGATCTGCACAATGAGCGGAAAGATCGAGATGGACTTCTGTGGTTATAGCTCATATACTTATTTGCTTCGCATTCGTCAGGCATTCATGAAGTTTGCTTGGCAGAAGAATATGTTGACTTTGGGTCAGGCATGGCACCCTATGTTCAACTCTGACATGATGCCTGGTTGCGCGGCTCTTGCAACTGGTTCTCCATTCCAACCATTCAACCGTTCTCCACAGATCCGTCACGATGTTCGCTTCGGCAAGGATAATGGATGGAGATGGACAACAGATTTGATCTGGATGCTTCAGTACACTCCAGTCGGACCAGATTCAGACGAGATCGGAGCTAAGTCTACAGCTAATATCAAGTTCTTGAACAACTCTTGCATTCCTGAGTTGTATTTTGGTATTGACCACACAGGGAAGAAGACAATCGTAGGTTTGGGGGCTGACATGACAAGCCTAAAGCCACGTCAAACAAGAGAAGAACAGATGGATGCTACTGAGACTTGTACAGTCAAGTCTTCAGACAGAGCAACTTCGATTTCTCCAATGTTCTACTTCCAGTTCAAACCATCTAGCAAGTTTAAGTTGATGGCAAAGGCTGTTTACGGTCAGAATACAGCCCATTTGAATATGCCAAGCGGTTATGGCCTAACTAAGGTTGACGAGAAGACAGGTGAGTGCGAGTATGCTCCACTTCGTATGGTCAGCACATGGGTTAACCCAATCTGGACAAGTGTTAGCAAGAATTCAGGTAATATCACAAAGATCAGCTTCTTCGCTGGTTACCAGAAAAATCTTGGTTCAAAAGATGGTATGATGGAAGAGTATGTTAAGTATTCTGCACTTCAACACAAGGGTGGAAAAACATTGGATAACTGTTTCCGTCTATGCCCAACTTATACTTATACAATCAAGAACTTTGATATGGCATTTGAGTATGAGTTGACAGGTGCTACATATGGTAAGGAAGAAAAGAATGAGAATGGCCTTTGGATGGGTAAGACAACAGGTGAGGATCTAAACACAGTGATCAACAACCGTGTCTGCATTATGGCTAGATACAACTTCTAATCATCTGATGATTGAATGTAATATAGAGACGCGGATCCCCGCGTCTCTATTTGTTTTAAATGAGCATATTTATTGTGATTTAAAATAATCAACAATTCAACATAAAATCAGTTTTTCGCTTTGCCGTCTCATTCATTATTGCTACCTTTGCATTCGCTAATTAAAATTATATAACAATGTATCTAGATCAAGCTAAGAAAGCAGAAATCTTCGGGACTTACGGAAAGTCTAATACCGATACTGGTTCAGCAGAGAGCCAGATAGCGCTATTCTCATACCGTATCTCTCATTTGACTGAGCATGTAAAGTCAAACAAGAAGGATTTTAACACATCAAGATCTCTTAAGATGTTGGTAGGTAAGCGTCGTCGTATGTTGGACTTCTTGAAGGAGAAGGACATTGAGCGTTACCGTGCAATCGTTAAGAAACTTGGTTTGAGAAAGTAATCAACTTTCTTGAGAAAGACAAAGGCGAACAAAAATGTTCGCCTTTTTTATTTGGTTTATTTAGAATGCCTAAAATCTTAATGGCAGTGATGTTTTGCTTATACTTAATTTCTTTCAAACAGGATTGCCTCTGCGGAAAATTTGTCTCCAAATTTGTCAACGTATAGATAGATTGCTGCTTTTGTATTCGCGTCGCAACAGAATTCTTCTACTATCTTCTTTGGATTTTCTGCTTTTCCTACAAGAGTTACTCCCTCTCCCTTGAACTTGTTTTTGATGCATATTTCCCCTGCTACGACATTTGGAAGAGTGTAGACGAAGATTGCAGGCGACGAGTTGTATTCCTCTGCTGTGATGTTGTCTAAATGAGCTAAATCTGACTCGATACAGCCAGTGTCGGTGTTGACAAATAATGCAATCTCATATGGATTGTATTTAGATAATCCGCCTACTTTGTTGAGCAGTAATTCAACTGCGGTTGTTCCAAGTTTACAATAATCATCCATTTTGGAGAATTTCATGTATGGCTCGGAAACTGAAGCAAATTCACTTTTAATATATGTTTTGAAATCGGTGCTGCAAGATTCGTTAGATAATTTGATTGATCCCGTCTGCGAATAGTTGGTTTTGTCGCTCGCTTTTGAATCTTCGCATTTCTTGTTACTTACGACTACGGCTGCATTACATCCTCCGAATCCTGAACCTGTTTTGACGAATACATCGCATTTTTTGCCTTTGACAAGTTCTTTGGATACGTTGAGCACGACGGGAGTGCCAGTCTCTTCAAAACCGATTGTCTTTGCTATTTCATTTTTCTCTGCTAATGCTATGCTTAATGCAAGTTCAAGTATTCCTGAGCATCCAAGAGTATGCCCAAAATAACCTTTTTCGCTGACGACGATGCTGTTTGTTAATCCTGCAACGTTCAATGCTTTTGATTCCATCTCGTCATTATAGACGGTTGCTGTGCCATGCATATTCACGAATTCCACATCATCTGCAGAAACTTTTGCTTCACTCATCGCAGTAGTGATGGCATGTGCAAGTTCCTCTCCTGTACGTGATGGACCGGAGATATGGTTGGCATCATTGGATGTTGCTCCTCCTGCGATATAGTAGCAGTTGGGGTTTGGTGTTTCTGTTGATAATATTAGAGTAGATGCTCCTTCTCCTAAAGAAATACCGTCTCTGTTCTTGTCGTATGGCTTGCATACGTTGTGGCTAAGTGAACGGAAACTGTCGAATCCGGAAACAACAAAATCTGTTAGTAAATCACCTCCGATGACAACGATGCTTTTATATTTCCCTTGCTGTAACAATCTGTGGGCGTAAACCGTCGCCAAAACGCCCGATATGCATGCGTTTGATATGCAGATGGGTTTATTGCTGTTTTTGAAGTATAAACTCACTTTCTGAGCCAATTTGGAGATGTAATTGCCTTCGTTATGGTTAAGAATGTTGATATTCCCTTTTGTAGATGAGAAAATAAATAGGGTAGACGCGGATGATAGATCTACATTGGTCTCCTTTAGAGCGTCTAAGGTAGAAGATATCATCATTTGCTCCAGACGAGAATATTCAGATTTGTTGGTGATAGAGTAGTGACTCGCAAAATCCGCGTCGACTGCACCTAGAGGAAATGATTGTCCGTTAGCATATTTCTTTGAGCCAATCTTTACTCCGCTTTTACCTGTTTCTACATTTGATACTATTTCTGATAGTGAATTCCCTAATGCACATATTGCACCTTTACCAACTATAAATGATTTTCCCTCGTTCATCAAGCTCTATAAAAAAATAAATCCCCTGTTTTTCAATGGCTGAAACTACAGAGGAGACAAATAAAATAAAAGGATGAGCCGATGACGAGACTCGAACTCGTGACCTACGCATTACGAATGCGACGCTCTACCAACTGAGCCACATCGGCATCATTAGCGGTATGGACGGGACTCGAACCCGCGACCCCATGCGTGACAGGCATGTATTCTAACCAGCTGAACTACCACACCAATTTGCCGTTCATTGCTGAATTGCGGTGCAAAAGTATAGAAAAAAGTTGACATTGCAAATGAATTGATAAATATATTGAAACTTATTTTTTCAAAAGTTTATTTACATTTGCACATGGTTGACTTTATTTTTTTGATAATCTTGTTGCTTATATATTTCCCTTATGTTTGATTCAGTAGAAAAACCGATAGAGAGAAGTCATATACGACGTTTGCTAGGAAGAGAATTCTATATATTAAAGAGAAAAATCAAGTGGTATTTTTCGGGAGAGACTTATGCTAAGGTAGATAAGAATTATAACTGCCCATATTCACTTATGGAACATAAATCAACATTGCTTAGAAAATTGAAGGATGTTGATATGCATCTTCAGTATAATAAAATCACTAATTTGAAATTGGCAATTGCTCCTATTGATGGAGTGGTGATTAGACCAGGAGAAACGTTTTCTATATGGAAAATGGTTGGCCGAACATCTGCAAGAAAGGGATATAAGGTAGGCATGATGATTCACAATGGGAAAGTGGGAGAGGCTGTAGGAGGTGGCCTTTGTCAATTGGGTAATTTACTATATTGGATGGCTTTGCATACCCCGTTAACTGTTACAGAACGTTGGCGTCATAGCTATGATGTGTTTCCTGATGTTAATAGAACAGTTCCATTTGCTTGTGGAGCAACGTTGGCTTATAATTATATTGACTTACAATTAAAAAACAATACAGACAAAACATTCAAGATTAATTTATGGTTGGATGATGAATACTTGCATGGTAGTATTAAATGCAATCAGACAATAGATTTTAAATATGAGGTATACGAGAAGGACCATCGTATTGTTAGACAAAGTTGGGGCGGTTACACTCGTCATAATCAGATTTGGAGAAAGGTGACTAATCTTCAAGATGGAGAAGAAAGACATGAATTCATTGTCGCAAATGATGCTATCATGATGTATAATCCATTGCTTGAAACCTCATCCTCCAAAGGATGCGAGCAAGATATATAAAAAAGAAGAGAAACTTATTTTTGAGTTTCTCTTCTTTTTATTTTTTCAGTTATGTCTAGTCCTGAAATAGCGTTACAAAATTGTTAAGGGCGGAACGCCCTAACCCCGCTCTCCAACGCGAGTCCGAAGGACAAGCGTCATATAAATAAGCGTGTTTGGACAACACGTATATAATTGCCATGATTTTTATTCCATCGAATCCTCTGATTCATTTTTTCTGTTTGATTCTTGGATAAAATGAATTCCACATAGCACAAAAACACTAAGTAATCCTAATACAATGCCATATTTTAGACCTGTTTTGACTTTTCCTTTCTTGTCGTTTGGCAGAGGATAGCGCGGCACGTCAATCTCCTGTATCAATGGTTCGCTTTTGGTCATATCAAGTTTCATTACTTCGATATTCTTGACTATTTCCGAATATGCTGCGGTGTTGATTTGAATGTCAGTCTGATATTTCAATTGCTCCACACCAAGTACGCTCTTAGATGGATTCATGTTCAAATCTCGGTAGTGAGCTACTGCGTAAAGAGATTTGTTCAATTCTTTTCTTATTGAATCCGCTCTTGATTGGAACTCATCGATATTCCTTTGTGCCTTTTCTTTTTTGCTTTGGAGGTAAAAGTCAAATACCGTGTTAATCATTGCAGTACTGAACTCTTTTGCGAATCTCTCGTTTTTAGAATACACATAAAAATTGGCGTATGATAGTTTTTTGTCTATCTTTTCAATTTCTATGCTCTCTTTCATCATAGCTGATGCAATTCCCATCAAAATACTATCTTGTTCTCTAGAGAATGTTTCTCTGCATTGACCATACGGAAAACTTATATCACACAATGTTGCAATGTGTGGCTTTGTAGGATCTTCTTTAGCTTTGATTTCATCGCAATGAAGTCTTGAACTATTGGCAAGGATTTTGTATTCAAGTAGATTCATAGTGTCTCCATCTACGACTATAGGCTTCAATAATGCCTTCTCTACCATTGATCTTGAACGGAATAATTCCACTAGATTGTCACCTGAGAATGTTCCTGAAGATGAATTTAATCCTGCTATTATACTTAATGCACCCAGTCCACTTGTGCCCCCACTTTTAGATTCAATTGAAAATTTATATGCAGCGATATAAGTAGGCATGTAATAGTATGCGTGAACAATGCCTATAATGACACCTACGATAGCTGCAACTATGACAACCAATTTTTTACTCCAAATATAGGAGCAATATTCTGATAATGTCTTTTTTATGTCTGAAAAGGAAATGTTGCTTTCGTGAGATTTTTCCTCTTGTAGTAAGTCTTCTAGATTGATGTTCATAGTTCCTTTTGTTATTTGTCTAAGTAGTTGGAGATGACCACAAATGAAGAGACTCCAACTGAAGCACATGATACAACGGTAGATAAAACTGCGGCAACAAAATTAGCTCTGGCTCTTCTGTCCTCACCTGTTTCTTCTTTCTCAGGGACATATAAATGTGCTCCTGGCTTTATCTTAGGATAGTTTTTGAAAAAAGCAAAATGTCCTGTTGACTGCATTTCTCCATTTGCATACGCTACATACACATGACGTTTGTCTGCATGTTGTCCGAATCCTCCAGATCTACGGATGGCTTTTCTAGCTGATCGGCCTTGGTAAACCATCATGCCTGGCACCTGGACTTTTCCGTTGACCGTGATTGTCTGTAGTTGCTTAGGAACGTATATCATATCCCCATCTTCAACGTAAATGTCTTTTTTATTGCCTGGGTGTTTTAGTATCTCTTCCATGTCAATGCCGACAAGGTCTGTTCTACTCTGCAATTGCTTCAACAACTCAGAATCACCTTCTGTTTCTGCTAGTTTTTGAATCAACTTAGCATCTCTCATCCTTTCTGCTGCTGATCTTGTTCCTTTCCTGATTAAGAACGCACCCTGTACATATGCATGGCATGTTGTACCTCCTGCACGAGCCAAAATGTCGGAGATTCTCTCTCTCTTGTTGATAATTATGTAGTTTCCAGGAGAACGTACTTCTCCAAGCAACGACATTGATCTGCTTGATTCAATGCCTTCTTTCAATCTTACAGAAACCATATCGTTTGGCTCAAGTTTGATGTCTCCATCTCCACCTGCCGATAAATTTCTGTCAACTGAAATTATCTTTATTTCTGTCTTTTCTATGTGTTCTTTTAGTTTGCTGTCATCTTTGACTCTACGTGACAATTCAATTTTGTCAATGGCTGCATATTCCTTAAATCCTTTGGCTAAGAAAATCAAATCTTTGACTGTCATGTTCTCATAATATGGGAACGTTCCTGGTGATAGTACCTGTCCGTAGATGGATACTGTTTTCTTCTCCTCCAAATCTTTCATGCTTCCGATTGTCACCTCGTCTTCTTTCTTAAGTAGAAGGTTGAATTTGCCGTCAAGAAGATCTTTGACGTTGAAACTGACCAATTCAGGAGTCAAATCGTCACGTAGACGTGTGATAGTGGCTCTGTCCAAGTACGCGTCTTCCAATAGTCCGTCGGCTTTCCTGATCAAATCTTTAAGCGTCATGCCTGAATCCAAAGCGTATGGTCCCGGACGGAATACTCCACCATAGATTTTCACACGGTTTGAATATCTGTCAAGTACCTCTGAGACTATAAACTGATCTCCTGTCTGCAATGGGAACATTCCGTATAGTTCGCTCGACACATCAGCTACACTCTTTTCTCTTTCTGTTGTACGCTGTACTGTGATTCGATTCTGATATGCATTTTCTGTAAAACCTCCAGCGTATGAAAGCAAATCTTTCAATGTCTCGCCCTGCTTCATCTCAAATACACCTGGTCTTTTCAACGGTCCGTCGATGCTGACGCGAATGTCGTAAGCTGGTACATGGATGACATCTTGATCCTGCAATGAAATGTTGTTTGAAAGATTTCCATTAGTAAGGAATGTGTAAAGGTCTATAGATGCAATTTCCTTGCCTCCTCTAACTACCTTGATGTTACGCATTGAACCAGATGAAGTCGGTCCTGAACATGCGTAAAGTGCATTGTAAACTGTTGACAATGAGGATAGTGTGTATGTTCCTGGTCTGCTCACATTTCCTGTTATGTAAACATTGATGCTCTTTACATTGCCAATCGTTACTGCTACTTGTGTGTTGCCTGATGAAATAGAACTGTAAATTGAAGACAATTGCTTTTTGATTTTTGTCTGTACTGCCTCAATTGTAAGCCCATTTACCATTACCGGTCCCACGTTGGGGATTCTTACACTACCTTCTGATGATACTGTAAGCTGCATAGTATTTTCTGCATAACCATACACGTCGACTACCAATACATCTCCAGGTCCAACGATATAGTTTTTCGGCGTCGGCATGTTCTGACTTGGAGCAAATGACATTTTTGAATTAGAGAATAGGTCAGAACCGAAAATTCTGTTGTTTATGAATTTTGCTCGCTCTGGATTATCTTTCATCTCTTCAATAACACTTTCTGCCATCTGACTGCGTGCTATTGCAATGTCTCCTTTTGTCTCTTTCTCTGATTTGCTATTGTCTGCTAACAATCTGACTTTCAACTTCTCTGCTTCTGTCTCAGCCATTCCTTTTGATACAGCGAAACTGACAAAATCATCCATTGATCTTCCTGTTTCATTGTATGCTTTCTTGATTTCTTTGACTTGGTTTGCCGACAAAGATCCTGCCGACACATTTTCCAAACTGTTGATATTTATTGCCGACGATGATGTCGCAATCATCATAGTGGCAAGGATTATACTCTTGATAGATTTAAATATGTTCATGTTGTAGTATTTTCTAGATGCAAAATTATGTTTTTTTCACTAAACTACAAAAGTTTGATTTTGCATTGTGCCGATAATGTTGAAAAATACTTTATTGAGATAAAAATAGGTTGCACCTTCATTCATAATAGATGGCAATTTTTATTGAAAATTGACCTTTTAGCTATATTTTAGCGTAAAAATTAATTGACATGGAGATTTTTGATGTTCTAAGATTACTGGCTCCTGTTGCTTTAGGTGGTGTGATTGGAGCTTTCACCAATTTTATCGCTATCAAAATGATGTTCCGTCCATATAAGGAAAAACGTATATTTGGATTCGTTGTACCTTTTACTCCCGGCATTATTCCTAAACGTCAGAATGATCTTGCTAAAGCGATTGGAAGAGTGGTGAGCACTAATCTTGTCGATGCGGAAGGCGTTTCTAAGATACTTTTGTCAGATGAGACAATAGGAAAATTAAATGCAAAAGTTGATGTGTTAATTGGCTCTTTGAAATCTAATGATGAGTCTCTTCACACATTTTTTGGAAAATATGCAGGAGAGGATCGTGTTAACGCTCTTATGAAGCGAGTGAAAACTAATTTGGAGACTAAAATTGACGGTGTGGTATCTAATGATAATCTTGGCAAGACTATCGCTTCTTCTGCTATGTCCGCTTTTGACAATAGGGTAGGTGATGGATTTATGGGTATGCTTGCTAAGAATATACTCTCAGATTCATTGAAGGATATTCTCACTCCAAAATTGGCAAACTTGATTAATGATGTGATGCGTGGCGACGGTAGGAAGATGATACTTAATATTGTAGATGATGAAATCAACCGTTTTGCAAGTGGCACCGTCGCTTCTTGGACATCTAATATCTCTGATGAGAGAATCGAGGAATTGAAACGTGATATACTAAAACTATATTCGGAAAAGGTAACAACTGAAGTTCCTCGTTTGTTGAAAACCATTGATTTAAGTAGAGTGGTGGAGGAGAAAATTCAAGCTATGGACATGCCAACAATGGAACGTCTTGTCCTTGATGTCGCTAACCATGAATTGAATATGCTTGTCGTGCTTGGTGGCTTGCTTGGAGCAATCATCGGACTTGCGAATATCTTCTTTATTGTTTGATAAAACACTGATCTATAATAATATTAAAGGAGACGTGAATATTCGCGTCTCCTTTAATTTTGTATTAAGCATTTCTAATTCAGCATTGATGAATCATCTGCCGTATCTCTTGTTCAAATCTGCGATCTTGTCGCAAAGGAACTTGTTGTTGTAAAGCTCCTCTATTGTCTTGTGCATACGGTAATGCCAGTAGTTGTCTGGATCTCCAGGATCGTTGATTCTCTCTTTGAATGTCTTATCCCAACGCACACTGCCGTCGACTGCCATCCAGTCCTGAATAGGAAGAATCACCCACATTGCCTGTGTCTCAAGGTGCGACGCAATGATTTTCTCACAAATCCATGGTTCACAGAACATTGGAGCGTCTCCATATTGATGGAGATAATTGTTGAAATATCGTTGTGTCTTGCCTTTGTCTTCCTCCCACCATGCTCTCATTGTGCTCATGTCGTGTGTCGACGTTGTGCTGACGCAACGGTATGGTGTCTTTTCCAAGTGTCCGAACTCTACATTGAACTCCTTTGGCATACGCTGGATTTCCAACGATAGAATTCCCAATTCGTTCATGACGTCTGGCACACATGCTGGCACCATTCCCAAGTCTTCTCCACAACACATCATCGTTGTGCTGTGAACCAACGACGGTAGTTTCTCCATCGCCTGCTCTGCCCAGAATGAGTTGTGTCGCTCGAAGTAGAAATAGTTGTACAGACGGTTGATCTTGTCTCTCAACTGTGGATCAAGCATCGTGAATGCTTCACTGTTCTGCACGGTGATACGTGGATGATATTTTGTAGAATCTTGATAATCACGTACAAACAATACTTGGCAAAGTATACTCATCAATCCGTCACGAATCTTTTTCTCGGCGTCGGTGCTATATGGAAGCAAATCTTTAATCTTGCGCTGAGTGTCGACTTCCTTTCGTAGCTTATATTTATTGTCGTCGACAGCAACGAGATATTTCTGCTTAACCAATAGGTCGTCTCCTCCAAATAGCCTTCTCAAGATTTCGTCGTCTGTGTTTGGCTCACAGAATTTTTCTTCATCAAACTCGATTCCGAATGATTCGATCTCATCTTTGCTCATTGGCAATGCTGGGGCAAACTGTCCCAACAATCCCCATACGCAGTCTTTCGGTATGCGGAAGATGCGGAAGAATCCAAGTATATGGTCGATTCTGTATGCGTCGAAATAGTCTGACATCTTGCTGAAACGGTTTCTCCACCAAGAAAAATCGTCTTTCTGCATCTCTTTCCAGTTGTAGATTGGGAATCCCCAGTTCTGACCATAGATAGAGAAATCATCAGGTGGAGCACCCGCGCTACCGTTGCAATCGAACAATTTTGGATGTTGCCATACGTCGACGCTATTCAAATCCATACCGATCGGAATATCTCCCTTCAAGGCTATTCCTATGCTATGGCAATATGCCACTGCTTTTTTCAACTGGCTATCCAAGTGGTACTGCAGATAGTAGTAGAATGTGACTTTAGGGTAGGCTGCACTCTGTGGATCACAAAGAGCGGATATTTTTGCGTCGGTATATTTCGCATAGTCGCCCCACTGAGCAGTCTCGCATGTACCGAATTTATCACGTAGGTAAGAGAATGCGGCATACGGACGAAGCCAGTGTTTGTTGGCGTCGTAGAATGCTTTGAATTCATCACTGTTAAGAAAAGCCTCTTTGTCTCTGTCGAACATCGTCTGGAGGATGCTCATCTTCCAATCCATCACTTTTTCGTAGTCGACGGCTTCAAGAGCGTTCAAGTCGTTACGCATCTTGTCGAAATCGTACTTGTTTGGCACTTCTCCACAATCTTCAATCGAAATATACATTGGGTGAAGGGCAAAAGTAGAGATGGCACTATATGGATAAGAATCTTTCCAAGTGTGTCGACTTGTGGTGTCGTTGATTGGCAACGTCTGTATAATACGCAATCCCATTGCTTTGGCAAGGTCTGCAAACGGTTTCAAATCAGCGAATTCGCCACATCCAAAACTCTTTTTTGTTCGTAGTGAGAAGATAGGAATTGCCACTCCTGCACCTCGGAATGCTGGCAACATGAAGTTTGGCACTCCGTCGTGGACAATCACAAGGTTGTAGCTGCCTTTAGGCAACTTGAATTTACGGTTTTCTCCCTCTTCCCAAGCAAGGATGGCTTTTGTCTTCTTGTCTCTGATGACGTATTTATATTCAGCGGTTTTCTTTAGTTTGCTTCCCTCTGCAGTACACCAGAAGTAAGGGGCACCGGCGCACGAAAGCTTCATTGCTTCGTCTTCTTTCCAATTTCCCCACTGGCTTTGATCTCCTATCAAGCAGATCTCATGCTCTTTAAGAAGGTTAGGCATCGTTACAGAAAAGATAGCGGGAGATATTCTTTTAGGCAATTCGTATTTAGTGGCGTGATAGCACACAGCCTCTGTGAATGCCTTAGTGTTCAATATGCTTTTCGACGAGTCTGTCACACCATACTTGTCTATTACGGCGATTTTGATATTTTGCTTTGTCGGAATCTCTATTTTTCTCGACATCCAAGGTTCCTGGCGAGTTTCTTCTCCAATTTTGTAGAAGTATGAATATCTGATATTGCTACGGCTGATGTTGATGGTAAGAACCCATCCATCCGACGTTTGCATCATAGGAAGTGCATTCTCTTCTGTGAATCCAAGTTCGTTGCATGCTCCGACTATATATATCTGGTCGGCTGTGACGCCTTCTGCCTTTAATAGAAATGTAATTTGCGACATAATATCTCTCCTTTTTGCTATTGAAAATATGGATATGCCAAAATTATGAAATTTTTGGGAGATTATGAATTATGGAATAGCAAAATCTCAATATGTAAACTTCTTTATAAATCGCAGTTAGATTCTATTTCCTTTTTTGTCGAACTTTTGAATCATTTCCAGTTTGCCAGTCTTTTCATTGTAGGTGTAGTCAGTGTGGCCATTTTCATCAAACGTCTTTCTTATAATTAAAATTTTATCCGTATTGTATATACACACTTCTTTCTCACTGCCGTCGACGTTGTGCCTAGCAATAGCGTGGAGAACACTTCCGTCGCTATAACTATATTCTTCCGTCAAAAGCTCTTTGTAGTTATTAATTATTTTACGAATTAAAACTCCTTTTCTATCATAGATGCAAGATTCAGATATTCCTTCTTTATCATCGTACTTGATTTCTGTTCTATAGTCAATCATTCCATACATATTGTAATCCTCTTCAACAAGATTGTTCCCGTTATATGTCTTGCGATGACGGTTTACGATGTGAGTCAGTTTGTGATTCCTGAAACACAATGTATAATAGATACCTCTATATTTCCCGGTAAGAATCATGTCCGGGTGTTCAGGAACTTTTTCCGCTTGTATGGGACACAGCTTAAAATCACTAATGCCCAATATAAAACCTCTCAAATCTGACGAGTCCAATCCATTTTCCTTGAAAAATGAATCTACAATCTGCATGTAATCTTCAATTTTGAAACTTTCAACAAACCATTTCACTAACGACTTCTCATCTTTAGTGAAATCATACTCTCCTGGCATTCCATGCCCGTGGCCTAACGGATTCTCTTTTTTGACACGGAATTGCTTGTTTACATCTCCGATTTCGACCTCGATATCTGGGTAAAATTCTGAAAGCTTGTTATAGTCTATTTCTTTTTTCATATATAATTCTAATAATTGTATATAGCCATGTCCAAAATGAGGATTGCTTTCTCCCTCAAATCTTCAAAGAGTCTATTTGCCCGATACAGATTTGTCCTTCATAGTCGTTATCGTAGTAAATAGCCAAACCATACTCTTCATCCCAAGCACATTCGCATAGCCATCCGTAACGTTTACCATCTCTATGGAAATAAAGTCTTTGGAATCGAACTAACTTTTTAATGGACTTCTCGTCCATGTCTTCTGCATCATACAAATCAGCAAGACGCCACATATCTTCTATTACATCATAGTTATTCTTGTAATATTCCAACAAAACCTTTGGATACTCAGCCAAGAAAGACTCTTCATTTTGAAGATATTTTTGATAATTAGTCTTCTGTCCTGGAGTTAATTTGGAATTACTTAACACAGCACTTGCAGTCACCTCCAACCATTCTCCATCAACACCATTGATATCTGTTTTGATCCATTTTTTCCAACCTTTTTCAAAATACATTTCTCCAAATACATCGTCATCAACTATACCAAAATCCTTAAACACATTCCATCCCTTGAAAATTCTTGGTTTGCCATCTGATAAAATGACGGAAATACGATATTCATCTGAAAAAAACTCAGACAACCAACCGTAATTTCCTTTTTTATCAATGAATAATTGTATCGTGTCAAAAACACCAAGTGTGGCATCAGCATCTACTACATCAATTTTTTGGTCATCTGACACTTCCCATCTTTTTTCGAATTCCTCATAATGATCCTTGTAATAAGATAAAAGTATTTCAGGAAATTCTTGAGAAATAATTGACAATTTTGCCAAATATGATTTGTAAGCCTCTCTCTGCTCATCTGTAATATTTTCTTCTTCCTCACTCTTGACAACAATGTCTAATTCATAATCGTCATCAAACCATATTCCAAGAGGAATTCTCTTTGTCCAACCTTTCTTCACTCCGTCGTATTCCATTTCCCCGAATACTGGATCATTAATCTGCTTCATAAATTTTTGTTTAATGCGTAATTCGTAATGCGTAATTGTCGGGAAAACCAATCTGCAGTGGAAATCCCAACGGTTTTCTTTGTTAATGTTTTCACCGTTAGGGTGTTTTCCAAACACAACATGTTGTGGTGTTTTCCAAGCGATTGATTTTTCATATAAATCGCTGTTTCTGTTTTAATATATCAAATTTCATATGTCGGCCACAGTAGACGGTTGGGGAACTGTCCCCATCCATGTTTATCAGATAACTAAAGAATCTATAGAGCCTATGCAGATTCCTTCTTTTGTGTTGTCGTAATAAATGGATAAACCATACACCTTATCCCATGCACATTCACAAACCCATCCGTAACGATTGCCATTCATATGCAAAAAGAATTCATTGAATTGAATAAGCGACTTTACAGTCTCTATATCCATTTCTTCTGCTTTATACATATCAGCAAGATCCCATATCTCCGATATCACTTCATAGTTATCTTGATAGTAATCCAATAATACTTTTGGATACTCAGCTAAAAAAGTTTTTTCGTTTTGAAGATATTTTTGATAGTTTTCCTTATGTTCAGATCTAATTTCATTACCTGGGAACATCGCGTCTGCAACTAACAAAAGCCACTCTCCATCAGTACCGTTGATATCAGTTTTGATCCATTTTCTCCATCCATTATCAAAGAACATTTCTCCAAACACATCGTCATCAACTATACCAAAATCCTTAAACACATTCCATCCCTTAAAGATTCTTGGTTTACCATCGGACAAAACAACAGTATAAAAGTATTGCGGTGAAAGAAAAGTTGATAACCAACCATAATTTCCTTTACGATCAATAAATAATTCTAATGGCTTAAAATAACAAATAGTGGCTAATTTATCTACCACATCCAGTTTCAATTCATCTGGCAAAGTAAATCGTCTACTAAAATCTTCAAAATGATCTCTGTAATAAGAGAAGATCGCTTCAGGCACTTCTTTAGCTATATTTGACAAATTAGTCAAATATGATTTGTAAGCCTCTCGCTGATTCTCTGTTATCTCTTCTTCTTTGTCACACTTGATAACTAGATCTAACAGTTCATCATCAGCCGCTCCCCATATACCAAGAGCAATCTTCTTTGTCCATGCTTTTTTACTTTCATCGTATTCCAAATCCCCGAATACCGGGTCGTTAATCTGCTTCATAAATTATTGTTTGTTTTTAATTAAAAATTCTTTTATTCGATATCAATTCGCATCCGACACACGCTTCCGACACCTGCATCCGACACCTGCTGCGCAGGAATCGGCTACCCATCACTTTGTGCAAAGTCCTCCGGACTATTAACACGCTGACGACACACGATATTTGGAGACACCCAC
>JAZUGF010000124.1:0-20881 GCA_045641065.1 Paludibacteraceae bacterium | reverse complement strand
ACTAACATTGTCTAATTTTATTAAAAGTTCATCGTGATTTTCCATTATTAAAAACTTTAAGAATTAATTAAACTTTGACATTTTCACAAACACCAAAGTTCATAAATTATGAATATTTAATATAAGTGAAAAAGTTATTTTATTTCTTCAATAGCATATTCTACTCTTGGCAATTCAGTAGATATAAATTTTTGTGCCACGATTTCAACAACTAAATTATCATTTGTTATTGCGTCGCAATATTGCAAACAATCTAAAATGGTTTTAATTGAGTTGTCTAAATCAAAATCGTTATGAATATACCACACTCGCAAAAAAAACCTTATCGGTTTATTTATTCGCTTATGCCTATACTTTCGGCACTGCAAACAAAAAGACTTTTCGTAATTACGAATTTTGAAATCTTTTATAATTCGTTGCTCTCCGTTGTTTGTCTGTGCAACTTGGTAATGATTCGATTTAGAAACTACTTGTCCGTAAATTGTTTCGTACTCCATTCTTTGAAATTCTTTGTTCTTGCTTGTTTTACTCTTCTATTCCTGGTTCTTGCATTAGCCTTTCAAATGTTTCTTTATCCACTCCCCATTTTGTTGGGGTGGGTGTGTGAATATCAACCAACCAATCTAAAAAATGATTTACGTAGTCGTTCACGTCTTTGTGGTATTTCCTATTCTTGTCGCACCACCTTTTGAATTTTTCAAAAAGTGTGAACCCCTCAGTAATTGGAATTTTCAAATCATTGCATTTTGTTCTTATCTCATCTGCAAAAGAGTTTGACGTTTCAACCATTTCAATGATTTTTTGCTCCCTTTCCTTATCGGTTAAGTTTTCCCCCTCGCACGCATGCGCACGTACGCACGCGATGGAGAATGGAGATTTATTATTATTTAAATTATTTAAATAAAGTTGCTCAACATTTTGCGTTTTCGGTTGCTCATTCAGTTGCTCAACATTTTGCGTTTTCGGTTGCTCAATGTCTTTTGAATAATTGCCGTTTTTAATACATATATCTATCGGTTTCAGTTGCTCAAAAATTTGCTTTTTTTGTTGCTCAAAATTTTGCGTTTTCAGTTGCTCATTCAGTTGCTCAAAATTTTGCGTTTGTTGCTCAACAACTTTTGAAAAATTGCCGTTTTCGTTAGATATATCTATCGGTTTCAGTTGCTCAATCATAAATTTTGTATCTCCATAACTTACAATTTCATAAACATTACACACTTTTGAGTTACTGACAATTTTAACAAAGCCGTCATCTATCAACCCCTTTAATCTTGCCGTTATGGTATTGCGTGCAACTTTAAAATATTGGCTCAACTCCTCAGCACTTACTGCAATTTGCCCCTTATGCTCCAAAACGAAAATATTTCTTTTTTTTACTTTGTTTGGATACTCACTATAATTCGCAAAATAGAATAGATAAAAATATAGTTCTATTTCGCTAACCTTTCCACTATCTTTACATTTTCCGAGTAGGGTTTTAAGGATATAGCGAACAATTATTAAATACCCCATAAAAATCAAACTTTAACAATCAGATTCGCTGCCTCACTCTCAATTTCTTCAGACGTCTTAACTCGCTTTTTCTCAATCCAATTTTTCAACTCGGATTCTTTGAAATAAACACTTTTGCCGTTTGGCTTGTAATGTGGTATTTGCTTTCGGCTTGTCATATTGTACAAAGCACCTTTAGTTATACCCAAATAGATACAAGCCTCGTTAAACGTCAAATACTCACGTTTAATTACGTTGGTTGTTTCTTCCTTTGTCTGCATAGATTCAACCATACTTTCAAACTGCTCCGTCAACTCTTTAAGGCTGTTGGCAAATCCTTTGATTTGTGCGTTCATACTCGTTGTTATTTTTTTAGTTGACGCAAAAGTATGATAGGCAGAACTAACAAACAACACTCAAAAATCTAACGCAAAAGAAACAACATATAGAAATAATTATCAATCACTTATTCAAAAAGTCTAAATTAATCACAAAAAGAATTTCACTCTAATTTCACTCTAATATCACTCTGTTGTTTAAATTTTTGTAGGTTTTTTTGACTATTTTTTTTGATTTTTTTCACATCTTCTTTGTATTTCTTTCGTTTTTATTGGATTCAGGTAGCCTCAACCATTGCCATGGAGATATACTGACGTTAGCATTCAGTTGGTCGCATTCATTGCCGTGTATCTTCTACAGACGTGATTATTCAGGTAGCCTCAACCATTGCCATGGAGATATACTGACGTTAGCATTCAGTTGGTCGCATTCATTGCCATGTACTATAAAAAGCAAATAATAATTTGTAATCTTATATTTTTACAATTTGTGATATATTTGCATAAAATTTAATTCTATTAGTATGGCAAGAAAATTAACCCCCAACTCAATTTTACAGAAAAAAATCAACGAGATTAAAGACCTGATGAAAAAACAAGGAGTGTATCAATCAGGTTTAGAAATGCAAATAAAGTTAGTTGCCCAACTCGCAATAAAAACAGACAACGCATTTATGAAAACGATAGAACCTGAATTTGATTCTATTGTTAAACAAGTATCAAGAGAGGGAAACGAAAGAGAAATTTTGAACGGATACGAAACTTTGTTCAAACAATATTCGGAAAGGTTGCAAAATGGTTTGCGCGCATTAGGTTTGAATTATGATTCAAAGCCAATAAAAGGAGGTAATGACGCATTTGATGACTTTTATAATAGTTTTCAAATTGATGATAATGAGTAGTAACACTTTGATAGATAGTGATTTTTACATTTAATTCTTGATTTATGCGTTTAATCTAAATTTTTTGCAATAATTTTGCAGTGTTCAATTATCCTATACAATGCAATCAATTTATTTTGGTTTGTAGTGTATTACATAGTAGAAATATAATGCAATTTAGGTGCTTTCTTATGCTTGTTATGGGTATAGGGTGGAGGGATACCACGAACAAAAGCAACCGAATTGCATTTTTTTTGTGTTCAAATATCCAAAATGAAAACATTTAAAGACGCAAGCGAAATTTACATTTTGCTTGACAATGAAGGGTTAAAGAAAGTCAGTGTAAAGGAAAAATTTACAAGCCAAGAACAAAACCCAAACAATTATTTAACTATTGTAGTATCCGAAACGACAAGTTATCTTGTAAACCCGAAAAAAAATTATGCAGTAGGGAACGGCTGTATTTTGTCAACTGATATTTATTCTATGTATTATTTTTTGCATTCCGACATAGAGAGTACAAAAGAAAGCATAGCCGAAAGACAGAAAACTTTGAAGAGATTGGAAAATAGATTGAACATTCTTACAAAATCGGAGTGTTTCAATATTTTGAATTTTTAATCAAAGATATGATTATGTAGTTCGAATGGCTAAAACAACGAATTTTCAAAAATTGAAATAAGTATTGGTTAAATAAGGATTGAAACAAAAATGCGTTTGTATGTGAATACAGACGCATTTGTTTTTTTTATTGGCTAATGGTTTATTCAATCGCATTTTGTTATACATTTGTGATTGACAATGATAGAAAAAAAGTAGAATAAATAAACACTATCACATATCTATCACACGAATATAAAAACACTATAATAACATATTAGTTTTTAATAAGTTAAGAAATTTAGCAATAATTGACGTAAAATGAATATTGGTTTAAATCTGTATGGACCTTGCTCAAAGCAAGTGATGAAAGAAGAGGATCTTTTGATTGCAGTTAGTGCAGTGGGAATCAACTATGTTGAACCGTGCGTGTTGATGGGAGGTTTGACACACGATAATCCATCGTTTTGGACGATGATGAAATTCCAGCATCTTTATAAATTGATGACAAATATAGGATTGGGAGTAAGATCCATCCATGTCGTAACTGAATCGTTAGAAAAATCTGTCGACGAGATGATTATGTTGGTCAACGAATATGGAATCAACCAGTTCGTGGTCGGAATGCCGAATCCTTTGGATGAAAATACTCTTAGAGAAAGATCGTTGGTTTTGTATGAGGTAGCCGAAAGATTGAAATCATGTGGAGCACGAATCTTAATCCACAATAATAAGCCTGATACAGAAGTTAAGATTAACGGAGTCACAGCATTGGAGAGATTGGTAAATATGTGCGACGGTAAGGTTGGCTTCCAACTAGATTTAGGATGGTGTGCTGCTGGTGGAGAAGATCCGATTGATTTCTTCAAGCGTAATGAGGGTAGGATAGAGTCGGTTCACTTCAAAGATTTTGAGAAACCAGGAATATCTGATACCGACGTCGCAATTGGAAGCGGAAGCATTGATTCAGTTTCTGCAATCAAATTAGCACAGACGCTCGGACTTCCAATGTTGATTGATCAAGATGCTTATGACGATATTCGCGTCGACTTGAAGAAATCATTAGATTTCATAAAACAGAATTCATAATTTTAATAAAATCACTTTAAAAGACGGAGATTTTTCCGTCTTTTTTTGTTTTTAAATTCTCATAGATATGGATTATCTTTTTAAAAATGTACAGATAGCCTAGTTTTTTGTTGTATTTCTAAAAAAATGTTAAATTTGCCATCATAATTTAGTGCAATAGGGTTTAATTTGATTACTATGAAGAACTTTATAAGACGTTGTGTAGCGGCAACGACAATTTCACAACTAGCTATTTCAGCATTTGCTCAATCATGGAATTTGGTTTGGCAGGAAGACTTTGGAGTTGTTCCTGACTCTGTTTATGCTGATTTTGCAGATCCAAACAAAGAAATGCCTGGACATAGGTTCGCAACTCAATGGGAAGCAGTAGGTGATGGATCATATGCAATTGTAAGCAGCGTTTATAGTGGAACCCCTGGATTCGAAAATGTTGCGAAAGGCAATTGGGGACATGGAGGATGGTGGTATACACTTAAACAAGATCATACTGGAAATAAAAACGGTGGTATGTTACTTTGTAATACTGATGGCACGTTGGAAGGTGAAATTATATATAGTCAGAAAATAGAATTTCCTATTTGTTCAACCAACAAATATAAGTTTGTGATGTATGCGGCCGGTAGCACAAATTTTACAGCTATCCTTCCTAGTTTTGAAATGGTTGTATATGCTAGCGATGGTACTATTTTAGGAAGCACTAAGACTGGAGGAGTGCCAATGCTTTATAGCAGTTGGGACACTAGTGTTAAGCCGACATGGAGCAAATATGAGGTTGAATTTGATCCAGGTAATTATGAATGGGTTGAATTCAAATTGGTCAACAGAGCTCTATGTACACCAGAAGGCGAAGAACCTACAATGTCATGGAATGATGCTTGTCAATGTAATAAAATATCTTGCGGTGCAGGAAATGACTTCGTACTAGATGATATTCAACTTTTCCGTCAGGATTCAGAGACTGTTCCTGATCCCGACATCACGAATAATTCGCTTGTTGAAGAGTCGAGTGTAAATGGTTGTCTTTACTCTTCTTCATACTCAATTCCTTCTAAGGTACTTGATGATTGGCACAAATTATATAAGCATATCTATTTTTTGTGGCAAGAAAGTGAAGATGGCTATATCTGGAATGATATTGATGAACCGATGAGCGGTATTGACAAGACAAAAGCGGTGCTTGAAGTCGATATCACAAAATCTATGCAATACCGTGTTATCATCACAGGTGCTGATGTTAGTGAAGCACAAGCGAAAGCGATTGCAAAACAGATTAGCAAGAATGGTGGACCTGATGATGGTTGCTACCTATTTTCTGTATCCAACACACTCTCTGCTGCACTTCCAAAACCAGATTGCAAATATCGTAGTAATTTGAGAGTTTTATGGAATGAGGATTTTGGTTTATGTGACACATTGGAGTTGAAGTCGCATCCTAATGCTGTAGGCACATTCTATAAAGATGATGGAATAGCAGAGTTTAATGGAGGGAAATATGTAATAACATCATGTCCAAGCTTGGCTATTTCTCAAAAAAACAGTTGGAATAAGACGCCAGAAGAGAATGCTGTAAATGCTAAAGATTCAAAAGGAAAAGATGGAGGAGCATTTTTGTATGGCAAAACAAGTTTGACTGATACTGTCATATATGAGAAAGATTTCAATGGCCCTTTTTGTAACTGTAAAGCCTATATGTTTAACGTCGACATATTCAAGAATAAAGATTGGGGAACTTTGCCAATACATATTGAAGTATTAGATGGAAATGATGTGATAGGAGAAGCTTCTGGATCAATAGGAGGCGATAAAGGAGGTTGGATTACACTTTCTGCACCATTCCAGTTGCCATCGGATTTTAATAAATCTGTGAAATTAAGAGTTAGCAATATCGCAAAATTTCCTAACGCAAACAAAGATGTTAGTTTTGGTATTGATAATCTTTCTGTTGCAATTTGTGGTGAGACAATGCCTGATGCGTCAGTTTTTATTGATGGAAAAAAGTCTCTTACTTTGTTGAGCGGTTTTGATTGCAACGATGAAACTCCTCATACTGTTGATTTTGATGGAATAGCTGATTGGAAAGACCAATATCCTAACGCTTCATTCATTTGGCAATCATCTGTTGATGGAGGAAATACTTGGGATAATATTTCTGCTACTACTACATCTATTGCTTACGAAGGTGAGCCTGAAATCCTTTATAGAGTTGTAATAGGTGAATCATCGGCTGTTGCTGAAGAGGTTGCAAGAAATGGTAAACCTGCTGATGGATGCTCTATTTTCTTTATTACTAACGAAGTAGGATTCCAATGTAAGGAGAGTGGTTGTCGTGCTCCTAAATTCTCTCTTGAAGCTGATGAGAAAGTAATGACTCTTGATTCTGTGATTTGTGGAACTGACCAAACAGCTTCGGCTCCAGAAAATGTCGTAATCAAGGTGTTCCAGACAAACAGAGTGAACGTTGATGATTTCTATATGGCTGTTAAAGGCACTGGCAATAGTTATGGTGCAGCGACAGTTATTACACCAGCCCCAACGTCGACTGATGGGGTATGGACAATATCTCTTCCTATGAGCACTGCAAGTTATCAGATTTATGCAATGAATGATACTTGTAAGAGTGATACGCTTACTATTGATATAGATGTCAGAGAGAAGATTGAGTTGAAGCCTATTGATGATCAAATGTTCTGTTCTACAGAAAAACCTGTAGTTAAAGTAGAACTATTGTCTGGAGATGCAAAAACAGTAACTCTTGAATCAGGTGATATTAAGGGTGCGGCTAATTTTATGACTTCTGAAATAGATGTGCCTTTTACTGTTGAAGCAAAAGAAATTGGCGAAAGACAATTTACAGCCATTGCTATATCTGCAGATGGAAAATGTAAATCAGAAGAGATTATATTCAAGATGGATTATGAGGATGTTCCAGTTTTCACATTTACTGTCGATAATGATAAAGTTTGTAAAAGTGAAAAAGCGGAATTGAAATTGACAATCACTCCTGGCCATAATTCCGATAACCATGTTTACGAGATTAAAGGTGATGACGGTAGCACAATTGATATCGGAGATCTTGTTGTATTCCCATCTGCTAAAACTAAATATACTGCAACTGCTTCAAGTGAAGTTTGTAAGCCATCTGTATCAAAAGATGTGACAATTGACGTGGAATTACCACAAGCGATTGATTTGAGTACAGTACCGTCGCCTGCATTGCAAACATCCGCAACAGGAAACATTGTTTGTGCTCCGGCAAATGTTGAGTTCACTGTTTCAGGAGATAATCTTACTACATGGGATTGGGAGTATAGAAAGAAGGGGGAACGTGATTTCACTAAGTGGGAAGCAGGAAGTACATCTACTTCAAATAGTATGGAAATAACAGTGGAAACTTCATTCCGCGTTTCCTCTGCGGTGGCAAGTTCCAACGTCTGTAAAGCCGCTTATTCTGAGATCATCACTATTGAGGCTGAGAAGAAAACTGAATTCACATTAGCATTGGATAATGAGAGAGTATGTGAAAGCGGTGACGTTGAATTGTCCATCGTCACAACTGATTCATATGACGCTGAAAAGGTAGTTGCTACAGCAAATGGTTTGCCTATATCTTTAACAAATGGCAAATACAAGTCTACAATCACTACTGATACAGAATACTCAGTAGAGATAAAAGGAAATGTGTGTAGAACTACACCTCAGACTATCAAAGCAATAGTCGACTATCCACTCAATTTCACAGCAAGTGTTGATAAAGACCTTGTATGTAAAGGTAGTGATGTGGAATTCACACTTACTGGTGAAACCACTGGTCTTGTGTGGTATTCTAGTACTAATGGCACTGATTTTGAATCATTCTCTATGCCATCTACTTTGAAGTGGAAGTCTGATACTACTAGATATTTCTATGCGTCGTCTCCTGAAAATGGGGTTTGTGAGAAAGCTGTGTCCGAAACATTGATGGTTGTAGTAGAAAGATCTTTGGATGATTTTGAATTGTCATGGATAAAACCAAAACATGAAGATTTATTGTGCAAAAATGTAAGTGCTCCATTTGGATTTTTCTTAAAAAAAGGAATACCTACCGATGTAGATGCAAAGTTTTATGTTGATGGAGTACAATATACCCCAACTGAGGTATTTCATGATTACAATGGAGATGAAAATTATGCTCCGTTTATTTATAAGGTAAAAATACCTCATACAAAGAATGCAACGTATAAAATTGAAGTGACGGGAAAGGTATGCCATGTAGGAAAACCTAAAA
The DNA here is from genome assembly GCA_045641065.1 of Paludibacteraceae bacterium. Classification (GTDB taxonomy): domain Bacteria; phylum Bacteroidota; class Bacteroidia; order Bacteroidales; family Paludibacteraceae; genus UBA1723. The sequence goes on along the minus strand of JAZUGF010000124.1, from coordinate 12,218 downwards.
CAAGCTCATATACAGTGGCTGTTGAAGAATTGCCAGAAGTGTCGTTGCTAACTACAACCCCAAAAATTTGTGAGGGAGAACATGTGGATTTGACTCCTACTCTTATTAATGTTAAGGATACTGCCATCAGATACTATCAAGAGGTTGATGGTGTACGTACTCAGATAACTTCATTTGAAAATCTAACTCCTACAAAAAATACTACATATTTTATTAGTGGAGGAGGAGTAAGATGTAAATCGGTTATGTCCAACGGAGCTTCAGTAGATGTAGAAAAAGTTATTGATTTCGACTTTGTGTCTGATGAAAGTAATATGATTTGCGAAGGCACAGAAGTTACTTTGTCTTTGGATTTGAAGAGTGGCAATCCTGACAATGTCATATTTACTGCAAATGGAACTCCTGACCCATACGATATTGTTACTAATAAAACATATAAAGTAAAGCCAGCAGAAACCACTAAATATGAGTTGAAATTGTCAGGTACAATTTGTAATGCGCCTTCGCCAAAAACTATTGAGGTGAAGGTTCAGAAGCAACCGAAATTCACAGTTTCCATTGATAAAACAGCGATTTGTGAAGGTGAGGATGTGATTATCACTCCGACTGCAGAGAATGTGGATGATTTGGAGTGGAAATCAAGTGTAGACGACGGTGCTACTTGGGATAACGAAGGAAAGTCTACAACAGCACAGACACGTAATCCTAATAAGACAATCATTTATTCTGTATCTGCTTTAAGTGATGGCGTTTGTCCACCTGCAAACGAATGGAGACAAAAAGTTGAGGTTGAGCCAGCATTCACAGTTTCATTCGATGCAAACACAGCAGTGGCTTGTCCTGGAGTTGATATGGAGATCAAAGCCAACGTCACAGGAATGAATGACAATTTGAAATTTGAGTGGAAAAAGAGTGTCGACGGTACTAATTTCAACTCAGTTGCTCCAACAAGTGATCCTACTATAGTAAAAGCCAAGCTTGACGAGACAACTCATTTTTCATTGTCTGTTGTAGGTAAATATTGTAGCAATCCGGAAACTGTAACAACTACAGCAACCATAGATGACGTACCGACAATGACGCTTGAGACGACTGCAGATAGTTTATGTGAGGGTGATGAAATCACTTTGGCTGCTAAATTCTCGTCAACTAACTTTGATGAGTCTACAATTGAGATGAAGAATGGTTCGGATATATTGGCATCTAGTATGCAAGCTGCGATGCTTACACCAGAAGAGACGATGACTGCGACTGCAACAGCATCAACACCTGCAGGATGTGTGATTAAACCAGCGTCGACTCCAATATTTGTGGACAAAGCAATCAAGGTTGAGGTGCCAGAAGGAGAAACTCTTTGTGAAGGTAGTGAAGTTAAACTTACTGCTGGTGCAAACAGTGGATATAAATATGCTTGGAAAATAGGCAATGAGGAAGTCTCAAATTCTAACAAATTTACTTATGATGGAGATGAATCAGTTAATGTTAATCTTGAGATCAAAAGCAAGGTTTGTAAAGAGTCTTATGACATTGCTATAAATGTTGTGCCAACTCCGCATATTGTTTCAGTAGAGGAGAGCGGATCAAACAAATTTGAGTTTGTAGTGGAAGGTGGAAGTGGAGCATATCAGTTTGATTTTGGCAACGGATTCCAATCATCTCCAATACTTGATCCTGCGACATATGGACGTACATATAGAATCAAGGTTAAAGATGAGTTAGGTTGTGCTTCAGACACTTCAATTCTTACACCGACTTATGAATTGGAAGTTCCAACTAGTTTCACTCCAAATGGCGACGGAATTGATGATGTTTGGGTAGTCAAGAATCTTGACAAATATCCAAGTGCTACAGTCAGATTGTATGATCGTTTTGGAAAAAAACTATGTGATATGACTTCAGCAGAAATGGAAGCATGGGATGGAATGTATAATGGAAGAGAACTACCGTCGACTGACTATTGGTATGAGATTCAGATCGATGAGATTGACAAAATCTACGTCGGACACTTTACTTTAATTAGAGGCAAAGATTAAAAAAGTAAAATATCTTTAACTTAAACAATCCAAATTGCAATTAATTGTGGTTTGGATTGCTTTTTTATGGGAAATGAATAATTTTGTATTGAAATAAAATTCAAAATTAGTCCAAAAATTAATGCGTATGAAAAAACTATGCTATTATCAATGTTGATGTTGTTACTTTCAACATTGTTTTCTTTCGCGAAAACTGGAGACGATCCGGTGATTGAAAGAAAAACGTATGAACTTGTCGTCATTCCTGCCGACACTTCTATGGGAAATTTATATATAGCAGATATCCCTGAAGGCTCAAGTGTTGTTCCTGAAAATCTTTCAAATAATAGACCTGGCTATGAATTTGATCATTGGGAATCTGTCCATGGGGTAGATCTAAACAATGTTCAAATGAACGACACTATAATTGTCTATTTCAAGAAGTTACAAGAGATTCCTGTTACAATTATTTCTTCTGACACAACGAAGGGAACTGTAACTGCAACTCCTATCTATTATGATTACGAGAAAATTTATCTTAATTTAGTTGCCAAAGAAGGATATAAATATGCCTATTGGTATAATCTAAAAGATACAACAAAAAAGAATAGAGGAACTACATTATATGCAAGTGCTAACGATACTATAGTTTGTATTTTCCTTTCATTACCAGAGTATGCTGAAGAATCGACTTTAGAATATAATTACTGTAAAATAGTTGCTTTGACATCTGATAGTGCAAAAGGAACAGTGAACCCAATTGAAGAACTTGTAGGTGATGGTAATATGATTCCATTGTCTGCAACTCCTAATCGAGGATATAAGTTTGATCATTGGGAGTCTGTAAAAGGATACGATGTTGAATATGCATTTGGAAACGATACAATATTTGCATACTTTGATACTGTGCCTTCATATAATATTGTTGTTGTTTCCAGCGATACAACTATGGGCTCATTTTACGGAAGTGGAATATTTTATGAGGGTGAGAATTTGCCACTTACAGTTTCTACTGGCGACACTTATATAACAATACCATTCATCAAGACAAATGATGGTTATCATCTTGATTATTTTGTGTCAAAAAGCAAAGGTCATACAATGTATCTTTTTGACGAGTATGTCGTTACAGACAACGACACTATCGTCGCTTATTTTAGAAAAGATACAACTCCTTCGGATCCAGTAATCGACTTTCCACAAGCCCGATTAAAAGTCTGGGTAGAAAGATTATGTCGAGTTGATTTTTATGGCAATATGTTACAAGGAATGAAATTTTCAGATGAGGATGATGCTTATGATTCTCTTGTCATTACCAATAAAAAAACAGGAATTACAGACACTATATCTGGATATGATGATTATTATCTAACTTTGGGAGATACTATATCATTCTTCATTATAACAAAAGATGATTTCAAATCTGACTCTGTATACACGGTTACATATACTAATCCGTCTCAAAAAACTATATATGAGAATGTTACTTTATACAATAAAGCCAGAAAAATTGAATTGACGGAGGCAGAGGGTGATTCATTTAATGTAAATATTGTTTATACGCGTAAACTTTATAACAGTTCTATAGTTGTTAAAGAGGAATGGGAAGGAAATGGCCGTTATGCTAAAGGCGATACAATTGTCGTTGTATATGATGGCATGTTCCGAGCTACAAATATAGATGAGAATGTTGTATTTTATGAGCTGCCAAGAGAAATGAAGTTTGTAGTCAATAATGATATTGATATATTATTTTATTCATTAGAAGATGACTATTTGATAGATGTAGATCAAATAACTGCTGAAAATGAAACTTTTGAAGACGCTTATGTTAATGTCTACACAATCAACGGACATCTTCTAAAACATCATGTTTTGAGAGAGAACGCTCTTGACGGACTTAGCAATGGTCTTTACATTGTAGGAAGTAAGAAGGTATATTTGAAAAAATAGTTCGACTCTAGTTTCGAATAAATTCATGGGGCATTCGATATAATTCGGATGCTCCTTTTTTTATGTTATAAATCAATATTTTTTTGTATATTTGCAGAAAATTATGAAATCTGTAAGAAATTAATAGAAACAAATAATGATAACAGCGTCTGATATTGTAGTTCAATTTGGAAAGCGAATCCTTTTCCAAGATGTAAATCTTAAGTTCACACCAGGTAACTGCTACGGAATCATCGGAGCAAATGGTGCTGGAAAATCAACATTCCTAAAGACAATCAGTGGTGATTTGAATCCAACAAAGGGTACAGTCACAATTGCTCCAGGTGAACGTTTGTCAGTGCTTCGTCAGGATCACTATGCATTCGATGAGTGCACTGTAATTGAGACTGTACTTCGTGGTCACGAGCCATTGTGGAATGTTATGCAGGAGAAAGACGCAATCTACGCTAAGCCTGAGATGACAGACGAGGACGGTATCCGTGCTTGTGAACTTGAGGAGAAGTTCGCTGAGATGGACGGATGGAACGCAGAGAGCGACGCCGCTGCTTTGCTTTCTGGTCTTGGCATCAAGGAGGATTTGCACTACAAGTATATGAAGGAGTTGAGTGGTAAGGAGAAGGTACGTGTGCTATTGGCACAGGCTTTGTTTGGTAAACCAGACAACCTACTTCTTGATGAGCCTACCAACGACCTTGACCTTGACACTGTGATGTGGCTTGAGGAGTATCTATCTAACTTCGAGAATACAGTGCTTGTCGTTTCCCACGACCGTCACTTCTTGGATAGTGTATGTACTCACACAGTAGATATCGATTACGGTAAGATCTCAATGTTCGCCGGTAACTATAGCTTCTGGTATGAGTCAAGCCAGTTGGCTCTTCGTCAGCGTGCACAGCAGAATAAGAAGGCTGAGGAGAAGAAGAAGGAGTTGCAGGAGTTCATCCAGCGTTTCTCTGCTAACGTTGCTAAGAGTAAGCAGACTACTTCAAGAAAGAAGATGTTGGAGAAACTTAATATCGAGGAGATCCAGCCTTCTACACGTAAATATCCTGGTATCATCTTCACCCCTAAACGTGAGCCAGGTAACAAGGTGCTTGAGGTTAAGGGCTTGGCTGCAAGCATTGAAGGTGATGTTCTATTCAAGGATGTTAACTTCCAGGTTGAGAAGGAGGACAAGATCGTATTCGTCAGCCATGATCCACGTGCTATGACAGCTTTGTTTGAGATTATTAACGGTAATATCAAGGCAGACGCAGGTCAGTACAGCTGGGGTGAGGATACAATCACAAGCGCTTATCTTCCAATGGACAACACTAAGTTCTTCAGCAACGAGTTGAGCCTAGTCGACTGGTTGGCTCAGTACTCTGAGGATACTACAGAGAGCTATGTTCGTGGTTTCTTGGGTAGAATGTTGTTCTCAGGTGAGGAGATCTACAAGAAGTGTAACGTGCTTTCCGGAGGTGAGAAAATGAGATGTATGATCTCACGTATGATGCTTAAGGACGCTAACCTTCTATGTTTGGATTCGCCTACTAACCACTTGGATTTGGAGTCAATCCAGGCATTCAACAATACATTGAAGACATTCAAGGGTGTGATTTTGATGTCGAGCCACGACCACGAGTTTATCCAAACTGTCTGCAACCGTGTGATTGAGCTTACTCCAAACGGAATCATCGACAAGCGTATGGATTACGATGACTATATCACTGATGATTCAATCAAGGAGTTGAAGGCTAAGATGTACGCTAAATAATTATAATAAAATAGGAGATTATATAACAGTTGCCCAAAAATGAGGATTGTTAAGGGCGGAACGCCATAACCATCCCACCAACGCGAGCCCGTAGGGCGAGCGTATGAAAAATAAGTGTATCTGGACAACTCGTATATAATTACCGTAAATTATAAAAAGTATGAAGTTTGCCGGTAGACTGATATCATCACTTTTCGCTGCAGCCACCCTCGTCGGATGTGGTTCAAAGTCGGAGGATAGATTTTCTAAGGTTGAAATTCCCGCAGAGAATAGGGTAGACGTGGAGTTCCGTCGCTTGGATAAAGAGTTGACTGGAATGAACTATGCCAATTCAATGTCGGAGTTTGCCAAACTTAAAGAAGTATATGCTGCGATCGACACGTCCGACCAGAATTTCCTTGATATTTACACTGAAGCAGTGTTGAATGTTGGAAGTGTGGATGATATGGAGACAAGAAATGTGCTTCAGAAATTCGCTACGGGCAAACCATATTGTGAGTTTTTCCAAGATGCTGATTCTGTCTTCGCTGATATGACTGCAGAGAAACAGAAACTTGATAACGCATTCTCAATTTTGAAGACACATCTTCCTGAAATGAGTGTGCCACAGCAATATGTAGGAATTATATCAGGATTCTATTCAAATGTACTTTGTACAAAGACTCGTTTAGGATTCTCTCTTGAATACTATCTTGGATCCAATTATCCAAATTATAAATATGTCGACGGATTGTATGACTACATGGTTTGCAACTACCGTCGTGAGAAATTGGTTTCAGATGGAGTATTTTGTTGGTTGTCGACGGAATACGATTTCAAAGAGTCGGCACCTACATTGTTGCAGAAGATCATCTATCTTGGAAAATTAGTGTATTTGACATCGGTTTCGTTACCAAAAGAAGATCTTCATATAATCTTAGGCTACACACCTGACCAATATGAGTGGTGCTGCCAGAATGAAGCACAGATGTGGCATTATATGGCTGAGTATAAGCATCTATTCTCCACTGATCGTCTAACAGTAGGAAAGTATTGCGATCCAGCACCGTCGACTGCATTCTTTCCTCAGGATTCGCCAGGCAGAAGTGGGTTATTCGTAGGCTATAAGATTGTTGAAGCTTATTTGGAAGCAAACAAAGAGATTACTCTTAAGGATTTGATGAACAACAACGACGCATCGGAAATTCTTGAAATGTCGGGTTATAATCCTAAATAGATGTAATTCTGTCATACGAAAATAATCATAGTGTGCCAAATTGACGTAATTTCAATTTGGCACACTTTTTGATTTTTAATGAGTGTATTATTATATTTTGATTTGTATGAAGAATTTTGACGATATGAACGAAGAAAACGGAGAATTCATTCCAGTGATTGCAGACGGAGGTGTTCCTGACGAATATAAATTAGATAAAACTGAAGGTCTTTTGACATTGGCATTGCGTAATGTAGTGTTGATGCCAGGTGTAGTTTTGCCAGTACAACTTGGTCGAGCAAGATCTAAATATGCAGCTAAACGTACTAAATCGTTAAATCAGCCATTGGTGGTTGTAACTCAAAGGGATGCCCGTGAGGATGAGCCAACGAAGAAAGATTTATATGATGTTGGTGTCGTTGGAAATGTAGTGAAAATACTTGATATGCCAAACGGACAGAGCACAGCAATCATTCAGGGTATGCGCCGTGTGATGATTAAAGACCTACGTGTTCAGTCTAATTATTTAGAGTCAGATGTAGTGCTTCTTGAGGAGATGCAGCCTGAAGATGAGGAGAAACGTGAATTCGACGCAATCCTTGATTCAGTAAAGGAGAGATCTGAGCAGATATTGAAAGCAAATGCAGGTGGCGTACCAATGGAGGCAATGTTCGCACTACGCAATATAGAAAGTAGTTCGTCATTTATAAACTATGTAGTCGCAAACTTCCCATTCCAAGTTCCAGATAAGCAGAATATGTTGGAGTGCGGTTCATTGAAAGAACGTGCACTCATGCTTCTATCGCTACTTAATAAGGAGATGCAGCTTGCGTCATTAAAACAGAATATTAGAGAGCGTACAAACCAGCAGATAGATCGTCAGCAGCGTAACTATTTCCTTCAGCAGCAGATGAAGACAATCAAGGATGAACTTGATGAAAATGGTGACGACGAGGATTATTCACGTCTACTTGCAGAATCTGAGAAAAAGAAATGGAATAAGAAGGTTAAGGATGTGTTTATGAAGGAGTTGAATAAACTAAATCGTCTTCCACAACAGTCTCTTGACTATTCTACTCAGGTTACATATCTTGAGAATATGCTTGGTTTGCCTTGGGATGTTAAGACTAAGGAATCGCTTTCGTTGAAGAACGCGCAGGAGGTTCTCGACCGTGATCATTACGGTATGGAGGATATCAAGGATAGAATTCTTGAACATCTTGCTGTGATGAAACTTCGTGGAAATATGAAGTCGAATATCCTTTGTTTGTATGGCCCTCCAGGAGTAGGTAAGACATCATTGGGTAAGTCGATTGCAGAAGCACTTGGTAGAAACTACGTACGCGTGGCACTTGGAGGTATCCATGATGAAAGTGAGATTCGTGGTCATCGCCGTACATATGTTGGTTCTATGCCTGGTCGTATATTAAAGGCAATGAAAGAGGCAGGTTCAAGCAATCCAGTATTTATCCTTGACGAGATCGACAAAGTTAGCCATTCAGATGGTTTCCACGGTAGCCCTGATTCAGCATTGCTTGAAGTGCTTGATCCAGAGCAGAATAAGAACTTCCACGATAACTACTTAGATGTTGATTACGACTTGTCTAACGTAATGTTTATCGCAACAGCAAACGATATCAGCAATATCAGTCAGCCGTTGAAGGACCGTATGGAGTTTATCAATATCGGTGGTTACTCACAGGAGGAGAAACTACAGATTGCTAAGCGTCATATTGTACCAAAGGTTGCAGCTGAACTTGGCGTTTCGCTTGAGGAGGTTACTTTCACAGACGATGCTTTGAATAAGATCATCTCTGGCTACACAATGGAGAGCGGCGTACGTGGATTGGAGAAGCAGATTCGTAAGATCTACCGTAAGCTTGCCAAGAAGATTGTGATGAAGGAGGAGATGAAGTCGAATATCGACGTGGAGGATATCCAGGAGTACCTTGGTAAGAAAGAGGTGCCTCACGAACTATATGAAGGCAACGATAATATCGGAGTCGTAACAGGTTTGTCGGTAACAAGTTATGGTGGAGAGATTTTGTTTATTGAGACATCATTGTCGAAGAGCAAAACACCTACATTGACAGTTACAGGACAGATCAAAGATGTGATGAAAGAGTCAGCTATGCTTGCTATGCAGTATGTGAAGTGTTCTGCTGATACACTTGGTATCGATCCTATTGTATTCGATGATACAGCCGTTCATATCCACGTGCCAGACGGTTCAACACCAAAGGATGGTCCATCAGCAGGTATCACAATGGCCACAGCACTTGCTTCTGCGTTCACAGGCAGAAAGGTGAAGGCAAACTTGGCAATGTCGGGTGAAATTACATTGAGAGGTAAGGTTACAGCGGTTGGTGGAATCCGTGAGAAGACATTGGCTGCTAAACGTGCTGGAATCAAGGAGATTATCTTGTGTAAGGACAACCAGAAAGATGTAGAGGAGATTAAACCTGAGTATCTAGAAGGAGTGACATTCCATTACGTCGACAATGTACAGGATGTGTTCAAATTGGCATTAATGTAATGCAATGAAATGATATGAAAATAAGAGACGCGATTAATATTAATCGCGTCTCTTATTATTTATTGTTTTAAACGTATCTGATATCGTTTATTCTAATTTGACACTTATAATAGGGAAGAACTCATCATCATATAGAACATAATACGTTTCATTGTTGTATACGAATGAAGCATTTTCCGAAAGCTGAATAGTTTTATTGTATTTATCAGCATAATTTCCTAGAATACGGCTACGTATTGAACTTATCCAATTTTCAGAATATTCAATATTAATATTGTCAGTAGAAGAATCTGATTTAATCATGTAAAACCAGTCTTCATTTCGATGATAAACATTTGGATTTACTTGATTAGCCTCAATACAAATGCCAGCCAACTGATCTTGAGGAAGAGGAATTCTTGCTTTCAAATAATTTCTTGTAGCTCCGTTTGTCAACCACATAGAGAATGTTCCCAATGGACAATTCTGATTTTTCTCTGTAGTAGTGTAATTTTTAACAAACCAGTTACGAGGTGAGAAACTAATTCTATCATATTCTCCACCTACAAAATATCCATCCTTTGATTCTTTAGCACGATCCAACATCTCGTAATAAGCATCATTAACCTGTATACGATATATGTAAATTGGTATTAGATAAACAAACATTACGCATGTAGCCACAATGTTTATAACCTTATTCTTGTCAATGATAAAATCACGGAAAGTTAGATATATCCAATGCATTATAACTATTGATGAAAATAGCTCAACACATACTAGCTGATGAGGGCCAGTAAATGCTACACATATAATGAACAATACGTTGATAATAGCGGCTACCAAAAAAATGATATCCTTTCTGATTAGCAATTTTGCTTTTGCTCTATTAGTAATGAATTGCCATATAAGAAGCACAACCAACACATTAAATGTCTTGGCATATACAAGTATACTTCCCACACCTTGAAGTAGTCGGGTAAGTATGCTCGTGTTTTCATGATTCCATCCAGCCTCTCTTGCAAAATTACTTGGTGCGAATATTAAGAAACAAGCTCCTATCCAATATGCTACTATAAGCATAATGGTGTCTCTTTTTAATTGTTTTCTATTTATTAAAATATAGACAAATAGAGCAACACACATTCCTATAGAGAAACTCTCTTGCCATGCACCAACAATAAATGCTAAAAATACGGAAATGTAAATATTAACACCCTTCTTCCAAATCTGCTGACATTCAACAAGGTAAATAAAAGCAAGATTTAAAGCAGATGTCCATAGATAATTGACAGACATTGCAATGTTGCCAAGGTAAGCGGTTCCGAATAGAGGTATTGTTAAAAGCAGAACAAATATCTCAGCAGCAAGAACACCTTTATCTCTATTTCTAATCGCTAAAGTTCTGTTGAGGAAGAAGCAGAGACACATAAAGAAAAATTGGTTTGCCAATCTCAACCATCCGAGACCAAGGACTCCTGCAAAATATTGAACAATTGTATGGACTAAAAATCTACCATTATCATAAATATAAGCATGCATTTGTGATCTAATTGCGTCATGCCAACCTTTTATTGGTTCGCCTGAAAATTGGACAAATGCATATCTGAAATCATCACATACGAAAATACTTTCTCTATCAAGGAAGAAATAAATTACGGCAATAGTCAGCCATATCCATTTATTCTTAATTGATTTTACTTTTTCCGACAACATATACAGGTCGATTTTTTGATTCGTTAAATATTCTTGCTAAATACTCACCTATGATTCCAACACTTAATAGTTGTATGCCACCAAGGAATAGAATTACAACCATCAATGATGGATATCCAGCAACAGGATCACCCCAAAGTAATGCTTTTACAAATACATGGATCATATATGCAAATGCGGCAAATGACACCAATATTCCGAAAATTGTAGCAATTCTTAATGGGGCAGTGGTGAATGAAATTATACCATCGATTGCTAAACGAAATAGACTGCTATAATTAAAACCAGATTCACCTTTTAATCTGTCTTGACGCTCAAAAATTATTTCTTTCTTTTTGAATCCGATCCACGCAAATAATCCTTTGGTGTATCTTTCTTTTTCGCGGAGCTCTTTCATGATTTCTACGCATTTTCTGTCAAGCAATCTGAAATCTCCTACATTGGGCAACATATCAAACTTTGATGTGCGTTGAAGCATATTGTAAAAAGAAAGACTAAGAGTTTTTCTCAACCAACTCTCTTTGCCACGACTGCTACGTTTGGCATAAACATCTTCATAACCTTCCTCCCAATATTTCAACATCTCAATGATAAGTTCTGGAGGATCTTGCAAATCCGCATCAATTATAGTTAAGCAATCGCCTTTTGCGTAATCAAATCCAGCAAGCATCGCATTTTCTTTGCCAAAATTACGTGATAGACTAACGTAATCTATTCTATCATCTTTTTCAGCCAACATTTCAATTACTTCCTGTGTCTTATCTGAACTTCCATCATTTACAAATAGAATTTGATAAGTATACTTTTCATTGCTACAAACACAACCCTCACGATTGCACAATACTTCATATAATAATGGAAGATTATCTTCCTCATTATAACATGGTATGAGGATGGTTACTTTGGACTTTATTCCTGATTCTTTTGATGAAACGTTTTCTTGATTACATCCATCAATTTTATTATCATTTAATGTGTCCATAAATGGCTATTTGTTTATGTCTAAAAGATTATTTCTTCTAAGTTAGGACCGTAACAATTATTATGAATCGAAAAGTTTAAGTCGGATCG
>JAZUGF010000123.1:0-5445 GCA_045641065.1 Paludibacteraceae bacterium | reverse complement strand
CCGCATGAGCTTACAGATGTCATAGCACCCATCTGGCCCTCAGGAATGATGATAGCTTTTCCAAGGTGGTTGAAGATGTCAAGCACCACGTTCTCCTCTTCTTTAGTAGCGTCGAGAGAACAAACGAATGACATACTCTCCAATAGAGCGATTGCAGTGTTAGGCAATACACGGAAGTAAGAAACCTTCTTACCGATGTATCCCTTGACAGTCTCAAGGCTAACGCCAGCAGCGATAGAGATCACCTTGTGCTGCTTCTCGTCGATTGCCGACTTGATGTCGTTGCAAACAGTCTCTACCAACCAAGGCTTAACTGCGATAAGCACGTAGTCAGCCTTCTTAACTGCCTCTTTATTGTCCGCTGTAGTGAAAATTTTGCTGTCAAGAGCGTAGAACGCGTCTCTGTTAGCCTGCATAGGGTCAGAGATGAATAGGTCCTCTGCCTTGCACAATCCTGATTTATATAAACCTTTGGCGATGGCTCCACCCATGTTGCCGGCGCCGATAAATGCTATTTTCATTTTTATGAAATTTTTTGCAAAGATACTAAACAATGTGGAATGCGAAATGCGAAATGCAAAATTATTTTAAATCGGAGCGAGCGTATAGAAATAAGCGTATATAATTGCTTTATTTTTTCAAGATGAACCATATACGGAAGTAGGGTAGATTAACTTTGATTTTGAGAAAACGCACTGAAAATAGTGCGAAATTTTGAGAAATTGCACTAAAAATGGTGCGATATTTTGAGAAATTGCACTATTTTTGGTGCATATTTATATTTCTTATCATTATAGAATATGGAAAAACTTCAAAATAGGTTTAATACAATGTTATCTGAAACTCCGATTGGGTTTCATAGATATATGTATGATCGTATAGATTGGAATGACAGACTTATTGGATTAAAGGGTCCAAGAGGAGTAGGAAAGACCACATTGTTGTTGCAAAGAGCTAAAGAGGCATTGGATAGAAACTCGACATTGTTGGTAAATGCGGATGACCTTTACTTTACATCGAATACTTTGGTGGATTTGGCGGATGATTTTGTGAGGAATGGTGGCAAAGTGCTGATGATAGATGAAGTTCATAAATATAAAGAGTGGAGCCGTGAACTGAAATTAATCTATGATTATCATAAGGATTTGCACGTTGTGTTTACGGGGTCAAGTATTTTAGATATAGAAGAAGGGGAAGCAGATCTTAGTCGACGTGTGGTGCCTTATGAAATGCAGGGACTGTCGTTTCGTGAGTATATGAAGTTGTTCAAAGGTATAGAATTGCATCTGTTGGATCTTGAAGATGTTTTGTCGAATAAAGTTATGGTTCCTAATGGATTCCATCCTTATGTATATTTTAGTGAATATTTAAGGACTGGATATTACCCGTTTTCAAATGAATCTCAATTTGAACGTCGATTGATTCAGGTTGTAAATAAGACTATTGAGGTTGATATCCCTCAGTATACGGATATGACAGCTTCGGCCATACGTAAATTAAAAAGGTTGATGAGTATAGTGTCAGAAAGTGTGCCGTTCAAACCCAATCATACCAGTATATCTCAAGTTTTGGGAGTTAGCAGAAATCTATTGCCTGAATGGTTTGTCTATATGGAGAAGGCCGGTTTGATAATGCAGTTGAGAGACGACACAGGAGGAATCCGTGGATTGGGCAAAGTGGATAAGGTATATATAGATAATACAGCTTTGATGTATATGTTAGGACGAGAAAACACCGATATCGGAAATGTCCGTGAAACATTCTTTATGAATCAGACTAGAGTCATGCATGACGTGATTACGTCGAGTGTGGCAGATTTTCAAATTGGAAGATATACTTTCGAAGTTGGAGGAAAGAACAAAACACAAAAACAGATAGCCGGAGTATCAAATGCATTTGTGGTTAAAGACGATATAGAGATTGGATATCAAAACGTCGTTCCCTTGTGGCTTTTCGGATTGATGTATTGAGAAACTTTTTATATTAACCACGGAGAATTTGTTTCTTAAACAAAAAAAGCGTGAAGAGTGGTCTTCACGCTTTTGGGGGGTAAGTAACGATCGGATTGGATCCTTAAAAAAAGTACGATTCTTTTATTGTGGGATCAACCTCAATGTTATACTTTTCGCAAAGTTCTCGAACCATTTTAATGTAGATTAGCTTTGCCTGTTCCCAATTTTTTTGTTCTATTTGTTCGCAACAAAGTTTGAGACGATCATTCCAAAGTTGTGTATAGATAGAAGAAGCATCTGCATCTTTATTTATAGCTTCAACAATCATTGGTCCGATACGATAATACTCCTTGACAAGAAGTTCTCCATCCTTCATGAATGGTCTCAATCTTGAATCTCTAAAGTTACGAATCATTGTTAGCTCCTTACAGTCGTCAGGTGCTCCAAGTGTTTGACAAACCGCTGTTGTGATAAAACAATCATCACTTACCCAAACATGAGGCTTCCCATTAGTGAAACCACCACCTCTAGCAGGACAATACGTTCCGTTAGTGCCAGAAATAGGCCTATTTACTGTGACAACAGAAGTTCCGCAATACTTACATCTCCACCTCGCCATATATATAAGTTTGATTAAAAATGTAGTTGTTTATGTTTTGATAATTTTATTTGATGTCAATCTTGCATAGCAAGATAAATCAATTCATTTGGTTAATGTTTATTGTTATTTTGCCAGTTATTAAATGCGTCATGCCTTGCTTTTATCTCTTTACGCTTTTTTTCTAATCCTTCATTAGGATTAGAAAAAGGTTTGTCCCCTATTTTGTTCTCACAATACATGTTTACTGCAGTTTTGCCTAATGCAATCAATAGTTCTCCGAATATACTCATGCTTTATTACAATGTAGTTTCGTTAATATATTATTAGATACTTTTGGCTGTCCTCCTAAAAGTCTCTATTGGTCTCGAGAATCGCAACTTGGGTCATGGTCTGAATTGTATTTCCAAAAATCTTTCTCCCATTTGTCAATGTTCTCTTGATATTCTTGTTCTTCTTTTGACGTCAAATCCCTTTTTCTTGGAGATCGATGCGTTGGATGAGCCTTGCTGTTTTTTTCGGAACCTCCATTGCCAAATAATATTTCTAAGATACCCATTATTTATAGAAATTATGACTATAGAATACGCTATAGACGTTTTCGTTTTAAGCAAAAATATGTATTAGACCTAAGATAAATAAAGATATTCCGTCGCCTAACACCCTACATATAGCCATTTACACTACACTTCTTTCATCTTCTCACTTAAGTCGGCAAAAAAGTCGTGGCCTAAAACTTCACTGATGCGTTGGATTTGTTGTGAATGCAGACTTGCACTCCCTAAGATTTCATAAACATGTGTTCGGCAACAGGGGATTCTTCTTCCTAATTCAGATTTAGATATACCGTTACTTTTCATAAACTCGGCTATCATATTGCCTATATGTATTTGTCCTCCTTTCATATTTTGGCGTTTTATGAAAAGAAGCGTGGGACATCATTGGTATTCCCAGGTATCGCCAAACACCCATACAACTACAATGACACCCACGCATAACACGCAGGCGTCCACTTGATAGTTGTATTGCAAAAATTGGCGATTTCGGGAATACACTAAAGCGAACGCTTCTAATTATTATTTATGTATATTAATCTATCTTTCTGTTTTTTATATATGATCTATTAAGTTTGGGCAAAATTACAATTTGAAAACGGAAATCGCAAATTATTATTATTTCTCCCTTTACGTAGTTTGACTTCCTGACTAATGTAGTTCTGTTGTTGTATTGAGATAACGCTGAAAGTATGTAAATCTAAAAGTAAAATTTAGATTTACATACTTTGATTGATGCTTTTGATCAGGTCGGGGATACTTACTACTTGGATGTTCTCGTTTATTGAATATGAAGAATCAACGGGTGCTACTACATAAACTTTATTGGGGTTTATGTCTTCTATCGCGTTGTATGTGCCTCTTTGTAAAGAAGGTGCTGTAGAAGTCTTACACTCTATCGCATATACGTTGCCTCTTAATGTAACAACAAAATCCATTTCTATTCCATTTGACGTACGATAGTAGCAAATGTCAGCCTGTGGAAAATTTCCCTTTAAGTTTGATAATACCATCTGCTCCCAAATGGCACCAAAAACAGAATTCCCCAATAGTTGGTTGCTTGTTGAAATTCCGAGTAGAGCTGTAGTCATACCAGAATCTGCCACGTACACTTTAGGGGATTTTGTCATTCTCTTCCCCATATTAGAGAAATATGGGCGAACGACATAAACCATATATGTGCTTTCCAACAAGTCTATATAATTAGAAATGCTTACATTGCTTAAATCCAACGAGTTCCCAAGTGCAGTGTAGTTGACTGTCTGTCCATTGTTTCCTGCTAACATCATCCACAATCTTCTCATCATAGCAGGTGTGAAGTTTCTCCACTGCAAAAGATCGCGCTCCAGAAAAGTGGTGATGAAATTTTCTCTCCACTCCATTGAATATTCGTCCTCGATAAGTATACTTCTAGGAAATGTTCCCTTCAAACAACAGTCTAAAAGTGATACTCTGTCTTCTATCTCGTTGATCAAGAAGGGGGTTAAGTGCTTATATACAATTCTGCCAGCCAAGGATTCTGAACTTTGCCTAAGTAAATCTCTTGAAGCTGAACCTAACAAAAGGAATACTCCGTTTCTTTCTGCCTTGTCAACCCAATACCTAATAATTTTAAACAGGTCTGGTTTGCGTTGTACCTCATCTATGCATATAAGTTTATCTGAATTATTAGAAAAAAACATCTCTGGATCAGACAATTTTCTAAGGTCGGCATCACGTTCAATGTCCAACATTACTACATCGTCTCTCCCCTGTAAAAGATGCTTTACGAGGGTTGACTTTCCACACTGACGAGGCCCCGTAATAGCCACAACTGGGAATTTTTTTAATGCAGATTCAACTTCTGTTTCTATTTTTCTATGGATGTATTCTGTCATAATTACTATTGAAAGTATGCAAATTTAAAAGTAAAATTTAGATTTGCATACTTTATTGGGAATTTATTCGCCCAACTCTACATATTTATTAATTTTTTATTCGTCCAAAGACCGATAAAAATCAAGATTTCCCCAATTTTATACGGCTATAGACCGATAAAATTGTTAAAAATCCCCGATATTCCGCCAAGAATATCGGGGATTTTATAATTACGCATTCAGCATTTCTAATTTAGCATTTATTTCGCTATCTCCACTTTCGCTTTTCCTCCCTTGATCTTCGCTCCATCAAGTTTTTTGATTGCCGCGAATGCCTTGTCGGATTTGATGGCGACGTGGGAATAATGGTCGTATAGCAGGATCATTCCGACGTCTTCTTTTGCCAACTCGGCTGTCTTGATGACGAATCCGGCGACGTCGCCACGACTGATCTTCTCTTTCTTTCCACGGCTGATATAGATCGG
>JAZUGF010000122.1:0-7431 GCA_045641065.1 Paludibacteraceae bacterium | reverse complement strand
TGTAGACGGTGTGAGCCTATCATCTAAGACAAAGCAGATCGCTTCTGGTCGTTTCGGTGTTACTGCTGAATACCTTGTTAACGCTGAGGAAATTCAGATTAAGGTGGCTCAGGGAGCTAAGCCAGGTGAGGGTGGTCAGTTGCCAGGATTTAAGGTTAACGAGGTCATCGCTAAGACTCGTAACGCAATCCCAGGAATCTCACTTATCTCGCCTCCACCTCATCACGATATCTATTCAATCGAGGACCTTGCACAGTTGATCTTCGACTTGAAGAACATCAACCCAACTGCTGCAGTATCAGTTAAGCTAGTTGCTGAGAGTGGTGTTGGTACAATTGCTGCCGGTGTTGCCAAGGCTAACGCAGATTTGATCGTTATCTCAGGTGCAGAAGGTGGTACAGGTGCATCACCAGCGTCTTCAATGAGATTTGCTGGTATCTCTCCTGAAATCGGTCTTGCAGAGACACAGCAGACATTGGTTCTTAACGGTCTTCGTGGTCGTGTTCGTTTGCAGACAGACGGTCAGTTGAAGACAGGTCGCGACGTCATCTTGACAGCTCTTCTAGGAGCAGACGAGTTCAGCTTCGGTACACTTCCTTTGATCGTTCTAGGATGTGTAATGATGAGAAAGTGTAACACTAATACATGTCCAGTAGGTGTTGCCACTCAGGATCCTAAGCTTCGTGAGAGATTCATGGGACGCGCTGAGTATCTTGTAAACTACTTCACATTCTTGGCTCAGGAGGTTCGTGAGTACCTTGCAGAGATGGGCTTCAAGAAGTTTGAGGATATCATCGGTCACACAGAGTTGATCGAGATCAAGCCAATGGAGAGCGACAAGCATAAGACTTTGGATTTCTCTCGTCTACTTGCAAGAGTCGACAGCAAAGAGTCGTTGTGCTGGGATCACAGACCATTCACAAAGGTTGAGGGCGTTAAGGATTTCGATATCCTTGCTCAGGCTAAGGATGCAATCGAGAAGAAGCAGGAGGTTAACCTTGACTTCGCAATCAAGAATACAGATCGTGCGGTAGGTACAATGCTTTCAGGAGCCATCGCATTGAAGTATGGTGAGGAGGGTCTTCCAGATTCAACAATTAATGTTAAGTTCAAGGGTTCTGCAGGTCAGTCATTCGGAGCATTCCTTGCTAAGGGTGTAAACTTCAAACTTGAGGGTGAGACTAACGACTACTTCGGTAAGGGACTTTCAGGAGGACGTATCGCAATCCTTCCTCCAGTACGTTCAAGCTTCGAGGCAGACAAGAACATCATCGCAGGTAACACTGGTTTGTATGGTGCGACAACAGGTGAGCTTTACGTTAACGGTCGCGTAGGTGAGCGTTTCGGTGTACGTAACTCAGGAGCTATCGCAGTCATCGAGGGTGCTGGCGACCACTGCTGTGAGTACATGACAGGTGGACGTGTGGTAGTGCTTGGTGAGACAGGACGTAACTTCGCAGCTGGTATGTCAGGTGGTGTTGCTTACGTATGGGATAAGAACCACAACTTCGACTACTTCTGTAACATGGATATGGTTGAGTTGAGCTTGATCGAAGAGGCAAGCTACCGTAAGGAGCTTCACGAGTTGATCCGCAAGCACTGGTTGTACACAGGATCAAGCCTTGCTCGTACAATGCTTGACGACTGGAACCACTACGTTGAGGAGTTCATCCAGGTTGTTCCAATCGAGTACAAGAGAGTACTTCAGGAGGAGCAGTTGAAGAAGCTTCAGAACAAGATCGCTGACATCAAAGCTGAGTAATTAACTTAATTAAGAATTTAAAATTAAAAACAAGACATATAGTAAAGACGGGGCATGCCCCGTCTCTACAAAGTCAAATTTTTAATTGTAAAGATATAGATTATGGGAAATCCTAAAGCATTCCTAACAGTTCCTCGTAAAGAGGCTGGATATCGTCCTGTTCAAGACCGTATTCGTGATTTCGGTGAGGTAGAGCAGACTTTGAATACTAAAGACAGACAAGAGCAGGCATCACGTTGCATGGATTGTGGTGTTCCTTTCTGCCACTGGGCTTGTCCGCTAGGCAACAAGCAGCCTGAATGGCAAGACGCACTATATAAAGGTAAGTGGGAAGAGGCTTACAAACTTCTATCAGCAACAAACGACTTCCCAGAGTTCACAGGTCGTATCTGTCCTGCACTTTGTGAGAAGAGTTGTGTGCTTAACCTAACTATCGGTGAGCCTACAACATGTCGTGAGAATGAGTGCGCTATCATCGAGCGTGCATTCCTTGAGGGTTATGTTCCAGTTAACACATACGCTCGCAACGGTAAGAAAGTTGCTGTTATCGGTGCTGGTCCTGCAGGTCTTTCTGTAGCAGCACAGCTTAACAAGAAGGGTTATGAGGTTACAGTATTCGAGAAGAACGAGGCAGCTGGTGGTCTTCTTCGTTACGGTATTCCAAACTTCAAACTAAATAAGTCTGTGATCGACCGTAGAATTTCGATCATGGAGCAGGAGGGAATCAAATTCCTTTACAATCAGACAATCGACTGCACTAAGCTTCCTGCTGGATTCGACGCTTACGCAGTCTGCACAGGTACTCCAACAGCTCGTGACCTTAAGATCGAGGGACGTGAGTTGAAGGGAATCTACCTAGCTCTTGAGATGCTTTCTCAGCAGAACAGAGTTCTTGCAGGTATGAAGTTCAAGGATTCAGAGCTTGTAAACGCAAAGGGTAAGAAGGTGCTTGTAATCGGTGGTGGTGATACAGGTTCAGACTGTATCGGTACTGCTAACCGTCAGGGTGCTGTCAGCGTGACTCAGATCGAGATCATGCCAGAGCCACCTGTAGGTCACAACCCAGCTACACCATGGCCAAACTGGCCAAATATCAAGAAGACAACTTCTTCTCACAAGGAAGGTTGCGAGAGAAGATGGCTTCTAAACTCTAACAAGTTTATCGGTAAGGATGGTAAGCTTACAGGAGTAGAGGTTGAGGGCGTTATCTGGGAGCCAAATCCAGAAGGTGGTCGCCCAATCATGAAGCTTGACGGTAAGAAGGAGATTATCGAGTGCGATATGGTACTTCTTGCTATGGGATTCATCAAGCCAGAGCATCCAAAGTATGGAGATAACGTGTTCTTGGTTGGTGACGCTGCTTCAGGTGCAAGCCTTGTAGTACGTGCAATCGCTTCTGGCCGTAAGGTGGCTGAGCAGATCGACGCGTATATTAATGGAGCTAAAAAATAAAAAAGGATAATATATCGGTTGCTCAAAATGAGGTTTGTTAAGGGCGGAACGCCCTAACCCCATTTCTCATACGCGAGCCCGTAAGGGCGAGCGTTAAAAGAGATGAAGGTGGGCAACCTATATATAAACCGAATTAAATAGGGCACAACTTGGTGGTTCATCCACCAAGTGAAGCCTTTAATTTCAAAATCTCCATTTTTTACAGTTTTATATCCCATATTGCTCGCCCTTACGGGCTCGCATAGGAGAGAGGACAAGGGCGTTACCCTTTGTAATCCTTAATTTGAAACAACTGGGGTATATAATCATTAATCCTTAAATCAGAACTGAATATGTGTGGTATAGTTTGTGCATTCGACTTTAAGAAGTCAGCACAGGAGTTGCGTCCGCAGCTTCTTGAAATGTCAAAGAAAATACGTCACCGTGGACCAGATTGGTCGGGTATCTATTGTGGTGACAAAGCAATACTTGCTCACGAGAGACTTGCAATCGTTGACCCTTCAAGTGGTCAGCAGCCATTATATAGCAAAGATGGTAAGCTTGTGCTTGCTGTCAATGGAGAAATCTACAACCACCAGAGCATTCGCGACCGTCAGGCTGGAACATACGAGTTCCTAACTAAGAGCGACTGTGAGGTTGTGCTTTCACTTTACCGTGAGAAGGGAATCAACTTCATTGAGGACCTAAACGGAATCTTCGCATTTGCACTTTACGATATTGAGAACGATTGTTACCTAATCGCTCGCGACCACCAGGGAATCATTCCTCTATACATGGGTTGGGATAAGGACGGTGCTTTCTATGTGGCTTCAGAAATGAAGGCTCTAGAGGGTTACTGTGAGACAATCAAGTCGTTCCCTCCAGGACACTACTACTACTCAAAGGAGAAGGAGTTGAAGGCTTGGTACAAGCGTGATTGGATGGAGTACGACGCAGTAAAGGATAACACATCAAGCGTCGACGAGCTACGTGATGCTCTTGAGGCTGCTGTTAAGCGTCAGTTGATGACAGACGTGCCTTACGGTGTGCTTCTTTCAGGTGGTCTTGACTCATCAATCGTATCTGCAGTAGCTAAGAAGTTTGCTTCACAGCGTGTAGAGAGCGGCGACAAGCAGGGAGCTTGGTGGCCACAGTTGCACTCATTCGCAGTTGGTTTGAAGGGTGCTCCAGACTTGGTGGCTGCAAAGAAGGTGGCAGACCATATCGGTACAGTTCACCACGAAATCAACTTTACAGTTCAGGAAGGTCTTGACGCTGTTCGCGACGTCATCTATCATATCGAGACATATGATGTAACAACAGTTCGTGCAAGTACTCCGATGTATCTTCTTGCCCGCGTCATCAAGAGCATGGGTATCAAGATGGTACTTTCAGGAGAGGGTGCCGACGAGATCTTCGGTGGTTACCTATATTTCCACAAGGCTCCAAACGCAGAAGAGTTGCACAAGGAGACAGTCCGCAAGCTTTCAAAGCTTCACATGTACGACTGTTTGCGTGCTAACAAGAGCCTTTCAGCTTGGGGTGTTGAGGGACGTGTTCCATTCCTTGACAAAGAGTTCATGGACGTCGCAATGCGTTTGAATCCAAAAGACAAGTTGAGCGGTACCGTCGGCAAGATCGAGAAATGGATCCTTCGTAAGGCATTCGAGGATTACTTGCCAGAAGAGGTGGCTTGGAGACAGAAAGAGCAGTTCTCTGACGGAGTAGGATACAGCTGGATTGATACATTGAAGGAACTTACATCTCAGAAGGTTACAGACGAGCAGATGGCTCATGCAGCTGAGAGATTCCCAATCAACCCACCTATGACTAAGGAGGAATACTACTACAGATCTATCTTTGAGGAGCATTTCCCAAGCCAGACAGCAGCACAGACAGTGCCAAGCGAGAAGAGTGTGGCATGTTCGACAGCAATTGCCCTTGAGTGGGATGAGGCATTCAAGAACATGAATGATCCATCAGGTAGAGCAGTAAAGAGCGTACATAATCAGGCTTATAAGTAAGATAGGCAGCATAATAATTTGTTTCTTGAGGGCGACGCAGCGATGCTTCGCCCTTTTTGTGTATATATAGAAATGATATTTACATTACGCCGTTAGGCGTTTAATGTAGGTAGAACTTTTGATTCATTACATAGTACTATTCCCCTTTAGGGGATAAACCTTATGAGAAAATCAGTCATAAATTAGAATTGAAACATAATTTTTGTAATTTTGTTATTATTAAATTTAGAATTTAAGAAACAGAAAAGAAGCATTAAAAATATAATAGCGAACTATTGTTTTTCTTTAAACCTACAAAATCGCCAATTTTGATCCCTAAAGAAAAACACCTATATGTTTGCGCTCCTTGGAGCGTGAACTATTCGTGTTTGTGTAGGGATATGGTGTTTGGCGATACCAGTAGGTTAACATGAACGAGCGAATAGTCACGCTTTTTTTATGTTACCATGGAGCAAGAAATTAAAAAAGACATTACTGCTAAAGTCCATATAGGGCATGCGATACAGGAGGAAATGGCGAGACAAGGAAGGAATGTGACTTGGCTTGCCGCACAAATACACATGACCGACCGAGCAATATATAAAATCTACGAAAAGGAGTCGCTAAACACTGACCTTGTGCGACTTATTTCCAATGCACTATGTAAAAACTTCTTCGCATTGTATGAGGTTAGTGAACAAAATGGAGAGAAATAGCGAACAAAATGGATACATGATTAAAGGGGAAGTTTTTGGGGTGAGTTGTAGCTTTGCAAATGACCGATAGATTGAAAAAATCAGGTTTCTTTTTTATTGTTTTATGTTAAACTCAAATATAATGTTCGAGTGTGACAAATGTGGAGAATGTTGCAGAAGTATTGCTGGTAATCCTTTATATGCTGATTTAGATAGAGGTGACGGAGTATGCAAATACCTTGAAGGCAATTTGTGTAGCATTTATGATAATAGACCAACATTATGTAATGTAGATTTATCTTATGATATGTTCTTCAAAAATCAAATGACAAAAGAAGAATTCTATCAACGAAATATGAAAATATGTTTAATCTTAAAAAATAAATAATTATGCCATTACCTTGGTTGATATGGGGTGCTGCTGCTGTTTTAGCAGGTACTGGAATTAAGAAAGGGGTAGATGCTTATTCTGATTCAGAAGAGGCTGAAAGAATAGGTAAAAGAGCCGAAAGAAATTTGAATTCGGCCAAAAATAACCTTGATGATTGCAGAAGAATGACTAATAAATATTTGGAAGATTTGGGAAGATTAAGAGTATATATCTTCCAAAATCAAATTAAACATATGGTAGATATGCATAATCGTTATCACAGTCAAATTGAAGGATTCGATCAGAGTGTTGCTGTGGATAACGCAAACATGATTAAAGATTGTAAATATTACATTGAGAAATCATTGGAGGTTGGTAGTGGTATTGGTCAAGGAGCTGGTGTTGGTGCTTTGGCATCATTCGGAGCTTTAGGTGCTGTGTCTACATTTGCAACTGCTTCAACTGGAACTGCTATTGGAACTTTATCTGGAGCAGCTGCAACTAATGCAACATTAGCATGGCTTGGAGGAGGATCGCTTGCAGCTGGTGGATTTGGTATGGCTGGTGGAATGGTAGCTCTTGGCGGTATTGCTCTTGGTCCTCTTTTGGCAGTAGCTGGATTTTGGATGGCTAGTAAAGCAGAGGAAGCATTAACAGAAGCAAGAAGATATGAGGCAAAAGTTGATAAGGCGTGTGCTGAAATGAAGACAGTTGAAACAATTTTAGCTGCAATTCGTCAATCTTGTGATGAAATGACTTCGGTTTTAAATGAGGTGGCAAGAAGATTTGACGATGTTAAAGTGTATGATATGTCGGATAGAACGAAATTCATGCAGATGTTGACAATCGGAAAAAGTCTAAAAGGTATTTTGGATGTACCAGTATTAAATAAAGATGGTGAAGCCAATCCGAATATTCGTCAACAATGTTCTGGTTATTTACAGTATGGATATATTAAATAAGAAACTGTTTAAATTTTAGTGGAAAATTTTGTTAAGGATCAAAAAGCAGAAGGCTAATTGAATCATTGCGACAGAAGACTCAGAGTAAAATTCGTAATCAATAGTTAGTCTTCTAAAATTTTCAAGCCATGCAAACGAGCGTTCCACAATCCATCTTTTGGGCAAGACTTGGAATTTAGAAGGGCATTCATCAGGTCTGAGTACAATC
>JAZUGF010000121.1:0-15144 GCA_045641065.1 Paludibacteraceae bacterium | reverse complement strand
TGCAAACCACCCACCGAACCCTATTTCACACACGGCAATTTTGGGAATGGTTGGGGGTAGTCGGGAAATACACACGAATAAACAACTCGATAAAGAACGAACAGTAAATCCGTCTTACTGTGTGAATGCTAACGTCAGTATATCTCCATGGCAATGGTTGAGGCTACCTGAATAATCACGTCTGTAGAAGATACACGGCAATTTTGGGAATGGTTGGGGGTAGTCTATATTGCAACAAAATGAGAATTTCAAATTCTAATTTGATGAATTTTTATGTACCTTTCATGTACCTTTCATGTACCTTTTTTTGTACTTAAAATGTATCTTCTACAGACGTGAGTGTTCATATATATTTTATGTCTTTGTTAAGAATGTTTGATAATACATTTTTTGTAAAACTCTCAATCAATTCATATTTTTTTGGTCTATCTCCCAACTTAAAAGCAGAAATTTGTTTTCTATCAATATTAAAATCATTAACAAAATGACGTTTGAACAACTGCAAATTAACACTACCTTTTTTCCCTTTATACGCACGCAACCCGTTTTTCTCGCAAATCTCCGTTATATACCAACATAGATAAGCAAATAATTTAGTTTCTTCACACCACCAAAAAATATTATAATAAGGTTCACATACTCGCATTGCATTTACTTCAATATCTTTAAATTCGTTAGTATTTTTATTTAATACATAAGACTTTTCTCTTAAAACATTGTCGGCAAGAGTGCGACATAAACGTTCTGCAATTTGATGAACTATAATGTCAAGAACGGATATATTACATAATGACGGATATTCATCGGCTTTGGCTACCTTATCATCATTCAAAGTGTAGTATGTCATAAAATATCATTTAATAATGCTATTGTATCATCTTTCTTTTTGTCTACAATCTTCGCATAAATTTGAGTTGTAGATATATCGCTATGCCCCAATAAAGAAGATACTGAATATAAATCAGCCCCTTTAGTAAGTAGCATAGTCGCAAACGTGTGGCGTGCAGTATGAAATGAAATGTTCTTTTCTATATTGGCACGTTTTGCAAAACTTTTAAGTTTATAATTTATGCCTACAAGATTAGGCAATTTGAAAATAGTTTCATTTGCTTTTGTTTTTTTGCTTTTTATGATAGATTCACACTTTGACGGCAAAATAAAAGATTGATATTTTTTTGTCTTTTGTGTTTCTATCTTCACTCTTATTCCTTTTTTTGTCTGCTCTATATTCTCCTTTTTTAGTCGGACTACATCACTATAACGTAACCCACTAAATGCAGAAAAAACAAATGCGTCTAAAATTTCTTGCTCCCTTTCGTTATTGACACATACATTCATTAATTGCATCAATTCGTTTTCAGTCAAATATGATTTTTCTTTACATTTTAGTTTAGGTTTGTCCTCTACTTTCGTAAATGGATTCATAGAAATTAAATCCTTTTTGACTGCTTGGTTTAACAATACATTAAATCGTGACAAATATAGATTTTTTGTTGATTCTGCTAATTTTTCTTTGTTAAGTCTGTTTACAAACTTGTTTGCAAATGATACTGAAATATTGCACAATTTAATATTTGCGTCAACATCTTTAACCATTCCGATAATACGCAATATCTGGCTATATTGGACTATGCTGAAATGAGTATCTTTTT
The DNA here is from genome assembly GCA_045641065.1 of Paludibacteraceae bacterium. Classification (GTDB taxonomy): domain Bacteria; phylum Bacteroidota; class Bacteroidia; order Bacteroidales; family Paludibacteraceae; genus UBA1723. The sequence goes on along the minus strand of JAZUGF010000121.1, from coordinate 13,492 downwards.
TCTGCTTATCTGCAAACTTTTGCAAATAATCTACTACTTTAATTTTGCTTTGACTTGATTCTGTTGCTATGCCTGTTCTATTGCTCAATAGTTGCGCTGTTCTTTCTGCTTGCAACATTTGAACTGCTTTTTTTGTCAATTTATCGGATTCTTTATCTCCCGTCAATCTCAAATGTGTGTTTTCTCTCACTTGCTCCCCATTAATAGAGTAATGAAGATAAAACGAAATACCATTCTTTGTCTTACGTTCATAGACTTGCACCAACTGCGTTGAAATCTCCTTTGCCATATCTTTTAATTTTTTGTTGGTGCAAAGATAATAAAATGTGATACTCGTGTGATAGAAATGTGATAAAAATAATTGAAATGTGATAAAAATAATTGAAATGAAAAAATCTAAAATATTGATTTATAGTATATAAAAATACCTATTTTTCGCATTTTTTCATTTTACGTCAATTAATCAAATCATTACTATTTTAGTGTTTGTTATTCTTTTGTAGAGACGTTGTGCACAACGTTTTTACAAAATTACAATTATCAAACAAACAAAACCTATAAATAGCATAAAAATGGCTATATTTGTGATCAAATTCATCATATAGAAGATAATCAAACCCGATTTTTAATGAGCAAACGACTGATTGTCATACTCGGACCGACTGCCATCGGCAAAACTGAACTCAGCATCCAAATTGCTGAGCGTCTTCACACAGAAATAATCTCTTGCGATTCACGTCAGTTTTATAAGGACATTCCGATTGTGACAGCAGCACCGTCTGCAGAAGAGTTGAGCCGAGCCAAACACCATTTCATTGGCATGCTTAATCTTGAAGATTATTACAGCTGTGGACGATTTGAAATCGAGGCTCTTGCCAAACTTGATGAATTATTCAAAACTCACGACAATGTGGTGATGGTGGGTGGATCAATGCTTTATATTGATGCTCTTTGCAATGGTATCGACGATCGCCCAAATGTGGATGAAAAATTACGTGACGAACTCTGGAAACGTTACGAAACTGAAGGAATTGACAATTTACTAGGTGAATTAAAAATTCTCGATCCAGAATACTACAATGAAGTAGATCCTCACAATTATAAAAGAATCATCCACGCGGTGGAAATCTGTTTGGAAACCGGAAAACCATACTCCGATATTCGCAAACAAGAGAAGAAACATCGTCCGTTTGAAATCGTGAAGATTGGCTTGACTCTGCCTCGCGAAGAGATGTACGACAGAATCAATCGTCGCACATTGGTTATGATGGAAGACGGTGCTGAAGCCGAAGCTCGTAGCGTCTACGAATACCGCCATCTGAATAGTCTTAACACAGTAGGATTCAAAGAGTTGTTTGCATATATAGGTGGAGAATACTCGTTGGATAGAGCTATTGAGGAAATTCAGAAAAACACGCGTCGCTATGCTAAAAAACAGATGACTTGGTGGAAACGTGATCAGGAAATCAATTGGTTTTCGCCGTTTGAAAAAGATAAGGTTTTTGAATTTCTTGGTTTGAATTTTTAAGAATATGATAATCGATACACACTCACATATTTATATGGATGAAGACTACGCCGACGACAAAGCGGAGGTAGTTGAGAGATTGAAAACTGCTGGCGTAGGCAAGGTGATTCTACCAAACGTGGATTTGAGCACAATTCCACAGATGCATACGTTGGCTGACACTGATACTAATCTCTTTTCGTGTGCTATGGGACTCCACCCTACTGAAGTGAAAGAGGATTGGCAGAGTGTGTTGGATCAGATGTTTGCATACCTTCCACAGCGTAAATATTGTGCTTTGGGAGAGATCGGTATCGACCTTTATTGGGAAGACGACTTCAGAGATATCCAGATTAAAGCCTTTGAGCAGCAGGTCGACGTTGCTATTCAATACGATCTACCGATTATCATCCACCAACGTAAGGCTCTCGACGAGTGTACTGCGTCGCTAAAGAAATTCGATAAATCTAAACTACACGGTGTCTTCCACTGTTTCACTGGCAATATCCACGAAGCTGAGCAGATGATGAAACTTGGTGATTTCGTATTGGGAATCGGCGGAGTTGTGACATTCAAGAATGCAGGTGTTGCAGCAGCAGTGAAAGATATTCCATTGGATAGAATCGTGTTGGAGACAGATGCCCCTTATCTTGCTCCAGTTCCTAAACGTGGTCAAAGAAATGAAACAGCATTCATCACATACACTTGTGCTAAAGTAGCGGAAATTAAAGAAATGGATGTTGAGGCTGTTGCTGATGCAACATCGAAAAATGCAATGCAGATGTTTGGATTATAAAAGAATAAGATGTATTGTAAAGCAATTATCTTTACAATACAACTATAATTCTAATTCAACAATTTATTATAAATTTCAAGTCTATTTTTTCTTAAGGCATCAAGTGAATAATTAGACACAACCATTTGATAAGCATTTTTTACAAATTGTTGTCGTAAATCACAATTCTGTAATTTAATAATACTATTGACAAATTCTTCAGGATCATCGGTCAAGAAGCAATCCCTATTATCAACAACAGGTATGCCTTCAGCTCCAACTGTTGTACTTACAAAAGGCACACACTTACTAGACGCTTCAAGAATTTTCATACGAATTCCACTACCTATAGTGATTGGTACAATCATTGTACTTCCTTGAATAGCGAGATTCAAATCATCAACAAATCCTAAGAAATTGACTCCAGGATATTTAGATGAATATTCATGCTTACTTTTTTCCGACCATTTTCCAATTATATCAAGAGAGATGGCAGGGTCAATAGAGATGAGACTATTCCAACAATTCTCTAGAAACCAAGTGATACCGACGTAATTAGGATCATGTTCCTCGGGACCTATAAAAGTAAGACGTTTACCATTACCTATATTATTACATTCTATAGGCTTTGCATCAATAATTGCAAAAGAAGAATATACTGGTTTGTAGACGCCTTTTTCTTTAAGTTTTTCAGCATCTATAGGAGAAAGAGTTATTATGCTGTCATACAAATTAAGTAGGTTGATTTCATTCATATCAACAAACTTAAGTATAGTTTCTGTATAAGCATCTTTATTCTTAAGTTGATTTATCTCCAATTCTCTACGAACAAATCCCAATTCATGATGAACATATATTTTCTTTACATCATTAGGCAAAGCAAGTACGAAATCAATTATCCAAGGCATCTCAACCTGGATAATATCAAATTTTTCTTGTCTGCTTATTTTATAAATATGTTCAATAAACCTACGATTACGAGGAGATACTGTTGAAATCCAATTATTGACCAACATCTCTTTTGAGTCAATAATATTTTGTTTACCTCTAATTTTTTTTACCAGAGAAATAGATTTTCTTTTGACTCTAGAAAGAACTGATGGTTTTGTAGCTTCAGGACGTAATGAAGGTAGTAATTTAACATTAGGCATCCTTTTAGAGAATTCATTTATTGCTTTATGATATTCAACGTTATCTACGGCTTCAAATGTTAATGTAACATCATAATCATCTTTTACTGCTGCAATACCGTTATAAAGAGCTTGATGTCCTCCCGATATCATTGGATAAGGTAACCAAGGAATTATAAATAATATTTTAGTTTTACTCATGATTATCTTACTTTAATTTAAGGATTTGCAAATCACCAAAAAATAATAGGGACAACAAATCATTATTCCTAATCAATTTTGCAATTTTCAAACAAAGATATATGATTAATATGGAAATAGGAAGAGAGACGAACAATTGAATACTCATTGAAGCTCTTATTCCAAACTCTGCTACCATAAAAAATAGAGCACCGATTGAAGGCACACATGTTGCCATGAAACCATGAATAATATATATTTCCATAGTTTTACATCCGATAACATTCAAATACTTCTTTGCACTAGTAAAAGCAGTCAATTGTATGGAAAGATTTAAAAAGAATATAATCGCAATATATGCTACGTAATTATAACAAGGAGAGAAATAACCTTTGATATAAAAAGGATAAATTAACGAATAAAACAAAATTCCTAATGATATCGCATACATATATTTGTTTTCTACAAATTTCCTCACAATATCCATTCTTCTATAAATCCAACCTGCAAGAAAATATGGATAAAGACCAAAATGGCTTACATCTAAATCTAAAACATCAAAAGCGAAAGGAATTTTTCTATCAATAACAGGAGAAACATAATGAGCAGTAATCCAAAAAATTGCACATACAATCCCTATTTCTAAATATTTATTAATGTTTGGAATCTTCTGGACAATAAGCATTGGAATATAAATCATCAAAACAAATATTGACAATGTTCTAAAGTACCACATTCTCATAAACATTTCTGATAATCCCTTATACCCGCCTCTGTAGAGTGTCAGCAAACAACCAATTACAAAAAATGGAATTAGATAAGATATTATTCTTTTGAATACAGTAAAAACTTTATAATTTTTATCTGGATTAAAAACAACAAGACCTGATACAAACATAAACAAAGGCATGTGGAAAGTGTAAATAAATTTCCACAAAACAATCTGATTATATGTAAAGTTTGGCAAATTGTTGACAAAATCCTTGTAGCACCAAGACAAGACATGACCCATCACTACAAAAATAATTGACAATGCCTTCAAAATATCTATATGTTCAATTCTTTCTTGCATATTTATTTTAATGAATTTATGACTTCATTCATTCCTTCTTCATATTCTTTTTGTTTTCGAGCAGCAAACTTATTACATTTTTCTCTATTGAAAGACAATAGTTTGTCGACCACTTCTTTTGAAGAAGGACATGGTTTTGATCCTTGGTAAGAATAGAGTTGATCCAGAAGATCAGCGTCTTTAACGATTAGATATGTTTTGCTTGATTCTGGATTATAAACCATCTCACGGGAGAAAAATGATTTTTTTACCTTTGTTCCATATTCATCAAAACAGAAAAAAGGAACAGAGTTATGCAAACAAACAACTATAGGATGCATTCGTTCTCCTATATATCCTTTAGAATAGAAAATCAATGCATACCAATCTAAAGGACTTAATGATAATTCAATTTTTTTATCTATACCAGCATCAAACAATTTTTCAGGCATAGGAATAGCAACAGGTGCAAATCCGCGCTTTTCAACCTCATCAGCAATTGATTTTATATACTTGTCATTAGAAAACCAATCACTAAAGCTAAATAAAATATAATTGTCAGGAAGATTATATTTCGTCATAATCTCTTCCTTAGAAGGTATATCTAAATAACAATTTTGATTAAAAGAGAAAACTGGATCTGGATTTATTCTTACTGATGTTCTTCCAGTAATTTTTTCAATCATGCCTTTCGTCCAAGAATCACGTACAGTTATCAATCGATAATTCGAAAGGCCATCTGCCATGCGTCTACGTTCCTTTGAACTCATTAGACTATACGGACAATTTTGGGAAGAAGCCGCATATACAGAAGCTGGGATTTTCTTTTTTAGCTTACTCAAAAAATCGCCAAAAAATGGATTTTCGCCAAAGTCTTCACAAGACAAAGGTTTACAAAAATATATCCATTTAAATTTTCTTTTATTAAAAAAACGTCTTTTGGAAATAGGAATATATTTGAATAATGCATCACTTCCAACAACGATAGCGTCTAAATTCAAATTATCTACTTCTTCAATTAATTTTGCATAAATACCACATTTATTACTAACGGGGAGTGCAAAATTCGTGAATTCTTCATGGCATTTGACCTGATTCGTAGGAATACGATGAGAATACATTTCTTCAAGATCTGCAGCATACCAATTGATCACAATTGGATCATGTCCAATTCGCTTTAGATATCCAACCGTAGAAATTGTTTGTAGTTGTGCTCCAAAATTCGGAGGACAATGATATGTAAGAATTCCTATTCTCATTCTATTGGGTTCTTAGAAAGAAAAATTATTATCAGAAATCACTTAAATAGTTTGTTGAATTTATCAGCTATCTTTGACAATGTATTTTGAGAAGTTGGTAAAGAGGCTTCACCATTTAACTCACTCAATATTTTCCATGCTTCACTCTGACCTTGATCAGACAAAAGGATCTCAACAAGAAGCGGTTTCTTAGTCAAATTAGGATCACATAATTTAGTAATTGATTTTTCTAGATCGTTTTGGGATAGTACCTGTATATATTCAAAACCTAAATCAGTAGAAAAATTCTTAATTAAATTCTGCGATTTATCTCCAAAATGTCCAGCTCCTCCGATAAAGGATTCTCTATCATCTGCATAATTTGCAGCTCTAAAATGAGTAAATTCCGCTCCCTTTCCATCATTTACTAAAACAATTCTTACATTGTTTGATATATGACGGTTTCCTAAGGAATTTAAATCATAAAAGAACGCTAAATCCCCTGTGAACAAAAAATGAAGTTTATTGGAGTCTGCTAAAGAAGCTCCAATCAATGTAGAAGTACAACCATCTATACCAAAACCACCAACATTGCAATCGGTACGAATTGATTTATCTATTAAAAAGAAATTCCAAGAACGAAGTGCATTCAAAATAGAAAAATGAATTACACTATTCTTTGGCATTACTGGTGCCAAACGATGTGCTATACTTATGTGACTTAATGGAAGTTCTGGAATTTGTGAATATAATCTATCATATTCACAAATGTGTTCCTTAATTAAAGTGGTTTCTGATTTATCCTCCACTAAATTATTGTAATGAGTAAAGAAATATGATTCACTCATTTCAAACACATATTGTAAAGATCCAAAACGGATTCTAATTTCTCCATCGGTATTAATACGCCAAACCTTTTTTGAACGTATGAATTCCCATGTTAAATAATCACCAGATATTTCTCCGATATGAAGTAACAAATCGAATTCAAAAACACCATCTACTCTTTTATTCTGTGTTCCAATTAATGAATAAGGATGAAAATACTTCCCTTTGTATCCACTAGTGTAATCGGCCAATACTACAGCATTGTATTTCTCGCAAAATTCATCAATTAGAGAAGTCAACTTGTTATCCATTACCTTATGAGAGCCAATGAATATACCAATTTTTCCTGTTGATATTTCAGGAAAAACAGATTCATATCCAATACGTCTGATCACATTTACCGAAGGTAATGTTTCACATTCACAACTTTGAGTACTTATCTCTACATTAAAATGAACAGGTCCACCCCCGTTTCTACTTAAAGCTAATAAGGCCTTATTTATTTTGTACTCTACATCATGTACATCACTTTCATCTTTAATTATCTGAAGTTGTTCCCCATCTACTAATATATCTGCAGGATAAACTGATCTATTGGTAACTTGAGGGAACAGATGTCCAATGTTGTAATTAGGTCTAGAACAAGTAATTACTACAATTGGAATTTTTTTGTAAAATGCCTCAGTTAAGGCGGACATATAATTACGAGATGCCGTCGCTCCTGTACAACAAATTCCAACAGGCTCGCCAGATGCTTCTGACATGCCACACGCCATATATGCTGCAGATCGCTCATCAACACAAGAATAAAGTTCAAATCTTTTATCCATTTGAAGACTCATAACCATTGCTGGATTAGTTCCTCCGGGAGAAATTACGAACTTTTTTACTCCATGTTCAACAAGCAAAGCCTGTAAAATTCTTTGATTATAATTTGATGAAAACATAATATCTTTTATTGCAAGTTGTAGCTAATATCTTCGTTAGTAACATTACCACCACCGCCACTCATATAAACAATATCACCAATTATTGTTCGACATCTATCACTTATCAGCATTAAAGCCATATCAGCAATTTCTTGTGAAATTGCCATTCTTCCAGTAAGATTGGCAGGATGTGTAATCTCATCTTCGTCAGTATGTTTGCCTTGCATAGGAGTTGCCGTAGGTCCAGGTGCAATTCCATTGACTACAATATTGTACGGAGCCAACATGCGTGCAATACCTTCAGTAAACCCTCTCAATCCCCATTTGGAAATAGTATAGGAATTGTATGCAGGTCTTATACCAGATGAAGATACTATATTTAAGATATTACCTTTTATTTTGTTATCTATAAGATATTTAGTAAAAGCTTGTGTTAAAAAGAAAGGACCTTTTAGATTAGTATTTAGTACATTATCATATTCTTCCTCAGTACAAGAAAGAAATCCTCCACCATTGACACCTGCATTATTAACTAAGATGTCTATATTGGATGACCCGACTAATTTTTTTATCTGTTCAAACGCAGAAGTAATGGATTTCACACTTGTCAAATCCATTGGAACTCCATAGATAAACTTATCCTCTTGAACATTTTCCTTAAGTGAATTGATGGCATCTTCAATTTTGTTTTGGGTACGACCTGTTATAATAACATTTGCACCTGCTTTCAAATATGTTAATGCAATAGTCTTTCCTATTCCAGATGTACCACCAGTTATTATTGCAGTTCTTCCTTCAAGTAATTTTTCTGGAGTAACAGTTTGTATGTTTGCATAAACTTTGTTATAACTAGGTATACCATATCTTAAATAACGGTATACTCTTTTTAAAATTTCTTTAATCTTTCTCATAAACATCAAATCTACTTTTATCCTTCTTTATGTGAAGTAGGTATAAAATATCTATAAACTCATCCAATTTGAGAACTAGTGACAATGAAATATAAATTAGCCCAAACAAAACCGAACCCAATATTATCTGCATTATATTATCCGGAACAAACATTAGAATCAAGTATGTTACTGCTCCGGTAAACATAGCTAGAGAAAGAGGTTTTGATATTTCTTTCCATTGTTCCAAGAGTCCAAATTTCGTTACTTTTCCTGCGTAATAAGCTACCCATGAAATATTTAGAATCGACCTAAAAATTCCTGACGCACAAATCACAACTAAACCAAAAGGAAGAGATGCCAACAAAGTTGATAAACCTAAAATTTTTACTACAACATTAGATTTCAATACCATATCTGATCGGCCTATAGCACTGAACAGACTCATATTTAGACTTTGAATTGGCCAAAAAATGACTGAAAAAGCCATAATTTGAACCACAATTATACAATCTTCCCATTTGTCTGTTATCAAAGTCAACACTAAAGGTCTCGCAATCACTATCATTAAAATATTTATCGGAGCCAATATATATATCACTAATCTAATCAATCGGCTAAAATATTTATATAATCGATCTGTTTCTGATGCTAATTTACAAAACATTGGGTATGCAATAGGCGAAATCATACCGTTCATCTGATTATATGGTAAAGAAGCATATCCATAACCCCTATTAAAAAGTCCTAAATCACGAGGACTGCAAAACTTACCCAAAAACGTAGGAATGATATTATTATAAAGTGTATCCAAGACACTTGACGTAAGAAGTTTGCTTCCAAATCCAAATAGGTACTTAAAGGATTCATTTGACCATCCAGTTTTGGGACGCCATGATGAAAACACCCAAACTAAAGTCAAGCTTAGTAATTGACTAACTACACCTTGAAACACTAAAGCCCATATTCCCCAACCTAAATATGCCAAACCAACACCAATAAATCCTGTTGTCAATTTACATGTAACAGATATTTTGGCCGGTGTCTTGAAATCCATGTTTCGTGAAAATTGAGCGAAATGAACTGACTGTAAAGGTCCCAAAAGTGTAGATAACGCCGTGACACGAAGAATTTCGCTCAAGATAGGAGTTTCATAAAATTCCGCTATCAAAGGTGAGAGAAAAAATAGTAAAGTATAGAAAAACACTCCAACTATAATATTGAAATAAAACGCTGTAGAAAGGTCCTCTTCTTTTAAATCTGGTTTTCTAACTAACGCCGAACTAAATCCACTATCTATAAAACATTGTGCAATAGCAAGAAATATTGTAGGCAATGCTATAATACCAAAATCCTCAGGTGATAACAAACGCGCTAGGATAATACCAATCACAAACTGCATACCCTGATTAGATATATTTGTAATAGCACTCCAATATACCGCTTTCTTTGCTTGTTCTTTTAATTTTTCTGCCATACACTTATATATAATTAGAATACTATTTGTATCTAATTTTTATATTATACCAAATCGTAATTATTAAGGAAACCAAAGTTTCATGAATGCAAACATGCCGTACTTGGCAAATTTCCTATAATAAACTACAAAGATAGAGCATTAAACTGATTCATCCAAATATTATTTTGACATGTGAGCTATTTTATCTAAGGACCATCTTTCCATTCACTACATACACTCCCCTATTCACCTGAATTTCCATCTCCATTCCTGCCTGCATGTAAAACTCCTTAATAATTCTTCCGGCGATATCGTAGACATGGATGAATTCTCCTTTATCAGTAGTTTTAACTGCAATTCCATTCTCATTAGAGTAGACAATCAAAGACGAATTTTCAGAATTCAGATTCTGAATTTCAGACAAATCCCCAGCCAAAGCCTTAACCTCATGACGAGAAAGAATCACCCAACGCTGTTTTGAAGCTGAGTTCTGGTGATCAAAAGCTGATGCAGTGACTTCATTATTAAATGAAGTCAAGGAATATGGTTTATTTGTGCCATTTGCAAAAGTCAACCAATATGATTTTAGATTGAAATCGTTTGTGACAATATTCTGTCGTGAGCCAAGCATCTGGATTCCAAAATCATTGTTTTCAAACAATTGCACTCGTGAATTTGAGAACGAAAGATCTTTATTTTCCTTCACATTCTTCAATTCATAATATTGCGTTGACGGATTGAATTGCACCTGCCATGCATACGAATCATCCTTGAGCAGCGTCTTCCAATTACAATTTTGCAACTGCAATCCGTTGCCATTTGATTTAAGCTTTGAATTGACGTCGTCTGCAGAAAGAATATAGTAATACTCATTATCATCCTGAATAAATGTATATGCAGGCGACGCGAATGCTCCTGTAACAGGTGGCAAATTATCTTCTCCAAGCGACTGTACGATCAATGCGTTTGCGTAATATAGCATACGTGTGCCATTATCTTCGTGGGCACCATTGATTCCGTATGGCCAGAAATGAGTTTTATCACCCTTCAAGTGAGCTGAGTTGTCATTTTCCAAAAATGCCAAAATTTGGTCTGTACGCTCACCAAGCCAGAATCCTGAACTTGTATTCTCTCTATAGACGCTACTATTATACCAAGTATCTGTAGTGCCGACGCCAATTGCGTGAGCCATCTCATGCTGAATTGTACCTGTACGCTGATAACTTGCATTTGGTCCGACACGCATCCAACCTCCATAGCTGCAATCAGCAGTCGGAGTATTGGCTCCATAGTGAGCGGATATAGCTAAGCCCTTGATGCTTGTGATATTATTCCAAACATCCACAGCATCTTTAATAGCAGAATTGATGCGTCCATTCTCTTCCGATGATCCACCATTATCGTAGCTCCATGCAACCTCACCCTTTGGCAAAGTGCAGATTTTAATTGTCTTACCATAGCCAACAACGTCATTATCTGCAATAGCATACGGACGGATATAATAGAATGTGGCAGGAGTCAAACCTTCAATCACATAGATATCTCCATTATTACTATATGACAAAGTAGAACGTTTATCACGGATCGACGGATTATTCTTACTTCCATAGCAGAAACCTTTTTCTTTAATTTTAGATCCGTTTCCATCAAATGTTGCACGACCGAAAGCTAAAGTTGCACCACGAGCATGACGTGGATCAGTTGTAACTACTGGAATTGGACCGTCAGAGTTTGAAGATCTATAGATAATCATCAACTCCTCCAACACACCAATCATCTCATTCACGTCTGCTATTGACTTTGATTCATTATCATAAACCTTCTTTGCCTTTGACAATTCTGTAGCAATCTCAGAATCTTCTGTAGATGCTGGCTCAGCTTCAGCAATCAAATCAGCAAGATTATCATATAGGTCGACGGAAGACTGTGCTGCATCTGTAGCCTTACGAAGATTTGAAACTATTGAGGAAAGACTCTGCGTCGACGGTGTTGCGATCCACGACTCTGCCTCTTTTGTAGCAGTTTCCAAATTCTTACGGTGAGTAGCATTCATTCTCTCAGCCAACAAATCATTGGCAACTTCAACTCGTTTAGCAACCACGTCGGCAAGATAGTTGGCAGAGCCATCCCCTACCATATACAACTTCACAAAATCCGACACTACCTTGGCTGAATTAGCCGAACCGTTAGCAACAGCCTTAAAACCGATCTGTATACGCCCCGTCGTCTCCTTATTTAATGAGAATGTCACTTCATCGACCTTCCATTGATTCGACGGAAATGATGACATAGACGAAACCTTCGCGTCGCCATTATCAGGAATCCAGCCAAGCAAACTATAACCATCATTTGAATTACTTCCATTGTAATAAGCAGTCTGGAGTTTATAATTTCCGGCAGGAAGAGTCACAGTCTGATAAAACTTCATTGTCTGATCCCAACCAGTACTCAAAGCCAAACATCCACCTTTGGAATTCTGATATCCAGCAGACGGAACCTTACCGTATGTGTTGAATGTTTTGGCTGTACCAAACTCATAGATTCCACAAACCGTATAATCCACGCTAAAATCCTTAGTCCATCCATAAATAGACAGAATTTCCTGAGCCACATTACCTTGGTCGGAAATACGATAATCAAAGTGAGAGTCATCATCAAAACCAGCATTTTGAAGATAAAGGTCGGAAACATCTATGTCAGCCCAAACGGATGAGGATAAAAGTGTTAGAGAAAATAGCGAAAAGTAACGTCTTTTCATGGCATTAAATATGGTATATGTGTTTATGTTTCAAGTTTATGTGGCAAATATAAGAAAAATCCCTAATTTTGTACAAATTAATCATTAATTCAAACACAATATGAAAATAAGACATTGGATTCTATTAGTCATTGTATTGCTTTGTTTGCTTGCAATGTACATTTTTAAAGGAGTTGGTCCAACTGATTTATCTAATACGCCAACGGTTTATGATTTTACCGTAGTTAATAATCAAGGTAAAGAAACTTCTTTGTCAGAATACAAAGGCAAAGTTCTTTTGATTGTCAACACAGCCACTCGTTGTGGACATACACCACAATATAAAGAGTTGCAGGAGTTGTATTACAAATATAAACATAAGGACTTTGAAATTTTGGATTTTCCATGTAATCAGTTTGCACAGCAGGCTCCAGAATCAGATGAAGAGATCCAGAATTTCTGCACAACAAACTACCACACATCTTTTCCACGTTTCCACAAGATTAACGTGAATGGAGATAGCACAATTGCGTTATATGATTTTCTAAAGCATGCAAATGTGGTGGATCCAGAAGCTGATATTGACATTCATTGGAATTTCACTAAATTCTTAATAGGCAGAGACGGTACTGTTATCTGTCGTTTTGAGACTGATCAAAAAATAGATGTGATTGAGCCAGAGATTATAGAGGCATTGAAATAAAAAAGAGGGTGTATCAAAATTGATATGCCCTCTTTTCGTATTTAAAAATCAACGAAAAAAAATCA
>JAZUGF010000120.1:0-11707 GCA_045641065.1 Paludibacteraceae bacterium | reverse complement strand
TTCTTTTATGAAAATTTCAACTCGTGAGAATCGAATATTTAAGTCAAATTTTGATTTCTCCGCTTTTCAAAAATCCATTCAAGTCTCAGAGAGTTAAAAAGAGGGTATATCGCAACTTTCTTAGTTTTGATACACCCTCTCCTTTATCTGAATGGATTATTTATTAATACTCCATCTTGCTCATACGAACGTAGCTCTGGTAACGCTTCTTAGCCATTTCCTCGCTAGCGTTAAACAACTCCTGAGCCTCAGCAGGGTACATCTTCATTACAGAAGCGTAACGGTTCTCACCCTTCAAGAAATCCTGGAACTTAGAGTAGTCAGGCTCCTTAGAATCAAGAGTAAATGGATTCTTACCCTCTGCCTCAAGAGCTGGGTTGAATCTCCATAGGTGCCAGTAACCGCACTCAACAGCCTTCTTCTCCTCAGCCTGTGCCTTACCCATACCTGCCTTCAAACCGTGGTTGATACATGGTGCGTAAGCGATAACCAAAGATGGACCGTCGTATGCCTCAGCCTCCTTCAATGCCTTCAAGCACTGAGCAGGGTTAGCTCCCATTGCGATCTGAGCAACGTAAACATATCCGTAAGTAGTAGCGATCATACCAAGGTCTTTCTTACGTACTCTCTTACCAGATGCGGCGAACTTAGCGATTGCACCAAGAGGAGTAGCCTTAGATGACTGACCACCTGTGTTTGAGTAAACCTCTGTATCAAGAACTAGGATGTTTACATTCTTACCAGATGCGATAACGTGGTCAAGACCACCGTAACCGATATCGTAAGAAGCTCCGTCACCACCGATGATCCACTGGCTTCTCTTGATCATGTAACCCTTAAGCTCAGAAAGCTGCTTGCAGTGGTTGCACTTATCCTTGTTAGCGTCGATCATAGGGAAGATCTTATCGCAGATCTCTGATGACTTAGCAGCGTCATCCTTATTCTCAATCCAAGCCTTGAACAACTCCTTAGCCTCAGCTGGAGTGCAATCAGCAGCGATTGCGTCGTTCATAACAGACTCGATTCTCATTCTCATCTTCTCGTTAGCAAGCTCCATTCCTAGACCGAACTCACAGAAGTCCTCGAACAAAGAGTTAGCCCAAGCTGGACCCTGCCCCTTCTCGTTAGTTGTGTATGGAGTTGAAGGAATTGAACCAGAGTAGATTGAAGAACATCCTGTTGCGTTAGCTACGATCTCGCGCTCACCGAACAACTGAGAAAGCAACTTAACGTATGGAGTCTCACCACAACCTGAGCATGCACCTGAGAACTCGAACAATGGAGTTGCCAACTGGCTGTTCTTAACGTTAGCTGTGATATCAACTAGGTTCTGCTTAGACTTAACGTTCTTAACTGAGTACTCCCAGTTAGCAGCCTCAGTAGCTGTAGCAGCTGAACTTGGATCGAATGGAACCATCTTAAGAGCGTTCTTGCCCTTCTCGTCGTTGTTACCAAGACATACGTCTACACAGTTACCACAACCTAGACAGTCCATAACACCTACCTGGATTCTGAAGTTCATACCCTTCAAAGCAGCTGGTGCCTTCATCTCGCGAACATCACCCTTGATGCCCTTAACCTCGTTAGCATCCATAACGATTGGACGGATACATGAGTGAGGACATACGTATGCACAGTTGTTACACTCTACACAGTCAGCAGCGTTCCAAACTGGAACGAATGTTGATACTCCACGCTTCTCGTAAGCAGCTGTACCTGCAGGCCACTCACCACACTCAATACCCTTGAATGCAGAAACTGGTAGAAGGTCACCGTTCTGTGCGTTGATTGTGCGAACAACATTGTTGATGAATGCTGGATCGTTGTTAGCCTCTTCCTTGTCGTCTGCTAGGTTAGCCCATGCAGCGTCAACTGTCAACTGCTTGTACTCACCACCGCGATCAACTGCAGCGTAGTTCTTGTTTACAACATCCTCACCCTTCTTACCGAATGACTTAACGATGAACTTCTTCATCTGCTCAACAGCAAGCTCTGTAGGGATAACGCCTGTGATACGGAAGAATGCTGACTGAAGAACTGTGTTAGTTCTGTTGCCAAGACCAATCTCCTGAGCGATCTTAGTAGCGTTGATATAGTAAACTGTGATGTTGTTCTGAGCGAAATATCTCTTAACCTTGTTTGGTAGGTTCTTTACCAACTCGTCACCCTCCCAGATTGTGTTCAATAGGAAAGTACCGTTCTTACGAAGACCACGAGTTACATCGTACATCTTCAAGTAAGCCTGAACGTGGCAAGCTACGAAGTTAGGAGTAGTTACCAAATATGTAGAACGGATCTGGTTGTCACCGAAACGAAGGTGTGAACAAGTGAAACCACCTGACTTCTTAGAGTCGTATGAGAAGTAAGCCTGGCAATACTTGTTAGTGTTGTCACCGATGATCTTGATTGAGTTCTTGTTTGCACCTACAGTACCATCAGCACCTAGACCGAAGAACTTAGCCTCGAACATACCCTCACCTGAAACAGCGATCTCCTCCTTCTTAGGAAGTGAAGTGAATGTAACGTCATCAACGATACCCACTGTGAAGTGGTGCTTAGGCTCGTTCATTGCAGCGTTCTCGTAAACTGCCATCATCTGAGCTGGAGTAGTGTCGTTTGATCCAAGACCGTAACGACCAGCGATAATCTTAGGAGCGTTCTTAACACCGTTGTAAGACTCGCATACGTCAAGATATAGAGGATCACCGTTTGCACCTGGCTCCTTAGTTCTATCAAGAACTGTAAGTACCTTACATGTTGAAGGAACTGCAGCAAGCAAATGCTTAGTTGAGAATGGACGGAACAAGTGAACTGCAACTAGACCAACCTTCTTACCCTGCTTAGTTAGGTAGTCGATTGTCTCGCGGATACACTCTGTAACTGAACCCATAGCAACGATTACGTACTCAGCATCCTTTGCTCCGTAGTAGTCGAATAGGTTGTACTCACGACCAGTGATCTTTGAGATCTCCTTCATGTAGTTCTCAACGATTGCAGGCACATTGTTGTACATTGTGTTGCAAGACTCACGGTGTGTAAAGAATGTATCAGGGTTCTCAGCCATACCACGCATTACTGGGTGAAGTGGTGAAAGAGCACGCTGACGGAACTCAGCTAGCTTCTCCTGATCGATAAGTGGAGCAAGATCGTCGTTCTCTAACATCTCGATCTTCTGGATCTCGTGTGATGTACGGAATCCGTCGAAGAAGTTAAGGAAAGGAACCTGGCTCTTGATTGTTGATAGGTGAGCAACACCTGCAAGATCCATCACCTCCTGAACTGAACCCTCAGCAAGCATAGCGAAACCAGTCTGACGACAAGCGTATACGTCCTGGTGGTCACCGAAGATACATAGTGTGTGAGAAGCGATTGTACGAGCTGAAACATGGAAAACTGCTGGCATCTTCTCTGCAGCAATCTTGTACATGTTAGGGATCATAAGCAATAGACCCTGTGAAGCTGTGTAAGTAGATGTTAATGCACCTGCCTGGATTGCTCCGTGTACTGCACCAGCAGCACCAGCCTCTGACTGCATCTCAGTAACTGAAACAGTCTCACCGAAAATGTTCTTTCTGCCTGCAGCAGCCCACTCATCTACGTACTCTGCCATAGTAGATGAAGGTGTGATAGGGTAGATACAAGCACATTCACTGAACATATATGAAATATGTGCAGCGGCCTGGTTACCATCACAAGTGATGAATTTTTTTTCTTTAGCCATAATTTAATATGTATAGTTTTGTTTTTTCTATTCGCAATAGATATAGCAAAAATAGGAAAAAAATATAAAATAATCCCTCCTTTTAGGTATTTTTTCGCAAAATGAAAGGAAAATGAATAAATATCATAAATTTTATGCGTTTATGCAGAATTTCACAAAATTAATGATCGGTGGGAATGTGTGGATAATGGCACAAGGCACAGGGCAGGCACAAGGCACTGCCTCTACAGATCTTGAATGCAGAATTAAAATTTTCATCTTTTCTTTTGGGTTTTCTTCTTTTTTTGTAATTTTGCACTCGAAATAAAAATGTGGACGGATTTGTGCGATTGCAACCACACTAAAAAAATGCTAAAACTGCAGTTTATTCAATGTTTTTAGTTGTTTTTGTGAATCGCAGATACTTCCGTATTTGCGTTTTTTGTTTTTAAATGCCTGCGTTTGGCTCCATTTTGAGGATTTCGAAGGGCAGAATGCCCTTGACCTCCCATATTGCGAGTCCGTAGGACGAGCATTTTAATTTGAAAAAAAGAAAATAAAAGATAAAAATTATGGGATACTTCTTTACATCAGAATCTGTTTCTGAAGGTCATCCAGACAAAGTGGCTGACCAGATTTCAGACGCTGTGCTTGATAATTTCCTTGCACAGTATCCAGAATCAAAAGTTGCTTGCGAGACTCTTGTGACTACTGGTCAGGTGGTGCTTGCAGGTGAGGTTAATAGTTGTGCATACGTTAATCTTCAGGAGGTTGCTCGTGAGGTGATCAACAATATCGGCTACACAAAGAGCGAATATATGTTCGACGGTAATTCATGTGGCGTCTTCTCTGCAATTCATGGTCAGAGCCCTGATATCAACCGTGGTGTGGATAGAAAGGATAACGAGGAGCAGGGGGCAGGTGACCAGGGTATGATGTTCGGTTACGCTACAGATGAGACTGAAAACTATATGCCTATCTCTCTTGATCTTTCTCACGCTATTCTTCGTGAGTTGTCTGCAATTAGAAAAGAGGGCAAGTTGATGCCTTATCTTCGTCCCGACGCAAAGAGCCAGGTGACTATCGAATATGGTGATGATAATCGCCCTAAGCGTATTGACGCGATTGTTGTCAGCACTCAGCACGATGAGTTTGTATTGGCAGGCAACGGTGTTAGCCAGGACGCTGCAGATAAGCAGATGGTAGCTAAGATCAAGGAAGACGTGGAGAAAATCCTTCTTCCTCGTGTAGCTAAGCAGTCTAAGGTTTACGCTGATCTTCTAAAGGCAGGTGACTATAAGTTGTTCGTTAACCCAACAGGTAAGTTTGTAATCGGTGGACCTCACGGAGACACTGGTTTGACAGGCCGTAAGATCATTGTTGATACATACGGTGGTAAGGGAGCTCACGGTGGAGGAGCGTTCTCTGGTAAGGATCCAAGTAAGGTAGACCGTTCTGCAGCATACGCAGCACGTCACTTGGCAAAGAACATCGTCGCAGCTGGTTTGGCTAAGGAGTGTTTGGTACAGGTGGCATATGCAATCGGTGTTGCTGAGCCAATGAATCTATACATCAACACTTATGGCACATCTACAACAGGTATGTCAGACGGTGAGATGGCATCTAAGATCTACAAGAGCGGATTGTTCGACTTCCGTCCAAAGGGAATCGAGGAGAGATTGAAGCTACGTCAGCCAATCTACCTTGAGACAGCAGCTTACGGACACGTAGGACGTCAGCCAATGAAGGTAGACAAAGTATTCAAGGATGCTAACGGTAATGTTTTCGAGCGTACAGTGGAGCTATTCACTTGGGAGAAGACAGACAAGGTAGAGGATTTGAAGAAACTATTCAAGTAATCTGATTTGATTATGTAGAGACGGGGCATGTCCCCGTCTTATATTGATTTTCATAGAGACGTGGTGCACCACGTCTCTTTATATTTTCAAAAAGGAAATAAAGAAATATGAAACAATTGGAAATATTTAAGGAAAATCTGAAATTCACTCAATGGGGAGAACTGTATGCAGGAATCAAAATGAATTGGATAACCACATTTGACGTGTTGGCTTTTTGTGAAGATTAATTAAAAACACTCAGTGATTTAATCACCTTTTCAAAATAATATGAAATATGGAATTGATAGATTACGCTGTATATCGTACTTATAAAAAATTTGATTCTTGCGAACGAGCCAGAGGACCACTTGAAGGAACTATAATGATTTTTCTATTTTTCCTTCTCATTCCTTTTGTAAATCTTTCCAAATCTATAGAAGATGAAGTCGTATTGTATGAACAGAATCAGCTTGAAGTATCCGAACATACTAAATACAAGATTGTTATTATTGATGGTATCCAATATATACAATATACTGATAGTGTTGCACCCAATAAATATAATACTTCATTTGTTCCTCTCAAATCAAAAAATCACAATATACAAAAAAAGGAAGGAAAATTTATTGATGATGATCTATTGGTTACAATATTGTTCTTTGTAGTTTTTATCTCTTGTCTGCTGCTTGGCTGGATAATTGCGAAGAAATGGTATCCTGATAAAAAAATTATTTCTCTATGTGATACTTATGATGGAGATGATCGAAATTCGACACCAATTATTTTTTGGGGTATACTTAATGCAATTGTTGTTTTTGTTATTTGTGGAATTGAGATTGCTTTGCTATGGTAATAAAATATAGATGTTGAAGTATAGCACTTCCAAAAGTTTTTGCCTTTTTTTCGTTGTATAATATTGGTGAGTATTATAGTATTCTTCTTCTCAACCACTACAATCTGCAACGGCATTTTTTATTGCCCCCTAAATCCCCCTTAAAGGTGGACTCCTTGATCACATCACCTCCCTTTAAGGGAGGCCGGGAGGGTCTTTAGCATCTTCCATTAGCTTTCAATAATTCATAAGCCTGATTGATAGCCTGGCATTTCGACGTCGCAGCCTCAACAGCCTCCTGACCTTTATGTGATACCAAATCTGGATGATTCAGACGTAGCAAGTTTCTTTTGCAAGCGTTGATTTGGGATGGAGTAGCGTCGACTTGAATACCGAGCACAGCATAGGCTTTCTGCAATTCTGGGGAGATGCGAATGTTTTCCGACTTTTGAGATTCTGATTTGTTTTCATCCTCTTCGTTTTGTATAGTCTGCCATTTCTTTGTTCCGTATTTGTCTCTGTACCAGTATCCTCCATCTCTTTTGTAGCGAGCTTTCATATAATTATTTACTTGATAAGAGAAGCTATCTTCGTACACTTCATGAAGGAAGGCGAATAAAGTATTTTCATATTCGGTATCTGTCAGATGCATGTGGTACGCAATGTATCTCAACATGTATTCCTCTGATTCGCAGAAATCACCGTCGGCATATGCTAATTTGAACATCCAATTTAGGATTTTTATTCTTCTGTCTTCTAAATAACAATAGTCTGGATTATATGACTCAAATATCAATTTCTGTTTTGTTTCAGAAAACCACCAGTAGATAGCGAATGCAACGTCTTCAACAGCATAATCCTCTTTTAGGTATTTTTTGAATTCCTGCGGTTTTATTTGATCCAAGAAACCTGATTGTTGAATAAAATCTCTCACTATTTCCATCTCCACAACTTGTTCTTCCTTATCTGCCTTCATAATTGTGGCAAGTAGACGGAGAGAAAGGTCTAAATAGATTTCTTCTTTTTCAAGTGGTTCTTTTTTGTTGGGAACTATATAAGGTGTTTTCTTATCTGTATGGAAGTTTTTTGTTTTGTCGTTGATTCTTTTGATATATTGCCTGTATTTGTAATATGAACTTTCACAATAAACTATTATGATACCGACAAAAACTAAAATAGGGAAAAACACATAATTAAATAAATTTCCGATTTTGTATGTTTCTTCTAAGAAGATGCATAGAGAAAGAATGCCTATACTAAATAGAAAATACAAAATGATTGACAAACAACCCATCGTGGCTATGTTTGTTTCTTTCTTATCGTATCTTGGTGAATTAAATAGTGCTTTTGCCATAATGTGATTGGTCTTGGTAGAGACGGGGCATGCCCCGTCTTTACGAGTGTAGGTACTTTTCAATTCTGTCCATTGCCTCTTTGATATTTTCCAATGAGTTGGCGTAAGAGAATCTTACATAACCTTCTCCGTTCGTGCCGAAATCCACACCTGGAGTGATGCCGACGTGGGCATTCTCAAGCACGTCGAATGCGAATTTGTAGCAGTCGTTTGTAAACTTCTTTGCGTTGGCGAAGATATAGAATGCTCCTTGTGGCTCTGTCTCGATCACGAATCCCATCTTACGCAATCTTTCGATCATGTAGACGCGGCGTTCGTTGTAGATGTCAAGTCGTTTCTTCACGTCGTCCTCTCCAAATCTCAACGCTGCTATTCCTGCTTTCTGCGACATGCTTGGCGCGCAAATGGCAAGGTTTTGCTGCATTGTCTGGATGTGTTTCATATATTGTTTTGGCGCGATCATATAGCCAAGACGTAATCCTGTCATCGCATATCTTTTAGAGAATCCGTTTAGCACGAAAGCGTTGTCTGTCACCTCAAGCACACTGCATGGAGTACCGTTGTAGACAAGGCCGTGATAGATCTCATCGGAGATGATTGGAATTCCAAGTTTGGCTATCTCTGCGTATGTCTCTTTTGAGATAAGAGTGCCGGTTGGGTTCATTGGTGAGTTGACAAAGATGGCACGTGTCTTTGGTGTGATTGCTGCCTTCAATGCCTCGATCGGATATTGGAATCCGTCGTTAGCATCAACAGTTACAGGCACTGGCACAGCGTTGGCTGCCAACGTGAAATTCTTGTAGCAAGCGTAGCCAGGATTGGTCATGATGACCTCACTGCCTGGCTCACAAAGAAGCTGAAGAGCCATAAGTATCGCTGGTGATGAACCAGAGGTTACGACTATCATATCTTCGTCAACTGAGACGCCGTATTCGCTATTGTAGAACTTAGCAATCTCGCGTCGAAGCTCCACGTCGCCAAGAGAGTGCGTATAGTGCGTTTCTCCCTTTGCAAATGCCTCGATTCCTGCCACAACAACATCTTCAGATGGTTCAAAATCAGGTTCGCCGACCTCCAAATGAATCACGTCAATACCTTTTGCTTGAAGTTCTTTTGCACGCTCCAACACGTCCATCACGATGAACGATGTCATCTTCTCCACACTAGGATTCACCTTAACAGCCATAATTATTTGTTCTTGATTTTCTTTGTTCCGATTAGTCTGTAGTATCGCTCTCCAAGTCGTTTATAGTAGACGTAGATGTAATACTCGTTTTCTGTTTGCCAGTGGCTTATTGTAAGTCTATCTGGACTTGCTTTTCGTTCTCCGTTAGGAAGGAAAACATACTGATAGTTATATCCTCCGTTCTTGAGGACGATATCTAGTTCATACTGCTTTCTCTCATTGCTCCATTTCATCAGATTTCTCTCGTCGAGATAACCGTTATTGAAATCTCCTGCGACGAATAGAAGACCGTCTGGAAATTCCCAATCAGTTTTATATGCGAAATGGACGACGGAATAGTCGATATCGTAGTATGATGTGATATTCTGCCCATGAATTCTGTAGCGGCCATTCTCGTCTTCATACCAATCATAATCGGGTTTGGTAGGGTAGTGAGACGGTATAATCTCTACATGGTAATATGGTCGATGAAAATTTATTCTATTGATTTCTCCATTGAAGTTTATCTTATCAGAGAAGTCAATTCTTTGCCACTCGTTTCCAGCATCAAACAGCAGTTTCTCATCGTTCTCCCAAATCAACGTTGTCGCGCGAGTGAAATTTGGAATGTTCAAATAAGCGGCGTTATCCCAGCGTACATTCTGGCGTACGATTGCGATTAGTTCACGGTCGCTTGGAGTAACACCAAGTTTTTCAAATCCAAGTTCCATATTCACTTGCTGATACTTGGTGTTGATACCATACATCGTGTTGGATTTGATTTCAGCGTCAATATTGACAAGTCTCTCTGCGACACAAAAACAAGCTGTCAAAAGTACGCTGTCTGGCTTCTCTCTATCTGCGATCTTGACTACATAGTTTCCTGACAATGTCATCTTCACATCATCGTTGGGCAAAACTACTGAGTAGTGAGTATAGTCGAAAGTTGTGTTGCGGGCATATTCGTAATCTACTACGTCTTGCTGGTCAAAACCTTCAAGGTAATCAATCTTATCAAGACCTGATGATTCCCAAAGTGCAGAACAGTGCTCTACAGAGTAGACAAGATCGCGTGGGGTACGCGACATCTCATCGAATGAAACTTCTATTTTGTCATCTGAATCAAGGTAGATGATAGGTTCGCTCATATCAATGCCATACACTCTGACTTGCAATGATTTATATGCATCATTGAAAGTTTGGGTGCGGTATCCTGCTAATGAGTTGGATAGGATGCAGAATAAGAAAGTTATGAATAGTATTAGTCTTTTCGTCATGTCGTTGTATTATCCCTACAAAGATATGAAAATTTATATAACGAAAACGAAAACGAAAACGAAAACCGTAGTGCAGTCCTAATCAGTCTTCGTTTTCGTCTTCGTTTTCGTCATTTCTCGTTATTTCTCAATAATCAAAACTTGTCCGATGCTTAAATCGTTTGTTTTCAAACCATTTATCTCTTTTAGTTCATCAACAGTCAAACCGGCATTTTTTGAGATTCTGTACATTGTCTCTCCCTTCTCCACAACGTGGGTCTTCTTAGTGATTACAGGAGTCACAGGCTCTTTTGGAGTTTCTTTCTTAGTCTCTTTCTTCACCTCTTTTTGAGAATCCTTTCTTGTGTTCTGATTCTCTTTCTTTGCTTTCTGACGTGCCTCTTCTTGCTGTTTCTTTTCTTTCTCAAGTCGTTTTCTTTCAGCTTTTTCTCTCTTACGACGCTCTCTTCGGCTCTCTTTCTTCTTAATTGTCTTTCTATTGTTGTTGACGGAATTGTCGCTTGACTGATTGTCTACATCAGTTGTCTGACCTGGCAATTCAAGCTCCTCTTCCTGTGGTTGTGGCTTAGGTGTTGGCACAACAGTCTCTTCCTTTTTACGTTTTGATTTGTCTGCAGTCATGTCATAGATTCGTCTTGCTGTTTTGTAGCGCGACTTGTAGTACGGATGCGTTGATTTGTCAATGCAGATTCCTTGCTTGAGCGACGCGTGGATGAATGAGAAATCCTCATCCGACACCTCAATTACAATTCCGACGTGGCCGATTGAACTGCCTTTAGATCCTGAGTAGAATACCAAATCTCCTGGCTGTACATTTGCAGCTTTGATCTTGTCTCCATAATCAGATTGGGCACTTGACGAGTGGGGAAGAGCATACCCCAACTCTTTGTACATGTACATTGTAAACCCAGAACAGTCGAATGCATATGGACCCACACCACCGTTTCTATATGTGCGACGGAGATGTTTTTTGCCGAATTCAATCCACTCGTTTACATTCTTGTATTTAGTTGTGCTCCAATCTAGTTTACTGGCAGAAAAGGAGCATATGTTGGTGATAAACAATAGAATTGCCAACCAAATTGTTTTCTTTGTCATTGTGTCGTTCGTATGTAAAAGGGAAAAAAACAGATTAAATCCCCTGATTAAAAATAAGTTCTTTATTACACGTAGAGACGCATGGACGTGCGTCTCTTATGCAAAGGTAACAATTATTGTGCTTATATCAAAAAAAGGAACGCATCACTGCGCTCCCTTTCCCAATTGGATTAATATTATGAGTTTATTTTTTTTATCTTTGGCTCTTTTCCATCTATTGACTGATTTCTATCTCTTTTTCTCAAAAAAAGACGTAGTCTCTCTGTGGTCACTGTGCCTCTGTGGTTAATTTATTTATATGTGCTCGTCCTTCTCTAAGTTTGCAGTGTGATTGATTTTTGCAAAATGAGCAACGCGAAATTTTGCAAAAATCAACAAGTCAAACAAGTGAATTTGCAGATGACAACGACAAGTAGTTGCCATAAAAACGATGTTTTTTACCT
>JAZUGF010000119.1:0-25730 GCA_045641065.1 Paludibacteraceae bacterium | reverse complement strand
CTAAGACCGCTTGGCCTCCGACTTAAGCATCAACTCTACCTTCCAAACTAGAAGTTGTAGTCTCCAGAGTGGCGACTTTGCCACTCAACTCTGTAATGTCTGAAGTGCTAGAAGCTGATTCTAAAGCATCAACTCTATCGTTCAAAGAACTAACTTCTTTAACCAAACCGCTAGATGCATTGCCGATTGTATTCTTCAAAGCAGTAACGTCAGTGCTCAAACCGCTAACAGTTGTGTTCAAAGTGCTCAAACCTGAAGTTGCAGTCTCTAAAGAAGAAATCTTACCATTCAACTCAGTAACGTCCAAATCTGTTGTTGTCTCTAAAGCATCAACTCTATCGTTCAAAGAACTAACTTCTTTAACCAAACCGCTAGATGCATTGCCGATTGTATTCTTCAAAGCGGTAACGTCAGTGCTCAAACCGCTAACTGTTGTGTTCAAAGTGCCAACTGTTGTATTCAAACCGTTAAGACCAGCAGCTGTCAAAGCAGCCTGGATAAGTGTGTTGACATCCGACTCTGTTAGGTTGCTGCTCTTTATTGATTTCAATTCATTTTCAAGATCATCGATTCTTTTAGCCATTGCCAAGCTGTCTGCCTTATGCTTTGCCTCAGCCGCTTTAAGTGCAGTTGCCAAAGAATCATTAGTGGCGTTGACTGACTGAGCCCAAGTAGCAATCTGCTTCAAAGTCGCACTTGCGTTAGCCAAATTTGTTGAGTTTGTAGCAATAAGCGTATTATGGCTTTTTGTTGTAGAATCTAAAACTCCAATCTCAGAGACAAGATCTTTGATATTGCTATCAATAGTGCCTATCAAATTAGAGTTTAGAGTGACGATCTTGTCATTGACGTCTTTTGCAATACTGTCAATTTTACTCTTTGTGTCTTTTGCTGATGCTTCAGCGATAGCAGTTGTTACTCCAGCAAGGCTGTCTATCGCCGCAGAATTGCTTTTTGCAAGGTTGTCAATCTTTGTGTCAATTGAGGCAACACTCTTGTCAACTGATTCGCTCAACTGTGAATTGGCATTTGACAATTTACTGATTTCATCCTCGTTAGCTGCAATTCTGTTTGAAAGTGTAAGCTCATCAGCTTTAATCTTTCTTTCTGAAGCTGCAATCTTATCATCGACTTGGTCAAGCTCGGATTGCATAGATGCCATTTTCTTATCAGCTTCTTTTTTGTTTTCTGTGACAGTTGAAGAAAGAGTGCTGATTGTTGCAGCCTGGTTGCTTATTTTGGTGTCAGTATCAATGATTGTCTGAGATAGTGATCCAACTGATTTTGCCAAAGTTTGAACATCATCATTAGATGCATAATCAGACATATCTGATTTTGTCATAAAATAAAGAAGTGTGTCCTTCTTTGCGTAAAGTCTCTGAATCTCTCTGATGTACTTGTCGCTAGCCTGAGACAACTCCTTGTTATCGTTTACAATCTGAGTCAATTCACTGATTGCCTCGTTTGTGTTCTTTGACAATGTAGTTACACTTTCCTTTGTAGCAAATGTAGAAAGAGTGTCTAGATTTGCTAAAGAAGACAAACCTGCTGATGCTTGGATCTTGCTTAGGTTAGTCTGCAATTCGGATATGTAGTAGTTACTTGAATTCAAAACAGATTTCAAACTATCGATTCTGTAGTTGCTTGAACGTATGCTTCTGTTATGTAGATCCATAACATCATCCTGTGTTGCATAATCAGCAAGGATTTTTCTTGTGCTGTCGGCTGCATAACCAGCTACATCTTCTATTTTTGCGTACTCCGACATCTCTGGTTTTCCCTGCAAATCAGCCCAACGTCCAGAAAAACTGTCTGCAGACTTTAATGAGTATAGTGCGTATGGAACGCTACTGATTGGGCTTGTCGCAACTGCAGCATCTGTCAATTCTTTATCAGTAGATGTTGATGTTCTAATGACGAATTTTCCTAGTGACCAGTCAATGTCTTGAAGCTCTCCAGAACGAGATGTTCCATCTCCAATCTTGATGGCGAATGAACCGTTGACGTTGGTTTTCGCACTGTGCATCTCTGAGTACACGACCTGATTGACTCCCACGTCGTCTCTTAAAATCTCCACTTTGACATAGACAGTCTGGTTGGCTACCAATGTGCCAGAATTAGAGCGAACAACACTCTGATAGTTGATGCTCTGTGGTGTGGCTGCATCTGCACTGATTGCGATTAGTGGCAGCACCAATAGTATTTTATTAAATATATTTTTATTCATAATGATGATTTTTTACAATTTTACTTGACGATGACTTTTGTTGTGTATCTCTTATGTTTACCCTGTGTGAATGCCACAACATAGGCACCAACATGGTTTAGATTCATAGTGATTGTGAGCTCAACGTTTGTGATAGGTGCAAGAGCAAGTCTACCTTTGTAGTCGAACACGATGATTTCTCCTTTCTTGATCTCATCAGAGTTGAATCCGTCCAAAATCAAGTCGAAATCCTCGCCCTGTCTTACCACTACGCTCTCTGTAGCAAAACCTTTCTTGTCGGTAGCGGCATAATATAGAGACTGTGGACAAACTGTCTTAAATCCTTCGTCTGTGCCGACGATAACGCTATATGCTCCGTTAAGACCGTTGTCGTCCTGATAGAACTTGTTTGTCTCTCCCTGAAGATTTTCGCCATCTTTCTGCCACTGGTATGTGTAGATGTTTTCTCCAATATCGCCAACTGTGATTACGTTGTCTATCTTAGTGTAGATAAACTCCTTATTGTAGCCAATGTTCATGCTGACCTCTTCCATCTTCTTTTTGTATCCGTCGAAGTAGTTGACTGTCATGTTGATTGGCACTTTGTGTCCGCCTTTGCCGTATTTGGCAGGCAATACAAACGATGCTATAGCTACACCGTCTTCATGTTTGAACTTCTTGTTCGTGATTATCGGGAACGAGTCGACGTCGCTCTTTAATGAGTATGACTCAATATCGTTAGGTGCCCAGTTGGATGCCAATTTGATGGTGATGGTGTCTCCAGGGCAATAGTTGTCGGCAAGCTGCAAATCGTATGTTCTCTCGTCGACAATTGCATTGAAGATAAGGTCTGACGACGGCATTCTTTCCGGAATTATCTCATCCCAACTTATGAATGCAGAGTCATGACCGATGTATGGATCACTTGTTGGAATGATCAAATCACCTGTGTAGAACGTGTCTGCCGCATACTCTTTGTCCGCAACATAATAGTGGATTATATGTCGGGTAGTGGACAACCCGATCTCGTATCCGTTGGAAACAACAAGTTTCGCATTGTTGTCTGAATAACCTACAATTGCCTCTCCTAATGTAAATGTAGTCTCCAGTGTATTGCTTGCACCTGAGGCTGAACCAGCCGACAATGTGGCAGTCTGACCAAAGGAGTTGGCAACAAAACAACTCGGTAAAAACAAGGTTATCAATATTTTACTTAAATCCTTTTTCATCATAAACATATTTGAGAGTGAAAATTATACAAAATGAAAAAAACTACAAACAATTTTGTCTAATATTCTCTAAAATGTTGAAAAAGAGTTAGGAATGTTGAAAAGTGCGTCATAGATGTCAACAAGAGGATTGCAAAGGGCGGAACGCCCTTGCCCATACCCAAGCACGAGCCGAAGGCGAGCGCGTATAAAAAGTATGCGTGTTTTGACAATTTGTATATAATTGTCCTTGGGAAAAAGTTATTTAAAACACAAAAGACGGGAGGAATCCCCCCGTCTTTTGTTATCGTTTTCGTTATCGTTTTCGTTAGATAATCGGAATATTGTACTCCTTGCACTGAGCGTACATCTCCTCAGGCCAGATACTGCACTGGATCTCACCGATGTGAGCCTTACGAAGGAAGAACATACACAAACGGCTCTGTCCGATACCTCCACCGATTGAAAGTGGAAGAGAACCCTCAAGCAATCTCTTGTGGAAGTAAAGCTCCTTACGGCTCTCCATGTTCTCAAGCTTCAACTGACGCTCCAAAGCATCCTTGTCGACGCGGATACCCATTGAAGAAAGCTCTAGGCTCTGGCCAAGAACTGGGTTCCAAACCAAGATATCACCGTTCAAGCCAGGAAGACCGTTCTCACCTACAGTAGACCAGTCATCATAGTCTGGAGAACGACCGTCGTGCTTCTTACCGTCGCTCAACTTGCAACCGATACCCATCAAGAAGACAGCACCGTATTTCTTAGTGATCTCATTCTCACGCTCTTTTGGAGTCATGTTTGGATACATCTGAAGCAATTCCTCTGCGTGGATGAAGAAAATCTCCTCAGGAAGCTGAGGCTTGATCTCAGGGAAACGCTCGTAAACAACGTACTCAGTCTTCTTCATTACAGAATAGATTCTCTTAACGATGTCCTTCAAGAAACTGATTGTGCGATCCTCCTTAGAGATGTGGCGCTCCCAGTCCCACTGGTCAACGTATAGAGAGTGAAGGTTATCCATCTCCTCGTCAGGACGGATAGCGTTCATATCAGTATAAAGTCCATAACCGTTCTCGATACCGTAATCAGCAAGCATCATACGTTTCCACTTTGCAAGTGAGTGAACAACCTCAGCAGTACGCTCGCCCATATCCTTGATAGGGAAGCTAACTGGTCTCTCGATACCGTTCAAATCGTCATTGATACCTGTACCCTTCATAACGAATAGAGGAGCAGTTACACGACGCAAGTGAAGCTCAGCTGAAAGACAGCTCTCGAAGAAGTCCTTCACGCATTTGATACCCAACTCTGTCTGCTTGATGTCAAGAATTGGCTTATAGTTAATAGGCTTTATAACTTTCATTTTGTTTAATTTTTCTCTTTTTTGTGTTTTCTTACGAAAGTAAACTGATGCAAATTTATATCTTTTTTTTATATAACAGCAAATTTACCTTACAAATTGTTAATAAAATATTGAATTTTGCCGTAAATATGCTTAAAAAATAGGGATTTGAGGTATAATTATGATAATATTGGGCGACGTCGCTATATCCCATTTTTATGCAAAACGGATTGCGTCAAACTTCTAATTTTTATATTTTTGCACCGTCTTTTCAGCCACATGTCAAGACAATGGCCCCGTAGTTTAGCTGTATAAAATGTCAGATTCCGGTTCTGAAGACCGCGGGTTAGAATCCCGCCGGGGTCACAAATACAATTATGAATGATGAATTAGAAATGATGAATTAGGGATTAGGTCTGTCATATATGAGGCATTTATTATATAGACGTGGGGGCGCATCTTTAATAATTATGAAAATTGCGATTTTAGGATATAGCGGTTCCGGCAAATCCACGTTGGCCGCTAAATTTTCCGAAAAATACGACATCCCCGTCTTCTACTTTGATAAAATCCAATTTCTTCCGGGTTGGAAAACAAACTCTATGGAGGAGAAAGAACGGTGGAGATGAAGGGGATTGTTTAATTATCCCCACTCAAAATTCTCTTTCCCTGCTCCGATTTCAAAATGAAGTTTGGCAATGCCGAGATCTAACTGTGTATAGCCGATCAACGAGAATTTCTTCGTAGCCTTCACTTTGTCTTTACCTCTTGGGTTTGGAATATACTCAAAATAGAATTTCTGCTGGTTTACTGCTGTTGGAGCGACTTGTACGGCTTCCATGCCACGTCGGAACCAATCCGGCGTAGAGTCGTCGATATTGCTTAACTCATTGAGTGTCTTACGTTTCATTTTGCGAGCCACCTCATTGCCATAGCCAAGAGAGATGTAGCAGACGATTTTCTCACCGTCGTTTAATGTATATGTACCAGCCACCTTCTTATAAGTAACACCCGCCCAACATGTGTTGAGGCCAAGTTGCTCGGCCAATAGCACAAGCTTTTCTCCGTAGTATCCGACCCTCTCGTCGAGATCATCCGACTTCTTGCCCGCAACCACGAAATAATTCTTCACTCCGCTGAAGGTACCGTAGCACAATATCCCATTGAATCCCTTTGGCTCATTCGTCACAAGCTGGATATTGAGATCCCCCTCTGCATTGACTTCGTTGATCTTTTGCTGTAGCGTCGACACAATATTCTCAGGAAGAGGAGTGTCATTATAATGTCTAATAGAGCGACGCGATTGTATTGCTTCTAGTGGTGTCATATACTTGATTTTCAGTGTTGCTGACGATGATTAAACTATTTTTTTGCAATATTAGGGATAAAAAATTAAAGAATGGTGGAAATGAGGTGAAATTTGGGATGAATCTACTTCCAAGCAAATCCCCAACCGTGGAACGGTTGCTCTCTATCAGGCCATGGTTGACGATCGTCGTAGACGATTGGCTATCGTGGCCGATTTATGGATAGGTTACCGATTTTATACCTCTAAAATCCCATCTAATTCCGTCAGGTAGTTTGGACTACGGTGTTCGCTCTTCACATGCCAAGGTTGTCCCTTTTCGCCTTCCACTGCTAATTGGATGGTTTTGAGACCATAACGCTGGTTGAGGCTGTCGATGGTTTTCATTAGAGATGCTCGTTCCGGACGGTTGGTGATTGGATCAAACAGGTTGAGCTGGATTGGACTTGCGTCGACGATATCGCTCACCCAAACTCCTGTGCGTTTGTATTTGATGCCCGGTCTGTAGATTTTCTCAAGCACCATATTGGCTGCTTCCACGATCTCGATAGTGTCGCAGGTGGGTGAGAGAAAACGATAACTGGCAGAGTTGCCATACTGCTCTAAGTCGTCACGGAAGGTGTTGCTGGCAACGAATACTGACACTTCCGAGCAAACCGATCCCTGTGCTCTCAGTTTATTCGCCACCGACGATGCGAATGTGGCGACGGAAGCTTTAAGCGACGGTAGGTCGGACACCATGTCGCCGAAGCATCTTGTGGTGCTGATGGTCTGACGCTTGAGCCTCTCTGCCGTGTCGACGCAAGGGATGCCATTCAGTTCCATCCACGTCTGCAGCATAGGTTTGGGAAAATGATTCCTGATCCACGACTCTTTCTTATCCGCCAGTTGCAACGGAGTGTCAACCCCTAAGGCTCGCAGTCTGGTATACGTTCTGCCTCCGATTCCCCACACGTCGGCAAGATCAAAAAGCTCGAGTGCTTTTCGCCTTTTTATCTCATTATCAATCACACACACGTCTCGATAGCCCTTATAATTCTTGGCGAATTTGGATCCCATTTTCGCAAGTGTCTTCGACGGTGCAATTCCCACGCTCACAGGAATATCCGTCCACAACCTGATTTTCTGTGCTATCTCACGCATGAGTTCCTCCGGGTTGTTGTAGCCATCCAAGTAGCAAAAACTCTCGTCGATACTATAATTCTCAACTTTCGAAACTGATTTCTTGAGTATGGAGACGATGCGTCTCGACATTGCGGCATAGAGATACATATTGCCCGAGAAAACAGCCACGTCGTAGGCATTGACAATATCCGTCTTTTTGAAAATAGGATCTCCTCTATGTAGCCCGATCTTCTTCGCTTCAGGAGTCAGAGCCACAATGATACCGTCGTTGTTGGAGAGCACGCACACCGGTTTATCCCACAAACCAGGATGAAACACACGCTCAACGGAACAGAAAAAGGAGTTGCAGTCGACGAGGGCGATCATAGTCTTGCTTTATGTATAATGTAGGTGACGGTGCCCCATACGCTGAATCTATCATCTTCCTTCACTTCAATTTTGGGGTAGGCAGTATTGGCTGGGACGAGGAACATCTTCCCGTCTACTTTTATCACCTGCTTAAGCGTATATTCACCGTTGAGTTCGCAGACAGCCATTTCATGTTCGCTCGGATTACGGTTGCTTTTATCCACGATAACGATGTCTCCACTCATTACTCCCGCGTCGATCATAGAATCGCCTTTCACACGGATAAGATATGAGGCTTCAGGGTGGGGACACAACATTTTGAGCAATTCTATATCCTGTGACAATTCATCATTATCCAAAGGAATAGGAAAGCCTGCCACCACTTTAATGTCAAAGAATGGTAGAGTCATATCCTTTACAGACGTCGCAGGATAGATATCTCCAAGAGAATTGATATTTTGATTAGACGCGGGATCTCGCGTCTCTACAACTTGTTTTAGGCTTGATATGATAAAATCAGATTTGTTGGGTTGAGAATCAATTAATTTAGAGATTTCTCCACCCACTCTGAAAGTATATAGTTTAGAATCATTTTTAGGTCGTCCTGCACCTTCTCTTTTTCCTCCGCTTCCCATACTTTATATTTTAGGAATTATATACGATGTGAAAACAGTGCAAATATAAGAGAATTATTTTGAATTATGTAATATGAAAATCAAAATATAAAATTTAAGGCGAAATTTGGTTGCAATATGTAAATTTAGGCTTCATTTTAACCCTCATTAACACAATCTCAAGACAATATTGTTATAATATTCAATTTTTTATGTATCTTTGCACCCCGAAAGTAGAGAGGAGGTGATTTACTTATCCTTTTACTGCTGATATTGGTGAATACATTAGATGGATTTTAACTACTGCAATGTTGAATATTCGTATTCCTGCGCTATTATGAGTTGCGAAAAGTCGATGAAATTTTACTGATGTCATAGAAAATTCTCCTGTTATTAGTCAAATAAAGGTTGGGTTTTATTTATAAGAAGTTTTAATATTTAGGAATTCATATGCCTTCAAACAAGATGTTGAAGAAGTTTTTGTTAATATTATTTGTGTCTTTGGCTTTGTTGCCAGTCTCTGTTTGTTCACAAACAAAAAAGAGTCCGCAGGCAAAGAAAACTAAGGTGCAGAATAATAAAGACACTGTTTTCATCAGACAACTTAATGATAGATTTACATCTGGAGACGCAAGTGCTAAATCGGCTGTAATTGATCTTTATATAGACAGTGTGGGAGTTGCGTCTAATGATTTTTTGAAATTTATCACACTTACAGCTTCTCCATTTGATTTTTCCACACAGCAGAAAAATAGAATTTTTGATTCTGCGTCAACAAAATATAATGAGACAAGAATTCTTACTTATTTGAATTTCTTCAGGGAGAGAGCTTATATTCCAATTGTAAAGGAGTGGTACGCTAAAAGTGACAAACGCGGAAAGTTCACATATGAGTCTTTGATGTTTGAGTTTGGAGACAAAGAGGTTAGAGATCTATGGGAAGGAGCGTTGAAAAGCTGTTCAAAGACGACGAAGACAGTTCCTTCGGTAATTGGAAATCTATTTCCTGTTATTTGTGGTAAATTTCCAGATAGACGATTCTGTGATTTGATTATTGATTTCTTGGTAGACCATGAAAGCCAATATTTCGTATTCAAGGATATGAAGGGTATCACAGAATATGATGATGTGGTCTATTATATCAGCTTTTTCCTTGTAGACAGAGTGAAGGGATTCCCAGACGCATTTGTATTTAACAAATATGAGCGTAGCAGTGGTACAGAAAGATATGTCTCATTCACAAGATCAGATAGAGAGATTATAATGAAATGGTGTCGAACGCACCGTAGGGACTACGAGTTTGAGGAATAATTAAAGATATTAATAAAATTGCAGAGACGGGGTAATTGAGGTGCACCCCAAAAGTTGGACATTAAAAAAATAAAATTTATAAAGTATGGGCTCGGTATTGAACCGGGCTCATACCGTTTAATCTAAGTTTGATTCTTTTATTGTTGTACCACCAGATGTACTTTTTAAGCTGAAGGACAAACTCATCGACAGAGTCGAAGTCGTTGACATACAGAAGCTCATTCTTCATCAGACCGAAGAAGTTCTCCATCATAGCGTTGTCCAGACAGTTGCCTTTTCTGGACATGCTTTGTATGATGCCGTTGTCCCTGAGCATCTTCTGAAACGCGCCGTGCTGGTAGTGCCATCCCTGATCAGAGTGCATGACAAGTCCGTTAAGATCCTTGTGTTTCCTAAAGGCTGATTTGAGCATGTCTGTCGCCATCTTCAGATTCGGGCTTCTAGAGATGGTATAAGCAACTATCTCACCGTTAAACATGTCCAGGATAGGCGAGAGATACATTTTCTCGTCATGTATAGAGACTTGAGTGACGTCAGTCGTCCATTTCTGATTCGGACCTGTAGCTTCAAAATCCCTGTCTATTATATTAGGAGCCACCTTTCCGACTTCTCCTTTATACGAGTGGTAGTGACGTTTCTTGCGTTTTGCCTGGAGCGACATCTGAGCCATCAGTTTCTGCACGGTTTTGTGGTTGATACGCAGCCCTTCATTACGCAGGGTGTGGCAGATTCTTCTGTACCCGTATCTGCCGTAATTCTCTCTGTATATGAGTCTTATCCTGTCTCTGACATCTGCATAATGGTCTCCGTCATTGAGGCGTTTAAGATGGTAATAGAATACAGAGCGTGCCATCCTTACCCACTGGAGCATATACTCCAGAGGGTGTCCCTCTCGCCTTAGTTCTTCGATGGCTTCCGCCCATTCCCTCTTAGACGGGCTTCTCTTTCCTCCACTAAGGCTCTCACTTTTTTTAGCAGTGCGATCTCTGTCTTGAGCTCCTGGTTCTCCTTCTGGAGCCTTTCAAGCTCGGTCAGCGGTTGGCTGTTCTTCTTTGGTCTTCCCATTCTTGGCGGTCTCCCTCGTTTCTTTCTCTCTCTTAATGCTGGCAGACCCTCCGTACGGTAGCGCTTCAGCCAGACTCCTATTTGGCTCCCGCTTACTCCATACTTTAACGATGCTGACGCCAAAGTTATATGATTTTCCTCTATATCTTGCACTGTTCGCTTTTTTAATGCGTAATCTGACCGCACATTCGGCTTTCTTCCCAGTATTTCTTCTCCTTTGCTTTGATATTGCTCCCACATTACTTTTAAGCGGATGTGGTTGATCCCGTATCTCCGGGATATCGTGTTCACGCTTTCGCCTTTCTTAAGTAGTCGCATATATTTCTGCAACTCCTTCTTCCCGTGCTTTCCGCTCTCTTGCTTTTTGCTCATAATTTAACCCCTAAAGTTTTTTGTCTAACTTTAGGGGTTCATATCAATGCCCCGTCTCTACGTTATTCCAATTTAGCATTTATTCCATGTTCTGCATCTTCACTTGTCTTGCCATGAAGTGTAGTCGGTTCAATACGTTGACTTCACTCACTCCGCCATCGAAATCAAGGAATAGAAGGTTCATATCTGGATATAGCTTCTTTACCTTTCTCTCCACTCCCTTGCTTATCACATGGTTGGCGATGCAACCGAATGGCTGTAGGCTGACTGCTGCGTTGATGCCTCTCTGTGCGAACGAAACGAACTCTGCTGGAATCAACCATCCTTCTCCAAACTGTGCTGCTGGGCTCACGATCTTGGCTGCGTTCTCCATCTCGTGATTGATATCTCCGCTCTTTTCGTAGTATCTGAATGGTGATGCTGCTTTATCAAAGTCGTTGATCAGACTGACAAGTTTCTTCTCCATCAGATTATTAAACATACGTCGCCAGATTGACACTCTCTCAAGGTTGTTCTTTCTGTTGAATTTAGCGTTAGGGAAGTATTGGCTGAAGAATTCGATGAGGCTTGGAATAACTGGTTCGATACCTTCGTTTACTAGCCAATCAACAACGTGCTGGTGTCCGAAACTGTTGTATTTGATGTATATCTCACCCACAACTCCGATACGTGGCACCTTCTTGTCGTTTGCCGCGTCGTTGAATTCGATGGCAGCCTCACGCAAAAGTTTTAGTATAGCTTTCTTGTCTCCTTTCTTCAAATAGCCAGAGACGTATTTCTGCATATATTTCTCTTTCAATGCCATTGCTGTACCTGCCACTTTCTCTCTTACCGCTGTCGCGTAATACATCTTCGCAAGAGCCTCAACAAACAATATTGAGTAGATGATAGGTAGTGCTCCCTTCTTTGCATTTGGAGTGAATCCACTCTGCTCGTTGATCGTGTTCATCACTGAGATCGACACCACAGGAATATTGTCGTAACCTGCTGCAAGCAATGCTTTCTTGATTAATGCGATATAGTTTGTGGCACGACACTGACCTCCCGTCTGTGTGATTGCGAATGCTATCTTGGTAGGGTCGTATTTGCCACTTCGCAATGCTGTTATCACGTCGCCGACAACAAGCGTGGCTGGATAGCAAACCTCATTATTCGCATATTGCAAACCTGCCTTTGCACTCTCTGGTGTGCCTTTAGGAAGGTTTTCTACCTCATATCCCATCAACTCAAATAGTGGTGGAATGATAGGAGCATGGAAATCAGAGAAATATGGAATCAACACCTTCTTGTTCTTGTCAAGAACAGTGAATTCAGGTGTCGTCTTGAAATCTTTCTTGATTGATTCAGTGTGGCGTTTGAACTTGATGCTCTCCACCAAACTGCGGATTCTCAAACGTAGTGAGCCGGCGTTATTCACGTCGTCGACCTTCAAAATGGTGTGGTTCTTGCCGTAAAGACGCAATACATCAGATACTTCGTCAAGAATGAAAGCATCTGGTCCACAACCGAAGTTTGTCAACTGTACGAAGTGGATATTGTCTTTGCTTTCTGCCACCATCTTAGCCGCACGCATGATACGGTTCATGTAGCTCCACTGAGGAATGATATGGCTCTCTTTTGTTGAACTCTCCACACCTCTTGCCACATCCTCAGTCACGACGTCGATGCCGAATGAGGTCATGATTTCCGACACCTTATGCTGGATAAGTGGGTCGTTGTGGTATGGGCGGCCGGCAAGAAGAATTACCATACGGTCGTTCTTTTTGGCTTTTTCGAGAGTTTCCTTTGCTTTTTCAGCCAATGTGTTCTCGAATGCGTTCTCTGCCTTGATCGCACCAGCGAAAGCCTCTTTGAACGTTTTTTCTGAGAAATCCTTGCCAAGGATCTCTTTCAAATATGACTTACAAGCTTTCTTCAAAAGTTTCTCGTCCTTGAATGAGACAACTGGGCTATCAACAGGGATATTATTCTTTTCTTTTGGATCGATTGCCGACTTGATGACGTCGCTATATCCGGCTACGATAGGGCAGTTGAATGTGTTGTTCTCGTGCTCGCCATCTTTCTTCTCGTAGATCACGTATGGGTAGAAAATTCTGTTGACTTTCTTCTCCATAAGGTCGAAGATGTGGCCGTGCACAAGTTTTGCTGGGAAGCAGATGTTGTCCGCCATGATTGTGTTCAATCCCTTCTCGTACATCTTGAACGATGAGCGTGGGCTTGTCACAACTTTGATTCCCATCAGTGTGAATAGCGTGTACCAGAACTGGTAGTCCTCAAACATACCAAGTACACGTGGAATACCGATTGTTAATGGTTGTAGAGACGCACGGCCGTTCGTCTTTACGTCGAGACGGATATTCTTTTTGAATGCCAACTCGCTCTTGTAAAGGCTCATGTTGAAGCCAGTAACTCTCTCGTCCTCACCTTTGTTAGTGTAGATTTTCTCACACTTGTTGCCAGAGTAGAACACTTTTCCGTTGGCGAAGATATTCTTCAATACGTGGCAGTTGTTCTCACAACCTACACATCTGAATGGCTCAACTGTATATTCTCCTGGGTTGGCGATAGATGATAGTTCACGACGGTTGTCTGCACCCATACGTTTTGCGTATAGGGCTGCACCGTAT
The DNA here is from genome assembly GCA_045641065.1 of Paludibacteraceae bacterium. GTDB lineage: Bacteria > Bacteroidota > Bacteroidia > Bacteroidales > Paludibacteraceae > UBA1723. The sequence continues at coordinate 12,206 of JAZUGF010000119.1, read as the reverse complement.
GCTCCCATCAACTCAGGATAGTTGGAAACAGCAACTGTCTTCTTGATGCTGTTCTCGAATGCACGCACAACAGCTTTGTTGCGCATCGTTCCTCCCTGAAGCACGATATGATTGCCAAGTTCGCTTACGTCTTTAAGTTTCAATACTTTATATAAGCAGTTGCCGACTACGGAGTAAGCCAAACCTGCTGAGATATCTTCGATTGTGGCTCCCTCACGCACACACTGACGCACTTTAGAGTTCATGAAGACGGTGCATCGTGTACCCAAATCCTGTGGGTTGGTGCTCTGTAATGCTTTCTCCACGAATTGTTCGATCGGATGGCCAAGTGACGCTGCGAAACTGTCGATGAAAGATCCGCAACCACTCGAACAAGCCTCGTTGATCTCAAGTTTATTGATTGTTCCGTTCTCCACGAAGATAGCCTTCATGTCCTGACCACCGATGTCGAGAATAAACGAAACATTTGGATTCAATTTGTGGGCTGCAGTGTAGTGGGCGATAGTCTCCACCATACCGTAGTCGAGACCGTAGGCTGTTTTGATCAAATCTTCACCGTAACCAGTAGAACATGCTGCCTTGACAATCAGGTTCTTACCTGCTGCCTTCGCATCCTCCACCAACTTAGTTAAGCCTTCGCACACCGTCTCCAACGGACGTCCCTGGCTCTTTCTATAAAAAGTGAAGAAGATCTTCTCGTCCTCGTCCATAGCCACAACCTTTGTAGTGGTACTTCCCGAGTCGATACCTATATAGCATACATCGCTTTTAATGTCGGCGATGTTTACGTTTTCAATCTTGTTGTTGCTCTTCTCTTTCTCCCAATCCTCACGCTCTTTCTGAGATGTGAATAGAGGTTGCAAACCAGATTTCTTAATCTTGATTGCAGATTTGTCGGAATTGTTAAGAAGAGTAATATAATCGTTAAGACTCTTGAATGGGACATCTTCCTTGATAGCAAGACTAGCACCAAGAGCTGGAATTACATTTGAATGCTCAGAGTAGATGACATCGTCGTCGGTCATGCCCATCTTCTTCTGGAAAATCTTTCTCAATGCAGGGATGTAAGCGAATGGTCCACCACATAAGAAAACCTTAGGAAGAATATCCATACCACGAGATAGGGTAGAAAGCACCTGTGTCGCAACAGCGTTGAAAATACTTGCTGCGATCTCCTCACGGCATACGTTAAGAGCGATAAGATTCTGGATGTCTGTTTTAGAGAACACACCACAACGGCTTGCGATCGGATGTACAACTTTAGCACGTAGAGCCATGTCGCTCAATTCTGCTACGGATACACCAAGTATCATTGCCATCTGGTCAATGAATGCACCTGTACCACCGGCACAGTTTCCATTCATACGAATGTCAGCCTGCATGTTTTTGTTGAAGAAGATCATTTTAGTATCCTCTCCACCGATATCAACAAGCGTTTTTGTCTCTGGATATTTTTTAAGAACAACTTCTGTTGCTGCTACGACCTCCTGAATGAATGGCAAACCAAGACGCTCACACAATCCCATTCCAGCACTACCTGTAGCCTGGAAACGGACCATCGCGTCGCCGCCTATTTTGTTTTTTAAGCGCTCAAGTGAGTCAGCAAGCGCTTTAGGTATGTCTGCGTTATGTCGGTTATAGTCAGTGAATAATACTTCGCATGATTCGTTGGTAGCCACAATTTTCAACGTCGTGCTACCAGCATCCAGTCCGACATTTATTTTTTCAATCTGCATATTCGAATATTTTCAAATGCAAAAGTACTATTTTTTTGCTACTTCTTTAGTCTTTTTCTAATCAAAATCTCATTTTCCTGTTTCCTCATTGCCACATATTCCTCTTTTGTGATATTCAAGAGTTTTGTGGCGAGTTGGGATGATATGGCGGTGGCTGCGTTGAGAGTCACCACATCGGAAATAAGCATGGGAAGAGAAATGTTGTCAATCTCTTCGTTGTTGTTGGCACTTTCAAGAGCCTCTTTTAATTGAGCGTTGAGTGAACCTAAAGCGGATGACGCTTTCTCTTTGATCAATTTGAAGTTTTCTGTCGACGGGAATATTTCCATAAACAGAAACGATGGAAGCTGAGGCTTGGCGATGATGAAGTCGAGGTGCGCGTTCATCACTGCCACCACTCGGTCTTCGAAACTTAGAGATGCATCCTGACGTTTGTAGGCTTCGGTCACGGAGTCGATCAGCTCTTTGATCACGGTGTCTATAATACACTCGAAAAGCTTCTCTTTAGTGCGGAAATAATAGTGGAGCATAGCGTGTGTGACTCCTGCTTTTTCTGCTATAGCCACGGTACGCGCACCAGAAAAACCTTTGCTGAGGAATTCTTCTGTAGCAGCGTCGAGAATCGCTTTCTCCACATTCATTTTATCTTCTTTTTCTGCCATTAACAGAATTGTTAAACAAATTTGTCGCAAAGGTAAGCGATATATGTTTAAATGCAAAAGAATAAGATGAAAATTAACGGCTAGGTTCTCTCTTTTTTCTTTATTTTCTGACCCAACCTTTTGCTGTGATGCTGCCTAATCTCTCTGCTTTTTTGAAGTTCTCTTGTGCGAGTTCTTTATTCTCAAGACGATGGTAGCAAAGTCCTATCTGATAATAAGCCTCGTGGTCTGTTTTGTCGATCAATGTGGCTTTTGAGAAGTATGAGATAGCCTCTTCGTAACGTTTCAAATTCTTCAGCGTCGACGCGAGTTTGCATAGAAGCCACTCGTCATCTTTGTCAAGATTGTATGCTTTTTCGTAAAAAGAAAGTGCTTTGTCGTATTTGCCTTGCTCATAGTATACATTGCCGAGATTCTTGTATGGCGACGCGTATCTTGGAGCCACTTCGATAGCCATGTTTAAGTATCTGATGCACGAATCAAGTTGGCCGAGTTCGTAGTGTGTACAGGCCATACCGTTATATGTTCGGCCTGGATTCTTAGTGTATTGTAATGACTTACGATATTCTGTCAATGCGTTTTCGTATTCTCCTGCTAATGTCAAAGTAAGACCTATATTGTTGTAAATCCATGCTTTGTTGGGCTGGTGAAAACGGAAATTTTTTGCTGAGACGAAATTCTTGTCTGCCATAAATTTCTTCAAACTGCTCTGATAGAGTTTTATAGCCTCCCCATAGTTTTTCGATGATCGCTCTGCGTTGGCAAGGTTAAATTTAATGGCGTTGTATTTCTTTTTCTTGATTTTCAACGCATGGTTGAAATGGTAGATGGCTTTTGTGTTTTCTCCTTTTTCCTGGGCTATGATTCCAAGAATATTATAGGCGTCAGCCAGTTTAGGATCCCTGCTCACTGCCACTTGGCAAATCTTTTCGAGATCGTCATACTGATGGTTGTGAAGAAGAATTGCACCAGCCATGTTGATAAGGTCCACATTTGTAGGATTAGCGCGCATGGCTTGTTTGATGGCGTCGACAGCCTCATCATGACGTTCCTCACGTTTCAACTTGTAGCAAAGCTGCATATATGCGGACGCATTGCCTGGCATACGGTTTGTGATATCTGTAAGTTCGTCAATTGTGGCGTTTGTGGTCTGGAAATAGTCATCGCTCAATTCTGGAAGATGTAGTAGCTGAGTCTCATCCTGTATACGGAAGATAGTTTGAGCCGACGTTGCAGATACAAAAAATAGAAGTAAAGTATATATGATTATGTGTCTCATAGTCCAAATTGCAAGATAGTCGTGGCAAAAATAATCTATTTTGAATTATCTAAGTCTTAAGATATAGATGTTGTTTGACATCAATATCTCTAAACTTTATGCTCTAAACTCTAAACTATTGGCAATGTGGATGGTACTGCATAATTTGATCACGTAAATGATCGACGTTGATGTGTGTGTAGATTTCTGTTGTCAGGATAGACTCGTGTCCTAACATCTCTTGGATGCTACGTAGATCGGCTCCACCTTCAAGCAGGTGAGTGGCAAACGAGTGACGGAAAGTGTGTGGACTAATATTTTTAGTTACTCCGGCTTTCTCTGCTAATTCTTTGATTAACACAAAAATGGTGATGCGGGAGATGTGCTTGCCACGGTTTGAAAGGAATAGATAGTCTCGTTCACTATCTTTCACATTATCCATCTCCATACGATCGTTGATCCAATCTTTCACAATGTCTATGCTTCCTTCTCCAATTGGCACAAGACGTTGTTTGTCTCCCTTACCGAAGACTACGATGAATTCCTGGTCGAGGACAAGGTTGGATATCTTTAGGGTGCATAGTTCGGATACACGTAATCCGCAACTGTAGAGCATCTCAATGATGGCAAGATTACGTCTGCCGGTTGGAGTAGAGGTGTCTATCTGGGCCTCAATCGCGTCGATCTCCTCAATAGAAAGAACCTCTGGAAGATGACGACCAAGTGACGGACATTCAAGCAATTCCGTCGGATCATCAGCAATCGCGTCTTCCAATATTAGAAATTTATAAAAGGATTTTATCCCTGAGATGATTCTCGCTTGAGAACGAGCAGATATTCCCAACTCCACCAACGATGTGACGAAACACTCTAAGTCGGTAAGCGTTGCCTTCTCTGGATCAATATTTTCCGCCATAAAATATGAAAGCAATTTCGCCAAGTCCTCAAGGTAGGCCTCTTTAGTGTTGCCACTAAGAGATCGCTCGACGATGAGATATTGCTCATAGTCGCGTACCATTGGCTCGTGTCGGAATTTATCTATATTCATAATGACGAAAACGAAGACGAAAACGAAGACTGTGTTTTCGTTTTCTTCTTCGTTTTCGTTATTTTTCACAAATATAAGATGATTTTTTGCGACTTGGATAAAATTGCGTAATTTTGTGCCGTTTTTGTAACACATCAAAGCAAAGGAATGAATATCATTATTATCAATGGACCCAATCTTAATCTTTTGGGCAAGAGAGAACCAACTATCTACGGAAGTCAGTCATTTGAAGACTATTTGGATGTGCTTAAACAGCGTTACCCTGATGTAAATATTGAATACTACCAGTCAAATGTCGAGGGAGAACTTATCGACACAATCCAGGAAACAGGTTTTATTTCTGACGGTATTGTGCTTAACGCAGGTGCTTACACTCATACATCAGTGGCTATTCCTGACGCAATCCGTGCTATCAAGTGTCCGGTGATTGAGGTACATATCTCTAACACTCACAAGAGAGAGGAGTTCCGTCACAAATCATTCCTTACTGCCGCTTGCTGGGGTACAATCCTTGGTTTCGGTATGGATTCATACAGACTTGCTATCGAGGCTTTAATCGAATACAACAAGTCAAAGGAAGAAGACAAAGAGTAATTTTTAACGACTGAAATATTATTATGGCTAAAAAAACTAAGATCATAGCCACCGTTTCTGACATTCGTTGCGAAGTAGATTTCGTACGTCAGCTTTGGGAAAACGGAATGAATGTGGCCAGGATGAACTCTGCTCACATCACAGACGAGGGATTCCTTCGTATCATCAACAATGTAAGAGCCGTTTCGCCAGAAATCGGTATCCTTATGGACACAAAGGGTCCAGAGGTTCGTACTACTACTCTTGAAGGTGACGATGGTCACACTAAGATTCAGATTAAGAGTGGTGATATCATCAAGATTGCAGGCGACGCTACTAAGAATAGTAAGCCAGGTGAGATCTACGTTACTTATCCTGATTTTGTAAAGGATGTAAAGGTCGGAGATCATATTCTATTCGACGACGGTGAGATCGACGTCATGGTATTGAGCAAGAATGACGAATGTTTGACTTGTGAGGCTCACAACGATGGTGAACTTGGTTCACGTAAGAGCGTCAATGTACCAGGTGTTAGAATCAACCTTCCGTCGCTAACAGAAAGAGACAAGCATAATATCTTATTCGCTATTGAGCATGATGTGGATTTCATCGCACACTCATTTGTCCGCTCAAAGCAGGACGTGCTTGATATCCAGAAGATCCTTGACGAGCACAACAGCCCAATCAAGATCATCGCTAAGATAGAGAATCAAGAGGGTGTCGACAATATCGACGAAATCCTTGAAGCTGCATACGGTGTTATGATTGCACGTGGAGATTTGGGTATTGAGGTTCCACAGGAGAAGATCCCTGGAATCCAACGTGTACTTATCCGTAAGTGTGTGCTTGCACGTAAGCCAGTTATCGTGGCAACACAGATGCTTCACTCAATGATTAAGAATCCTCGCCCAACTCGTGCTGAGGTTACAGATATCGCAAACGCAATCTTCTACCGTACAGATGCATTGATGCTAAGTGGTGAGACTGCTTACGGTAAGTATCCAATCGAGGCAATCTCTACAATGAGTAAGATCGCTGAGGAGGCTGAGAAGACTAAGTTGAAAGATAATGATATCAAGGTGCCATTGGCAACAGGTTCAGATGATATCACTTCATATTTGACAGAGCAGGCTGCACGTTCAGCAGAGTTGCTTCACACAAAGGCAATCGTCACTGATAGTACAACAGGCCGCACAGCACGTTTCATCGCTGCATATCGTGGAGATACAATCGTGTTGGCAATCTGTTATAAGGAGAGATTGATCCGTCAGTTGGCATTGTCATACGGAGTAATTCCAATCTATCAGGCTCCAAAGGAAGACAACCGTCACTATTTCTTCGCAGCACTTAAGATGCTTATCGAAGATGGATACTTGAAATTCCACGACCGTGTGGTTTACATCAGTGGAAGCCAGGCTCCAGGTGAGGGTGGAGGAAACACATTCTTGGAAATCAACAGCATTGATAACATCTTTGCTAACCAGAATGGATACCTTCTTCCTAATTTTTAATTAAGAAAAATGTAGGGGCAGGGTTTATCCCTGCCCTTTTTTGATACATGCAAATATAATTTGCTCATGACATAGTCATGACACAAAACAATGGCAAACGTAATCGACATATTCAATTCAAGACCAGAGAAACCGTTGGCTCTAACCATTGGTTTCTTCGACGGTGTGCATCTTGGCCACCGTTATTTGGTGTCGGAGTTGTCGAGAATTGCCAAAGATAAAGGATTGGCATCTGCGGTGCTTACATTCCGTACTCATCCACGTCAGGTGCTTCATTCCGATTATATTCCGTCGCTAATTACCACAACAGAAGAAAAAATCGCTCTTCTTGAAGAAACAGGATTAGATTATATTGTAGTGACGGAATTCACTCAGGGATTGTCGCAGATGTCCGCACAGGAGTTTATGCGACTGCTACACGATAATCTAACCGTCCGATGCCTTATGATTGGCTACGACCACAGATTCGGACATAATCGTAGCGAGAAATTCGAGGATTACGTAGAGTTTGGAAAAGAGATTGGAATTGAAGTGGTTCAGTCGACTCCGCTAATTGTAGACGAATTGAATGTCAGTTCATCGGCAGTGAGAAAAGCAATTTCTGAAGGCGACGTTGTAAAAGCCTCATCATTATTAGGTGGACACTATACATTGTCGGGAGAGATTGTCAAAGGCTATCAAATGGGCAGAACCATAGGGTTCCCTACAGCAAATATATCCTATGAAGATTGTCGTATGCTGCCTAAAGATGGAGTGTATGCAGTGAGAGTGACAGTGGAAGAGCATAACTACAATGCGATGCTATACATCGGTTCGCGCCCTACCGTCAACACGGGAAAAATAAGTGTTGAGGCTTATCTGTTCGATTTCTCCGGTGATTTGTATGGAAAGAGGGTAACAGTAGACTTTATCGAGAGAGTCAGAGGAAGTATTAAATTTGATTCCGTGGAGGAATTGAAGGAGCAATTAAAGAAGGATGAGATTGCCTGTCGTGCTATCCTTCTGGCTAATAAATAGCCTTACGACAGTGTCGTAAGGCACGGGACAGCAGGGGGCGATAATTCCGCATTCCTAATTCCGCATTTATTTCTTAAGAGCGTCAATATCCACCAAGCCATTTACGATGGCGTAGATAGTCAGTCCGGCTGGACTATGAATCTGCAGTTTTCTTGCGATATTTTTCCTATGTGTAATGGCAGTGTTTACAGAGATGCAAAGATGGTCGGCAATCTCCTTATTGCTCATTCCCTGCACTACAGCAATAATAACCTCCTTTTCACGGTCCGAAATCACTTCGCTAGAAGTTTCCACGTCTGCGTTGGCAAAAGCCGAAATAACGCTGTTTATTCGCTCTGATTTCAAATCGTTTTCTATCTTACGGATAAGCGGAACGAAGATCTTGTCCTCCACCTCCTGATGGTTGGCAAGCCAGTCCTCATTATTGTAGATGAAATATAGGGCAGAAGTCAAACGATTGCTGTTTGTTATATCGTTCGGTAGATACTTAAGGATAAGGTTTTTCAACTCCTTCAAACTCTTATCTGCCTCTGTATGATGTTTGGCAAAAGTGTCAATGCTATATGTAGTCGACGCTTCTCCCTGAAGCAGTTTCTCAATGTATGGGAATAGAGTCTTCTCCTCGTAGTTCATGTGCTTGCGAATCTCACGTGAATACTGATCGTAAAGTTCTAAGATTAGTCTGTCGACGTTGTCGTTATGATTGTGAGACAAATCGGAACTATCACCGACAGCAGCTTCAAGTTCACGTCGCACGAAAGGTAACTGGTAATCGAGATAATAGCGATGACCTGCAGTAAGGTAGTGGAGAAGGGTAGACGCCGACAATTTATCTATGTCGTAGTCGCTTGTGCCATTGATAGTAAGGTTTACCACAGCAAGGAATGTGGCTGTGTCGACCTTGTTGGCACGGCAAGTCTCGTCCACGGTTTTATCACCAAAACCGAGGGAGATGCCAAACGAGTTCAACGACTGTAGGATATTGTAATTGTCGCGGATGAGGCTAATCATCTTGTCTCCAGCCTCGTACATTTTCATTGCCTTCATAGTCCACCATTATTTTGATGCAAAGATAGTGGATTTAGGTATATTGTGTGATACCTAATTTTGGGTATTGTACTTACGTAAAAATAAAAGACACGACAATAATCATTATGCCGTGTCTTTCTTGTTATTTGACTCTGATCTTGTAAAGATTGTCTCCTACTACAACAAAATATATTCCTTGATTTGGAACTCTTAGTCTAACGTCATTTCCTCCGTCACATGATTCTTTCTGCAACATATGACCGTAAATGTCGTAGAGAGTGACAATTCCGTCGACTTCTGATATAATGATATCTTTGTCTTGAATGTGGATTGAAAGAGAGTTGTCTGCAGGATTTTCTTCCAAACTTGTTATCTCTATATAATTGAAATATTTGTTTTCGAAGTAGACGGTGCGATGACTCTTGTCCAACACTGGATGCTTGTCGATTATGCCGTTTGCAATGTCGAGTCCTGCGGTATCTCCACGAACTTCTGCCAAATTCTGATAGAATGGTTGTGTTCCATCAGTAACCATATTGTTCAAAAGATAACAAACCTGTCCGCTTTCAAAATCCATTATAGGCGTAGCGAATCCTATGCTCGAACTTGGATGGTCAAGGTCGTACAAATAATAGTTGTCGTGGCATTTTTCTTTATCATTTGTCACGTTGCATAACGCATCCATAGCATTGTTGCGTGAACTGGTTGCGAGATTTGTTATTTTTCCTATATTGAAACAACGTGTTAGTCTGAAGTCTGCATTTTTATAAATAGATCCGATACCTCCGATATTACCTAATCCTGTGATGTCTCCAACATTATAACAAGCGTCGATATCGATAAAGTTAGAGGAATAGCCGACTACACCTCCAATGAGCAATGGTCCAGAGATTGTGCCGTAATTACAACATTTTCTGACATATGTAGAATCACCATAAATACATCCAATTACTCCTCCAATATATCCTTCACCGTAGCTCTCAACTGCGTCTATTGTTCCTGAATTAGAGCATCCGATGACAGTGTTATATTTGCCGTCGATATGACCGACCACACCTCCCATAAGATGACCTCCGTTCACAGTACTATGGTTATGGCAATTTTCAATAGTCACATGGTCAATCAAATAGCCTGCGATTGAACCTACATAAATACTTCCATATACGTAAGAACAATCTATTGTCACGTTTTTGATTTCCGCATGGTCCAGAGATCCGAATAATCCTATCTTTTCGAAATCCTCAGAGTTGTTGCGATCATAATTTGTATTGAAATACAAACCTGAAATAGAGAAACCCTGTCCGTCAAATGATCCAGTATATGGATTTGCTTTTCCTATTGGAGTCCAGATGTTGATGGATAGTGTGGAGTCTTCAATAATGTTGGAAATACAAGTGTCGTTCAAATAGATGTCGTCAGTCAGTTTTGCATCGACGTCGTAATGTCCATTGTTTACAAACTCGGCAAACCATCTTAGCTCGTCTGCATTTGAAATAGGATAGAATCCATTAACCATCTTAACGTAATCAGGAATAACATATCCACAGCGTTTACATTTGTAAGCGTCAAAGTCATGGCTTTGGATGTCTACATTATCTGGCTTTGTGTTTTGGAAAGTTGTATTGTTATTGTGTAATCCGTCGCATCCGATTTCAGTGGCCATATATACAGTTCCAAGAGTAGAATCAGTTTTTGGATATCCCTCTCCACATTTTTGAAACCATACAATAGAATCGCCCGGCATGTTATTGTTGAGCAGGCAACATAATGCACCAGAAGAAACCATACTGCTGTCGTTAAATGTAATGACAGATCGCTTTTTGTCATCTCGAGGAATCCAACCTTTCTGAACTCCTAAAGCGTATGTTTTTGAACCGTCTCCAAGAGTAGCACAATTTTCTTTATAGAAACAGTTTTTGAAAATAGTGTCTTGCAAATTATCTCCGGCAGTAAGAGCACCTGTCTGATAAGCTCCTCCTTTGATTGTTCCTGTGTTGTAAGAACAGATCAACACAGAACTTTTTAGTTTGCCTGCCAAACCTGCAATATAATCTCCTGAAGCAGAAATGTCAGTCACGTTGCCCACATTACCACAATAAGCTATTACTCCATTGCTGTATATGTTTCCGACAATGCCACCTAATGATCTCTTTCCGACAATGTTTCCTTCATTAAAACAATTGATGATTTTTGAATTCGACTGAGCTGTTTCACATATACCTCCAGCATTATTCATGCTGACTGTTATTGAAGCTTTATTGGTACAGTTTTTTACTATTGATGCATACGATAAATCAGTTACGATACCTGCACATCCATTATATGATGAAATGGAACCTTCCACAACGCAACCATCAATAGTAGTATACTCTGCATATGCACATATACCTGCGGCAGAACTCATTGTCGTTGATATATTGCAATTCTTTAGATGAATGTTTTTTAAGGTAGCATGTTTGGCGTAGGAACAGAATGCGAGTTTGCTGACTGAGTCATTCTTAATAGTAAGGTTTTCTATCTTGAAGTTCTGGCCATCATACGAGCCTTTATATTTATTTTTCCCATTACCGAATGGATTCCATTCTTTCTCCAAAACGATATCTGCTGATTGTACAGCATGAGCAGAGTCGTATCCTAAATTCACGGTGTCAGCAAAACTGAACAAATCGTTTTCTGTAGAAATTATGAAAGGGGATTCAGGAGTGCCTTGACCTTCCAAAGCGTAAGAAGAAGTTATACCTAAAAGTGCAAAAAACAAAACGAGATACTTCATTTCGCAAATATAATTTAGTAAACAATAAAATTGATGCAAAAAAATACCGACTGAAGTAGCCGGCATCATTACTTAAGCGGAGAGAGAGGGATTCGAACCCCCGGTACCCTTACGAGTACACCGGTTTTCAAGACCGGCTCATTCGACCACTCTGACATCTCTCCAAAAATTTAACGAGACTTTACGTCTCGTCTAGTGAACCGGGTGGGGGTCGAACCCACGACCCACAGATTAAGAGTCTGTTGCTCTACCAACTGAGCTACCGATCCATTGTTTTTAGGTCATTTCTTAAAAACGATGCAAAGATACTGCTTTTTTTGATAACTGCAAATAAAATCGAAAAAAATGATGAAAAATGTGTTTTTTTTTGTGATTCAAGTTCGTGAATTCAAGTTTCAGATATGAAATGAAATAAAAAACGGATTATTTTAGATGGAAAATGATAGAAACACGCGGCTGACGATTATACGATTTGAATTTGTACTTCAATTGATATTAATACTTCTGTTTAAGCTCTTCTATTATAGTGATGAACATACTCTGTATGTTTACTTGTTCTTCCTTGCTCAAATTATTCTTTGAGTTCTCATATTTTTGTT